>NZ_CP009048.1:2289375-2600000 GCF_000746525.1 Pseudomonas alkylphenolica
CAGGGCCAGAAAGTCGCGCAGGACTACGTGATGCCGCCGCTCTGGGGCAAGGATTCGTACAACTGGGGCGCGGGCATGCACCGGATCAACACCGCGGCGTCTTTTATCAAATACAACATGCCGCTGGGCAAGCCTGGCAGTCTGAGCGATCAGCAGGCCTGGGATGTCGCCGCCTTCATCAACCGTCATGAACGGCCGCAGGACCCGCGGCTGGTGGAGGGTTCGATCGAGAAGACGCGGGTCAAATACCACGCCAATGATGGCGTCAACCTGTATGGGCAGAAGGTTGAGGGTGTGCTGATCGGTAAAGGCGTCTTGTAGAGGTTTGCGCGGTGGAGCGGTCCGCAACGTCGCGGACCTCCACCGCCATGACCATCAATCGCCCGCTTGCGCCTGCAATACCAGTTGCCCGTCAACGTCCCTGGCCAGGCCACTTGCTAGCAGCAACGGCACCAGGCGCTTGTGCAACTGCGGCTCGACGAAGGCGCGCAAGGTATCGAGGTCAAGATTGCCCAGCGCCGGCAGCTCGGCCTTGGTGTACGACAGCCAGGCTTTTTTCAGCACCATCAGCACGTCGCTGCCCGCGGTGGTGGCAAAGCGCCGATGCAGTTTTTGCCCGGCCAGCTCGAAGCTGTGGGCGTGCTCGTAGCCCGACTCATCGCCGGCAGCGGCCAGGCAGCGGCTGCAACGGCAGGGACCGTCGCCGAAGGCCTTTTCCAGGTAAGTGTTGAAATCCACCACGGGCTTGAGGCCCAGGCGCTTGTCGACTTCGAACAGGTCCGAGGTCAGGTGTTGTTCAGCGGTCAATGTATTTTCCCTGAATAGTCTTGGCGGGGGCGCACAATACCAGTGTTTGGCGTTGCCGGATGTCGAAGCGAACGGGATTTTTCCGTGACACTCCATTACCCTAGGCGCCCGAGTGCGTCAGCAGACGCCGATCTATCCGTCGTTGGAGTTCAAGCATGTACAACTACACAGCCACCGTGACCGTTAGCGACGATCTGCATGATGACGTCGAAGCGGTGGAGAACGTCGCGATCCGGGTCGGTCTTGAGGCGGTGACTGAAACCCTGAAAAAAGTGCATTTTGTCGGCACCCTGGCAGCACCCGACAAAGCCACGCACATCTGCGTGACCCTGGACAACGGCCTGAGCTACTACGGCCCGATCGTCAATGGCCACGCTGAACTGGAAGGTGGCTGGATCGCTTTCGAATGCGACATGCTCACCCCGCAGGAACTGGGCCTGTAAGCGGTGGGAGCGGCGGTGCGACGACTCGACTTGCCCCGCGATGTGATGTGACTGACTGATTGCAATCGCGGGGCAAGCCCGCTCCCACAGCAAGCCCGATTCCCACCTTTGCATTGCTTTTCCTACAAAACAGACAACAAGGAAGCTTATGAACAACGCTCTGTTATCCGTTCAGGAACTGGCTGCGCCCGAGGGCGTCTGCTATGGCTGCGGCTGTTCCCATCCAAGTGGTTTGCACCTCAAAAGCCATTGGCACGATGACGGTATCCATCTGATCAGCCGGCACTCGCCCGACAGCACTTTCCTCGGCTGGCCCGGCCTGGTGTATGGCGGCCTGCTCGCCATGCTGGTCGATTGCCATTCGAACTGGACTGCCATGGCTTACCACTACCGCGCCGAAGGGCGCGAGCCGGGTAGCCTGCCACGGATCGACTGCGTCACCGGCCAGCTCAACCTGACCTACCTCAAGCCCACGCCCATGGGCGTCGAGCTGCTGCTCAAGGCGCGGGTCGAAGGCGAGGTAGGGCGCAAGAGCCGGGTGATCTGCGAAGTCTGGGCCGACGATGTGCTGACCGTGAGCGCCGACTCGGTGTTCGTCCGGGTCGACACCGAGAAGCTCAAGCACAAGGCTCACGGTCAGGCTTGAGGCAGCGCCTGGCGCGCCTCAGCGCAGGGTGCTGACCATTTGCCCGAGTACGTCCAGCACAGCGTTGGCCAGCGCTTTTGAGCGTTGGCCGTTCCAGCCGGTTTGCGCATTCGGCGCATCGTCGTGGTCCTTGAACGGCATCTCCAGGGTCAGCGACAGGCAATCATAAGCCTGGCCAACGCTGTTGGCGCCCAGGGTCAGGTTGGCCTGGCCCGGTGCCGAACGCGGGTAACCGTGGACCTGCTGGAAGTCGACCGTACGTTTGCACAGGCCGTCGCGGAAGGCTTTTTCCAGTGCTTCGATACGCGGCGTGAAGCCGGGATTGCCTTCGCAGCCGGCGGTGAAGACATGCGGGATTTCCTCATCGCCATGTACGTCGAGGAACATGTCGACGCCGTGCTGCTTCATCTGCACCTGGGCGAACAGCACTTCCGGGCTCTTGTCGATGCTTGCGTTCTGCCAGGCGCGGTTGAGGTCCTGGCCGGCGGCATTGGTGCGCAGATGGCCGCGCAGCGCGCCGTCCGGGTTCATGTTGGCAATCAGGTACAGGTCGGCTTGCTGCAGCAGGGCCTGCAGGGTCGGGTCGTTGTGTTGCAGGCGGTCGATCACGCCTTCCATGAACCACTCGGCCATGTGTTCGCCCGGGTGCTGCTGGGCAATGATCCAGATCTTGCGTTTGCCGCTGGCACCGTCGCCTGCGCGCAGCAGTTGAATGTCACGCCCTTCGACACTACGCCCGGTGGCCAGCAGTTCGACGCCAGGCAGGCTGGTCGCGCGTTCGATCAATTGATTGTGGCGGGCACGGGGATAGGGTTCGAAATAGGCGAACCAGGCTTGCGCGTGCTCGGCGTTGAGCGCGAAGCTCAGGGCTTTGCCATCAAACTGGGTAGGCACCCGGAACCAGCTCTGCTGATCATAGGACGCTACCGCCTGATAACCCGTCCAGGCTTCGTTGTAGGAAGACTGCCCGGCGTTCTCCAGGATAAAGGTGTGCGCCTGGCCTGGCGTCAGGCCACTGGCTTTGAAATGGAACCACTGGAAGTGATCGCTGTTGGTGTCAGGACGAATCGCCAGGCGCACACGGCGCGGGTCACTGGCATCGTTGATCAGGATATTGCCGGAATCAAAATCGCAGTCGATGTGCAGAGGGGGCAGCGTCACAGTCATCACCAGGCTCCAGTAGCGTTGTTGTGATGCCCACTCTACACGCCTGGATCAGGACCAGAAACCAATCGCTGCCAATGCCGCCAAGGCAAGGCCGATGGCCACCGAGCAGCCGCCGATCGACAGCGCCGCGCGCGGTTGACGATACCAGGCGTCATGGCCCAGTTGCCGCGCCGGGGCCAGCAGGGTGCGCCAGCGCAGTTCGGTGGCGTGGAAGGCTTCGCGGTGTTCGGGAGCGGCGTCGAGCCAGCGGCGAAAATCGATGCGTTCACTGGCGGTGACCTGCGGGCTTTGCAGGCGCACGTACCATTGGCCGGCCATGCTCGCCAGCACGTCACGCTGCGGGCGTACGCTTTGCAGGGCCTGGTTCATGTGGCGCTCCACCGTCAGCGCAGGCAGGTCCAGGCGCTCGGCGATGGCGGCAAAACTCAGCTGGTCGAGGCGGCTGAGCAGAAAGACCTGCTGGACGCGACGCGGCAACTTCTTCAATTGCTGCAGCAGGGTATCGTCAGTCAGGTCCTGGGAGTGGGGGTGATGCTCAAGGGGCAGCAACAGACGGGTCATGTACAAGCTCCTTGCTGAATAAGGGGGAGGGGGCGTCCTCCGTGACGCGATAACAGCTTAGTCGTAACGAGATTGATTCTCAAGTGCTAATTCTGCAAAGCGCTGTTACACGCTTCACCACGCGACATTCATTTGCTATCATCGCGGCCATTCAAGCAACACCCGCCTTCATTAGCCTGAAGAGCCAAAAAAAAGACCCGGCAAAAAGCCGGGTCAAAAACCGTGATTAGCCTGATGAGGAGATAATCTGAGAGTCCGACCTAAGGGCTTTCAGGTTATCCAACCAGTCTCGCGACCAGTTGCGAGCAATAATAATCGTTATCATTTGCAAGTCAAATGAATTTTCTATCATTCCGTAAAAATCTTTTACCGAATGTGCTCCGGTGGGAGCGGGCTTGCCCCGCGATAGCGATTCTTCAGTCACATCTCATCGCGGGGCAAGCCCGCTCCCACTACCTCCCTGCGCTCGTGATCGACAGATGTTCGAACACAGTCCTGGCCGTATTGACCATGTGTGCCACCGCCAACACCTGATCCCGCTGTGTGCCCTGCAGGCCATTGGCCGACTCGTGTGCCGTGGCTGCTGCCCAGCGCAGTAGCTGGGTCGCATGCTCGGCGGTCCGGGTTTGGTCGAGGCCCTCGCGCGGCACCAGCCAACTGGTTTGTGCCGATTCGGCGGGTGGGCTCGGGTTCAGGTAGAAATCCAGTGCACGCCGGGCGGCATCGCTGTTGCTCAGGGACTCGTTGTCCAGGGTGAGATCCTTTTCAGAAAGTGTCTGTTTCATGCGGCAGCCTGCCTTGTGAATGAACAATGATCGGACACGGCAAAGAGTAATACGTTTTGTAGTTGCTACTAATCTTTAAATACTACAATTTGTGTATTGAGCGCCATGGGGCAGTCCGTATCGTGCCAGCGATGGATAATTGGACTGATCTGGTTAAAGCCAGGATGCGTGACATCAACCTCACGCAGGAAAAACTCGCCGAGCGCCTCGGCTACACGCAAGGCGCCGTGGGCCATTGGCTGTGCGAGAGACGCCAGCCGAAACTGCAGATGATCAACCAGATTCTGGTGGAGGTGGGGTTCCCGCCGCTGCAGATGGTGTATCCCCACCAGTTGCGGGAAAACAGCGGTGTTTATGAAGCCAACGCGTTCCCGCTGGCCGTGACCGGTGCCGACGGCCAACGGCACGAATTGTATTTTCGCTATCCGCTGCTGAGTTGGGACGATGTGGACCTGACCGAGGTGCCGGAGGGCGCTGAGCGCCAGGCGAGCGACTATGCGGCGCAAGGGCGCGGGTACTGGTTACGTGTCGAAGGTGATGCGATGACCGCGCCGATGGGCTTGAGCGTGCCGCAAGGCATGTTGATCCTGGTCGACAGCGGTATTGCCGCCGAGCCCGGCAAGCTGTTGATCGCCCGCTCAGCGGACAGCACGGCGACGGTGTTTCGCCAGTTGATCGAGGAGGGTGGTCAGCGCTATCTGAAGCCGCTCAACCCGACCTACCCCAAGGCGCTGTTTACCGAGCAGACGCAAGTGCTGGGTGTGGTGGTACAGGCACTGATTAAGTTCTGAAGGTAGAAACAACTACGGTGGGAGCGGGCTTGCCCCGCGATGCGATCTGGCTGACAGACCGTAATCGCGGGGCAAGCCCGCTCCCACCGGCAGTATCACAGCAAAGCCATCAGGCCTCTTCCAGCTCCACCAGCACAGCCCCTTCACTGACCATCTCGCCTTCCTGGCAAAACAGCGCTTTGACCGTCCCGGCCTGCGGCGCACGGATGCTGTGTTCCATTTTCATCGCTTCCAGCACCACCAGCTGGGTACCGGCCTCTACCGCCTGACCGACCTCCACCAGCACCCGCACGATACTGCCGTTCATGGGCGCGCTGAGGCCGCCCTGGTGGCTGTGGCTGGCATCGGCCTCGGCAATCGGATCGAAGGGCGTCACTGCGTGCAGTTCGCCGTCCCACTGCAGGTACAGGGTGGCGCCACGGCGGATCGCCAGGTGCTGACGGCGCACTCCGTTGTCGTCGATGAGCAACTGCTCGCCTGCAAGCTTCAGGGCCGGTGCCGCGGCGTGGGTGAGGCTCAACGCCTGGCTCTGGCCATTGCTGTTCAGGTGCAGGCTGATCTGCGCCGGTACCCCGGCACGGAAACCGCTGTTGACCGCCCACGGCGAATGGCGATCGTCCAGGCGCGGTGCCAGAGGCTGGCTCTGGATGTAGGCTTCGCCCGCCGCTTGCCAGAACAGTGCCGGCAAGGGCTGCGGTGCCGGCAGCAGTTGTTCCTGATAGCGCGGGATGAAGCCGGTATCCAGTTCGGCGCTGGCAAACGCCGGGTGGGCCAGAATACGCCGCAGGAAGGCGATGTTGGTCTTCAGGCCGCCGATGGCAAACTCGTCGAGCATCGCCAGCAAGCGCAGGCGCGCCTGTTCGCGGGTCTGGCCCCAGGCAATCAGCTTGCCCAGCATCGGGTCGTAGAACGGCGAAATGCTGTCGCCCTCGCTGACGCCACTGTCGACCCGACGGCCTTCGCCGGGTGCCGACTCGCGGTACAGCGCCAGGTGTCCGGTGGCCGGCAGGAAGTCGTTGGCCGGGTCTTCGGCATACAGCCGCACTTCGATGGCATGGCCGTTCAGCGGCACCTGATCCTGGGTGATCGGCAACGGTTCGCCGCAGGCCACACGGATCTGCCAGGCGACCAGGTCGAGACCGGTGATGGCCTCGGTGACCGGGTGCTCGACCTGCAGGCGGGTGTTCATCTCCATGAAGAAGAACTCGCCACGCGCATCGAGCAGAAACTCGACGGTGCCCGCACCGACATAGCCGATGGCCTGCGCGGCCTTGACCGCAGCCTCGCCCATGGCCTGGCGCTGGGCGTTGCTCAAGCCCGGGGCCGGGGCTTCTTCGACGACTTTCTGGTGGCGGCGCTGGATCGAGCAGTCGCGCTCGTTGAGGTACAGGCAGTTGCCGTGCTGGTCGGCAAACACCTGGATCTCGACGTGACGTGGCTTGAGTACGTATTTCTCCACCAGCATGCGCGCGTCGCCGAACGAAGACTGTGCTTCACGTTTGGCGGAGGCCAGGGCTTCGCCGAGCTGGCTTTCGCTCTCGACGACTTTCATGCCCTTGCCGCCACCGCCGGCGGTGGCTTTGAGCAGCACCGGATAGCCGATTTTCTCGGCAGCGGCGCGGAAGGTTTCCAAGTCCTGGGCTTCGCCGTGATAGCCCGGCACCAGCGGCACACCGGCTTGTTCCATCAGGGCCTTGGCCGCTGACTTGCTGCCCATGGCGTCGATGGCGCTGGCCGGTGGGCCGAGGAAGATCAACCCGGCCTGTTCGATGGCGCGGGCAAAGCCGGCGTTCTCGGACAGGAAGCCGTAGCCCGGGTGAATCGCCTGGGCGCCGCTGGCTTTGGCGGCGGCGATAAGTTTGTCGATGTCCAGGTAGCTTTCAGCGGCTTTGGCGCCGCCCAGGTCAACGCGGATATCGGCATCGCGGCTGTGCCGGGCATCGCGGTCAATGGCACTGTGCACGGCGACGGTGGTCAGGCCCAGGGCCTTGGCGGTGCGCATCACCCGGCAGGCGATTTCGCCACGGTTGGCAACCAGCAGGGTGGTCAACGGCGTACGGGTCATGGGCGCGGTTCCTTGTTCGACGATTCGGCCTGCCAGGCCGGGCTGCGTTTTTCCAGGAAGGCGCGCAAGCCTTCCTGCCCCTCGGGGCTGACCCGGATACGGGCGATGGCGTTCTCGCAGTAGCGGCGCAGGGCCGGGGTCAGTTGGCCATGGCCGACTTCACGCAGCAGCTCTTTGCTGGCGCGCATGGCCTGCGGGCTGTTGAGCAGCAGGTTGTCGATCCATTGTTCGACCGCCTGTTCAAGCTCGGCAGCAGGATAGGCTTCGGCCAGCAGGCCCAGTTCACGGGCGCGCTCACCACTGAAGCGCTCGGCGGTCAGGGCATAACGGCGCGCGGCACGTTCACCCATGGCCTGCACCACGAACGGGCTGATCACCGCAGGCGCCAGGCCGATGCGTACTTCCGACAGGCACAGTTGCGCGTCAACGGCGCCGATGGCCATGTCGCAGCAACTGATCAGGCCCAGCGCACCGCCGAAGGCGGCACCCTGGACCACGGCCAGGGTCGGCACCTTGAGCTTGGCCAGGTTGTACATCAGTTCGGCCAGCTCGCGGGCATCGTCGAGGTTGGTGCTGTAGTCCAGCGCCGCCGACTGCTGCATCCAGGCCAGGTCGGCACCGGCACTGAAGTGCCGGCCACGGCCGCGCAGCAGGACGAAGCGCAGGCTGGCGTCGGTGCCGAGCTGGTCGATGGCCAGGATCAGCTCGCGGATCATTTGCGCATTGAAGGCGTTGTTCTTGTCTTCCCGGCTTAGCCACAGGGTGGCGAAACCACGGGGGTCCTTGATCAGTTCAAGGGTAGTGAAGTCGCTCATGGTCACATCCGGAAAATGCCGAAACGGCTTTGTTCGATCGGTGCGTTGAGGGCGGCGGACAACGCCAGGCCAAGAATCTCGCGGGTTTGCGCCGGGTCAATGACACCGTCGTCCCACAAGCGGGCGCTGGAGTAGTAGGGGTGGCCCTGGTGCTCGTACTGGTCGAGGATCGGCTGCTTGAGCCGTGCTTCGTCCTCGGCGCTGAACGGATGGCCACTGCGTTCGCTCTGTTCGCGCTTGACCTGGGCCAGCACGCCGGCCGCCTGTTCGGCACCCATCACGCCGATGCGCGCGTTCGGCCACATCCACAGGAAGCGTGGATCGTAGGCGCGGCCGCACATGCCGTAGTTGCCCGCACCGAAACTGCCGCCGATGATCACGGTGAACTTCGGCACCTGGGCGCAGGCCACTGCGGTCACCAGCTTGGCGCCGTGCTTGGCGATGCCGCCGGCTTCGTATTTCTGCCCGACCATGAAGCCGGTGATGTTCTGCAGGAACAGCAGCGGAATGCCGCGCTGGCAGGCCAGTTCAATGAAGTGCGCGCCTTTTTGCGCAGCTTCGGCGAACAGAATGCCGTTGTTGGCGAGGATCGCTACCGGATAGCCGTGCAGGTGCGCAAAGCCACACACCAGGGTGGTGCCGAACAACGCCTTGAACTCATCGAACACCGAGCCGTCGACCAGGCGGGCAATCACTTCACGCACGTCGAACGGCTGCTTGGCGTCGGCCGGTACCACGCCGTACAGCTCCTGAGCGTCGTACAGCGGTGCAATCGGCGCCTGCTGTGTCAGTTTGCCCAGCTTGTGCCAGTTGAGGTTGGCCACACAGCGCCGGGCGATGGCCAGGGCATGCTCGTCGTTGTCGGCATAGTGGTCGGCAACGCCACTGGTCTTGCAGTGCACGTCGGCGCCACCGAGGTCTTCGGCGCTGACCACTTCACCGGTCGCCGCTTTGACCAGTGGTGGGCCGGCGAGAAAGATCGTCGCCTGCTGGCGGACCATGATCGCCTCGTCGGCCATGGCCGGCACATAGGCGCCGCCCGCGGTGCACGAGCCCATGACCACGGCAATCTGCGGGATCCCCAGGGCACTCATATTGGCCTGGTTGAAGAAGATCCGCCCGAAGTGCTCGCGGTCCGGGAATACTTCATCCTGGCGCGGCAGGTTGGCGCCGCCGGAATCCACCAGGTACAGGCAGGGCAGGCGGTTCTGCAGGGCAATGGCCTGGGCGCGCAGGTGTTTTTTCACGGTCAGCGGGTAGTAGGAGCCGCCTTTGACCGTGGCGTCGTTGGCCACGATCATGCATTCGACACCTTCGACCCGGCCGATCCCGGCGATCACGCCAGCGGCCGGAACGTCTTCGCCGTACACCGCATGCGCCGCCAGCTGGCCGATCTCGAGGAACGGTGAACCGGGGTCGAGCAGGCGGTCAATGCGCTCGCGCGGCAGCAGTTTGCCCCGCGAGGTGTGGCGCTCCTGGGCCTTGTGGCCGCCGCCCTCGTGGACCTTGGCCAGCAAGGTGCGCAGAGCCTGGACCTGTTCAAGCATGGCCGCGCTATTGGTGGCAAACTCGGCCGAACGCGGGTTGATCTGGGTGTGCAGGGTAGCCATGGGCGCGTTGTCCTTGTGCTCAGCGGGTTTCGTTGAACAGTTCGCGCCCGATCAGCATCCGGCGGATTTCGCTGGTGCCGGCGCCGATCTCGTAGAGCTTGGCGTCGCGCAGCAGGCGACCGGCCGGGAACTCGTTGATGTAGCCGTTGCCACCGAGGATCTGGATCGCTTCGAGGGCCATCTGGGTGGCGCGTTCGGCGGTGTAGAGAATCACCCCGGCGGCGTCCTTGCGCGTGGTTTCGGCGCGATCGCAGGCCTGGGCCACGGCATACAGGTAGGCGCGGCTGGCATTGAGCTGGGTGTACATGTCGGCGATCTTGCCCTGGATCAGCTGGAACTCGCCGATGCTTTGGCCGAACTGTTTGCGGTCATGAATGTACGGCACCACCAGGTCCATACAGGCCTGCATGATCCCGGTCGGGCCGCCGGAGAGCACCACGCGCTCGTAGTCCAGGCCGCTCATCAGCACCTTCACGCCGCCGTTGAGCACACCAAGGATGTTCTCCTTCGGCACTTCGACGTTGTCGAAGAACAGCTCGCAGGTGTTGGAGCCGCGCATGCCCAGCTTGTCAAACTTGTTGCTGCGGCTGAAGCCTTTCCAGTCACGCTCGACAATAAAGGCGGTGATGCCGTGCGGGCCTTTGTCCAGGTCGGTCTTGGCGTAGATCACATAGGTGTTGGCGTCGGGGCCGTTGGTGATCCAGGTCTTGCTGCCGTTGAGGACGAAATGGTCGCCGCGCTCTTCGGCGCGCAGCTTCATCGACACCACGTCGGAGCCGGCATTCGGTTCGCTCATGGCCAGGGCGCCGATGTGCTCGCCGCTGATCAGCTTGGGCAGGTACTTGGCCTTCTGTTCGGCATTGCCGTTGCGGTTGATCTGGTTGACGCAGAGGTTGGAGTGGGCGCCGTAGGAGAGGGCGACCGAGGCCGAGCCGCGGCTGATTTCTTCCATGGCCACCACGTGGGCCAGGTAGCCCAGGCCGGCGCCGCCGTATTCTTCGCTGACGGTGATGCCGAGCAGGCCCATGTCACCGAACTTGCGCCACATGTCGGCGGGGAACAGGTTGTCCTGGTCGATCTGCGCCGCGCGCGGTGCCAGCTCTGCCGCAACGAAGGACTGCACCTGGTCGCGCAGCATGTCGATGGTTTCGCCCAGGGCGAAGTTCAGGGTTGGATAATGCATGCGGGCACCTTCTGTTGTTTATTGTTGGAGTTCATCGCGGGGCTGTGGGAGCGGGCTTGCCCCGCGATCAGCAATCACCTTTACGTTAACGTAAACCTGAGCCGTGCGACTGTCAATCTCACCATGACCTTTACGTTAACGTAAATATGCGCCAGAGTAAGACCCGCTTGAATCAGCTCCCAGAACAACCACAACAAGGGATCGCCATGAATCAACCGAGCTATACCCAGGGTCGTCAGGACAAGCCCTTGCTGGCCATGACTATCGGCCAGGCGTTTGACAATACCGTGTCACGTTTCGCTGATCGCGAAGCCCTGGTGGTACGCCACCAGCAGCTGCGCTACAGCTGGCAGCAATTGGCTGACAGCGTTGACCATCACGCCCGGGCACTGATGGCCCTGGGCCTGAAGAGCGGCGATCGCCTGGGGATCTGGGCACCGAACTGCGCGCAGTGGTGCATTGCCCAGTTCGCCACAGCGAAGATCGGCGTGATCCTGGTCAACATCAACCCGGCCTACCGCACCAGCGAACTTGAGTATGTGCTCAAACAGTCAGGTTGCCAGTGGCTGATCTGCGCCGGGGCATTCAAAACCTCCGACTACCACGCCATGCTCGCTGAGCTGCTGCCCGACCTTGACGGGCAACAGCCTGGGCAACTGAACTGCGAACGGTTGCCGGAGCTGCGCGGGCTGATCAGCCTGGATGCCGCGCCGCCTGTGGGCTTTTTGCCCTGGAACGGGTTGGCGGCACTGGCCGGGCAGACCACTTTGGCCGACTACCAGGCCCGCCAGCAAAGCCTGCAGTTCGATCAGCCGGTGAATATCCAGTACACCTCCGGCACCACCGGCTTTCCCAAGGGCGCGACCCTCAGCCATTACAACATCCTCAACAATGGCTACATGGTCGGGGAAAGCCTGGGCCTGAGCGAGCAGGACCGCATGGTGATCCCGGTGCCGTTGTACCACTGCTTCGGCATGGTCATGGGCAACCTGGGCTGCGTCACCCATGGCAGCACCATGATCTATCCCAATGACGCCTTCGACCCCTTGCTCACCCTTGGCACGGTCGCGGAAGAACAGGCCACCGCGCTGTATGGCGTGCCGACCATGTTCATCGCCATGCTCGACCATCCCCAGCGCGGCGATTTCGACCTGTCGAGCTTGCGCACCGGGATCATGGCCGGCGCCACTTGTCCGATCGAAGTAATGCGCCGGGTCATCGACCAGATGCACATGAGCGAGGTGCAGATTGCCTACGGCATGACCGAAACCAGCCCGGTGTCTTTGCAAACCGGCGCCGATGACGAGCTGGAACTGCGGGTGACCACGGTCGGCCGCACCCAGCCGCAGCTGGAGAGCAAGATCGTCGACGAACACGGCTGCATCGTCCCGCGTGGGCAGATGGGTGAACTGTGCACGCGCGGTTACAGCGTGATGCTTGGTTACTGGGGCAACCCGGAGGCCACCCACGAGTCCATCGACCCGGCCGGCTGGATGCACACCGGCGACCTGGCGACCATGGATGAAGCGGGTTACGTGTGCATTGCCGGGCGCAACAAGGACATGATCATTCGCGGCGGCGAGAACATCTATCCGCGTGAGCTGGAGGAGTTTTTCTTCACCCACCCGGCTGTGGCGGATGTGCAGGTGATCGGCATTCCGGATGAGCGCTATGGCGAGGAGATCGTGGCCTGGATCAAGTTTCACCCCGGCCACAGCGCCAGCGAGATCGAACTGCAGCAGTGGTGCAAGAGCCGCATTGCCCACTTCAAGACCCCGCGTCACTTCCGCTTTGTCGATGAGTTTCCGATGACGGTGACCGGCAAGGTGCAGAAGTTCCGCATGCGCGAAATCAGTATCGAAGAGCTTAGTAGTCGCTGAAATCGGCATCAGGTGGGAGCGGGCTTGCCCCGCGAGGCGATGTGGCTGACAGATTGCAATCGCGGGGCAAGCCCGCTCCCACAGCCCCAACCGCGATACAGGCTATGCTTTCGCTTCCACCGGCGGCTCGTCGCTTGGCGGGGCGCCCACGGTGGGCTTGACCGGCAATTCATCGGGTTCTTCATCCGGCACCACAGGCGGTAATGTCGGGTCGTCTATATTCGGATCGGGCGTTTCTGCCGGGATGGGAATGTTCATGGCCTGACCTCGCAACGGGGCTGGAAATGATCGGGTTCAGTGGTTTTCGACTACAGGCAGCCCCAATCGCTCATTTTTTTTGAACCCCACGCTCGCCACCGGCTCTGAACTCTTACCGCCATCTGGTAATGGAGCGACGTTCGATGACCCGCGATGAGCCCTTCGAAACCGACCGCTTGGCCCCGGCAAACGATCAACCCGAGCAGGCCATCAGCCTGTCCCAGGCGCTGCTGGAACCGCGCATCGTGATCGAGAACACCCAGCCGGTGCTCGATGGCGGGCTGTTTGCGGTCAAGGCGGTGGTCGGCGAGACGATCGAGGTGAGCGGCAAGGTCTATGCCGACGGTCATGACGTGCTGGCGGTCAGGCTCAACTGGCGCCAGGCCCACAGCCGACGCTGGCATTGCGTCCCGATGAACTTTGTTGTCAATGACCTGTGGCAGGCACGGTTCAGCGTGAGCGAGCAGGGGCGGCACCTGTTCAGTATCGAAGCCTGGATCGATCCCTTCGCCACCTATTGCCACGATCTGGAAAAGAAATTCAACGCCGGCCTGGCCGTGCCGCTGGAGCTGCAGGAAGGCTTGGTATTGCTCGAGCAGAATATCCAGCGCAGTCATGGCCCGCTGCGGGAACAGTTGCAGGCACTGCACCAGGCGTTGCCGGGCCTGCCAGCCGAAGAACAGGTGACCCGGCTGCTGCACCCTGACACCGCCGTATTGATGAGCGAGGCCGACCATCGCACCTATTTGAGCCACAGCCCCGAATACCCGGTGGATGTGGAGCGCCAGCAGGCCGTGTTTGCCAGCTGGTATGAGCTGTTTCCCCGCTCGGTCACCGACGATCCTGAACGCCATGGCACCTTCAACGATGTCCATGAACGCTTGCCGATGCTCCGCGACATGGGCTTTGACGTGCTGTATTTCCCGCCGATCCATCCCATTGGCATGCGCTACCGCAAGGGCCGCAACAATGCCCTGGAGGCCGAGCCGGATGACCCGGGCAGCCCTTATGCGATCGGCAGCGAAGAGGGTGGGCATGAGGCGATCCATCCGCAGCTGGGCAGTCGCGAGGATTTTCGCCGGCTGGTCGCCGCCGCTGCCGAGCACGGCCTGGAGATAGCCCTGGACTTTGCCATCCAGTGCTCCCAGGACCACCCCTGGCTCAAGGAGCATCCGGGGTGGTTCTCCTGGCGTCCGGACGGCAGCATTCGCTACGCGGAAAACCCGCCGAAAAAGTACCAGGACATCGTCAATGTCGACTTCTATGCCGCAGAAGCCGTGCCATCGTTGTGGCTGGCCCTGCGCGATGTGGTGCTGGGCTGGGTGCAGGAAGGGGTGAAGATGTTCCGGGTCGACAACCCGCACACCAAGCCGCTGCCGTTCTGGCACTGGATGATCGCCAACATCCGCAGCCGGCACCCCGAGGTGATTTTCCTCGCCGAGGCCTTTACTAAACCTGCAATGATGGCGCGCCTGGGCAAGGTCGGTTACTCCCAGAGCTATAGCTATTTCACCTGGCGCAACACCAAGGCCGAACTGCAAAGCTACTTCGAAGCACTCAACCAGCCGCCGTGGTGCTACTGCTACCGGCCGAACTTCTTCGTCAACACCCCGGACATCAATCCGTTTTTCCTGCATGAATCCGGCCGCGCCGGTTTTCTCATCCGCGCCGCCCTGGCGGCCATGGGCTCGGGGTTATGGGGTATGTATTCAGGCTTTGAACTGTGCGAGGCGACACCGATCCCGGGCAAGGAGGAGTACCTGGATTCGGAGAAGTACCAGATCCGCCCGCGGGACTTCAGCCAGCCTGGCAACATCATCGCCGAGATTGCCCAGCTCAACCGCATCCGCCGCCAGAACCCGGCGTTGCAGACGCACCTGGGCGTGGCCTTCTACAACGCCTGGAACGACAACATCCTGTACTTCGGCAAGCGCACCGCCGCACGCGACAACTTCATCCTGATTGCCGTCAGCCTCGACCCGCACAACGCCCAGGAAGCGCATTTTGAATTGCCGCTGTGGGAGCTGGGCCTGGATGACAACGCCGACACCTTCGGTGAAGACCTGATGACCGGCCACCGCTGGACCTGGCACGGCAAGACCCAATGGATGCGCATCGAGCCCTGGCACTTGCCGTTTGCGATCTGGCGTATCGAAAAAGCCCTCTAGAAAGGAGTCGAACATGGCCAAGCGAAACCGCCCGGCAGCTTTTATCGACGACCCGCTGTGGTACAAGGACGCGATCATCTACCAGGTGCACGTCAAATCCTTCTTCGATTCGAACAACGACGGCATCGGTGATTTTCCCGGGCTGATCGCCAAGCTCGACTACATCGCCGAGCTTGGGGTCAATACCCTCTGGTTGTTGCCGTTCTACCCCTCGCCACGCCGCGACGATGGCTACGACATCGCCGAGTACAAGGCCGTGCACCCGGACTACGGCACCCTGGCCGATGTGAAGCGCTTTATCGCCGAGGCGCACAAACGCGGCCTGCGGGTGATCACCGAGCTGGTCATCAACCACACCTCCGACCAGCATCCCTGGTTCCAGAGGGCCAGGCGCGCCAAGCCCGGCAGCAAGGCCCGGGATTTCTACGTGTGGTCCGACACTGACCAGAAGTACGACGGCACGCGGATCATCTTTCTCGACACGGAAAAGTCCAACTGGACCTGGGACCCGGTGGCCGGCCAGTACTTCTGGCACCGTTTCTATTCGCACCAGCCAGACCTCAATTTCGACAATCCGCAGGTGCTCAAGGCGGTGATCGAGGTGATGCGCTACTGGCTCGATCTGGGGATCGACGGCCTGCGCCTGGATGCCATTCCGTACCTGATCGAGCGCGACGGCACCAACAACGAAAACCTGCCCGAGACCCATCAGGTGCTCAAGCAGATTCGTGCCGAGATCGACGCCAACTACCCCGACCGCATGCTCCTGGCCGAAGCCAACCAGTGGCCGGAAGACACCCAGCTGTATTTCGGCGAAGGGCAGGGCGACGAGTGCCATATGGCCTTTCACTTCCCGCTGATGCCGCGCATGTACATGGCCGTGGCCCAGGAAGACCGCTTTCCGATCACCGACATTCTGCGCCAGACCCCGGAGATCCCGGCCAACTGCCAATGGGCGATCTTCCTGCGCAACCACGATGAACTGACCCTGGAGATGGTCACCGACCGCGAGCGCGACTACCTGTGGAACTATTACGCCGAAGACCGCCGGGCCCGCATCAACCTGGGGATTCGCCGGCGCCTGGCGCCGCTGTTGCAACGCGACCGGCGGCGGGTGGAACTGCTCAGCAGTCTGCTGCTGTCGATGCCCGGCACGCCGACCCTGTACTACGGCGACGAGATCGGCATGGGCGACAACATCTACCTGGGCGACCGCGATGGCGTACGCACGCCGATGCAGTGGTCGATCGACCGCAACGGCGGCTTCTCCCGCGCCGACCCGGCGCGCCTGGTACTGCCACCGATCATGGACCCGCTGTACGGCTTTGCCTCGGTCAATGTCGAAGCCCAGGCGCACGACCCGCATTCGCTGTTGAACTGGAACCGCCGCCTGCTGGCGGTGCGCAAACAGCAAAAGGCCTTTGGGCGCGGCAGCCTGCGCATGCTCTCGCCGAGCAACCGACGGATTCTGGCCTACCTGCGTGAGTACACCGGCCCGGACGGCAAGCGCGAGATCATCCTCTGCGTGGCCAATGTCTCGCGTGCGGCGCAAGCCGCCGAACTCGACCTGTCGCAGTACGCTGACAGCGTGCCGGTGGAGATGCTCGGCGGCAGTGCCTTCCCGCCAATCGGTCAGTTGCCGTTTCTGCTGACCTTGGCGCCCTATGGCTTTTACTGGTTCCTGCTGGCCGCCAAGGACCAGATGCCCAGCTGGCACGTGGAACCGGCGCAGAGCCTGCCGGAGTTCACCACCCTGGTACTGAAAAAACGCATGGAAGAGCTGCTCGAAGCGCCTGCGCGCAGTACCTTGCAAGACAGCATCCTGCCCCAGTACCTGCCCAAGCGCCGCTGGTTCGCTGGCAAGGAAGCCGGTATCGAGCACGTGCAGATTGCTTACGGTGTGCGCTTTGGTACCGCCACGTACCCCGTATTACTGAGTGAGATTGAAGTCACCAGCGCCGGCCAGAACAGCCGTTACCAATTGCCCTTCGGCTTTGTCGGTGAGGATCAGATCACCAGCGCCCCCCCGCAGCAACTGGCCCTGGCACGGGTCCGGCGTGGACGCCAGGTGGGGCTGATCACCGATGGCTTCGTCCTCGAAAGCTTTATCCATGCCGTGCTGCAGGCTTGCCGGGATGCTGTCCGCCTGCCGTGCGCTGAAGGTGAACTGCGCTTTCACGCCACCGAACAATTGGCAGCCCTGAACCTGGCCGACGATGCCCAGGTGCGCTACCTCTCTGCCGAACAGTCCAACAGCTCGGTGGTGGTCGGTGGCAGTCTGGTGCTCAAATTGATTCGCCGAATCAACCCCGGGGTACACCCGGAACTGGAGATGAGCGCCTACCTGACCGCTGCCGGGTTCGGCAATATCTCGCCGTTGCTGGGCTGGGTGAGCCGGGTGGACAGCCAGCAGCAAGCGCATTTGCTGATGATCGCCCAGGGCTATCTGAGCAACCAGGGCGATGCCTGGGACTGGACCCAGAACAACCTTGAGCGCGCCATTCGTGACGAACTGGAGCCTGGAAGCTCGACGCAGGAAGGCCACACCAATGCCTTGCAGGACCTGACCGGCTTTGCCGCCATGCTCGGCCAGCGTCTGGGTGAGATGCACCTGTTGCTGGCAGCGCCGAGCAAAGCCCCGGCGTTCCGGGCGCGGCCCAGCACCGCGCGTGACTGCCAGGCCTGGGGCAAACACATCGGCGCCCAGCTGAGCCGCGCCCTGGAGCTGTTGCAGGCGCATCGGGCGGAGCTGGACAGCGACAGCCAGGCGCTAGTCGACGAGCTTGTGCAGCAACGTCAGGACCTGCTGGCCACTGTCGCCACCTTGAGCACCCAGGCCCAGGGCGGGCTGTTGATGCGCGTGCACGGTGACCTGCACCTGGGTCAGGTGCTGGTAGTGCAGGGTGATGCCTACCTGATCGACTTCGAAGGTGAACCGGCCCGGCCGCTGGAAGAGCGGCGTGCCAGACACAGTCCATACAAGGATGTCAGCGGCGTGTTGCGATCCTTCGACTATGCTGCTGCCATGGTGCTGCGCAGTGCCTCCAGTGTCGACCTCTCGGACAGTGCCCGCCAGGCCCGTCAGCGAGTCGCCAGGCGTTATCTGCACCAGGCCCGACATGCCTTTGTCGAGGCCTACGGGCTGGCCACTGCGGCCATGCCTCATGCCTGGGAACATGCCGACGGCGAGCGTGCGGCACTGGAACTGTTCAGCCTGGAAAAGGCTGCCTACGAAATTCTGTATGAAGCCGAAAACCGCCCAAGTTGGTTGGCCGTGCCTTTGCATGGCCTGTATGGCCTGACAAGTACCTGGGGAGAAAGCTGAATGAATCAACGCAAGCGCGAGGAAGGCGGGCTGGATCAACGTGACATCGATGCCCTGGTCAGGGCCGAGCATGCTGACCCGTTCGCTGTGCTTGGCCCGCACCCTGATGGTGCAGGCGGCCAGTTTGTCCGCGCCTATTTGCCCAATGCCTTGAGCGTGCAGGCCCTGAGCCGTGACGATGGGCGGCTGCTGGGTGAGCTGGAGCAGCAACCGGTGCCGGGCCTGTTCATTGCCCATCTGTCTGAGCAGCAGCCCTATGTGCTGCGGATTCAGTGGGCCAGCGGTGAGCAGATCACCGAAGACACCTATAGCTTCGGCCCGCTGCTGGGGGACATGGACCTGTACCTGTTTGCCGAGGGCAATCACCGTGACCTCGCCGCCAGCATGGGCGCGCAGCTGCTGCTGATCGACGGTATCGAGGGGGTGCGTTTTTCCGTGTGGGCACCCAACGCCCGGCGGGTGTCGGTGGTCGGCGACTTCAACAACTGGGACGGCCGGCGGCACCCTATGCGCCTGCGTCATGCCTCAGGTGTGTGGGAGCTGTTCGTACCGCGCCTGCAGGCCGGTGAAGCCTACAAGTACGAAGTACTGGGCCGCGAAGGCATCCTGCCGCTCAAAGCCGATCCCCTGGCGCGGGCCACCGAGTTGCCGCCGAGCACGGCGTCAAAGGTCGCCGGTCCGCTGGCCTATGACTGGCAGGACCAGCAGTGGATGCAGGAGCGTGGAGACCGCCAGGCCACCACTGCGCCGCTGTCGATCTACGAACTGCACGCCGGCTCCTGGCAGTGCGAACTGGACGACACCGGCGAAGTGGCGCGCTTTTTCAACTGGCGCGAACTGGCCGAACGCCTGGTGCCCTATATCCAGAAAACCGGCTTCACCCATATCGAGCTGATGCCGATCATGGAACACCCCTTCGGCGGTTCCTGGGGTTATCAGCCGCTGTCGCTGTTCGCGCCCACCGCGCGTTATGGCTCGGCCGAAGACTTCGCCGCCTTCATTGATGCCTGCCACCAGGCTGAAATCGGCGTGATCCTCGACTGGGTGCCAGCGCATTTCCCCACCGACAGCCATGGCCTGGCGCGTTTCGATGGCACCGCTTTGTATGAATACGAGAACCCGCTTGAAGGCTTTCACCAGGACTGGGACACCCTGATCTACAACCTCGGGCGTACCGAAGTGCACGGCTTCATGCTGGCCTCGGCGTTGCATTGGTTGAAACACTTTCATATCGACGGCCTGCGCGTCGATGCCGTGGCCTCAATGCTTTACCGCGACTACTCGCGCAAGGCAGGCGAATGGGTGCCCAACCGCCATGGTGGGCGTGAGAACCTGGAAGCCATCGATTTTCTCCGCCACCTCAACGACGTCGTTGCCATCGAAGCGCCGGGTGCGCTGATGATCGCCGAGGAATCCACCGCTTGGCCCGGCGTCAGCCAGCCGACCCAGCAGGGCGGCCTGGGTTTTAACTACAAGTGGAACATGGGCTGGATGCACGACACCCTGCACTACATCCAGAACGACCCGATCCACCGTACCTACCACCACAACGAAATGAGCTTCGGCTTGATCTATGCGTATTCCGAGCACTTCATCCTGCCGATCTCCCACGATGAAGTGGTGCATGGCAAGCATTCGCTGATCGACAAAATGCCCGGAGACCGCTGGCAGAAGTTCGCCAACCTGCGCGCCTACCTGACCTTCATGTGGGCGCATCCGGGCAAGAAACTGCTGTTCATGGGCTGCGAGTTCGGCCAGTGGCGCGAGTGGAACCATGACAGTGAGCTGGACTGGTACCTGCTCAAGTATCCCGAGCACCTGGGGGTTCAGCGCTTGGTGGGCGACCTCAACCGGCTGTACCGCGAAGAGCGCTCCTTGCATGAACAGGACTGCCTGCCCCAAGGCTTCCAGTGGCTGATTGGCGACGATGCGCACAATAGCGTGTATGCCTGGTTGCGCTGGAGTGCCAGTGGCGAACCGTTGCTGGTGGTGGCCAACTTCACCCCCGTGCCGCGGGAGGGCTATCGCATCGGAGTGCCGTTCGGGGAGCGTTGGGTCGAAGTGCTCAACAGCGATGCCGAAGGGTATGCCGGGTCCAACTACGGCAACCTCGGGGAGGTGGCGAGTGAGGCGGTGGCCAGTCATGGGCAGCCGTTGTCGCTGGGGTTGAATCTGCCGCCGTTGGGGGTGTTGATTTTGCGGCCACGGTGAACGGTCGGCATTTTTGGCGATTGCTCGAGTGCGCAACTTCTTGCGCACTCAAATTTGCATAATCCCCCGTTTTACTCCCTTTTTATCGCTACAGGCCACGGCCCACGTGGCCTGTAGCCGAGTGCGCAACTTCTTGCACAGTACTGCGCAAGAAGTTGCGCACTTTTAATCGGCTTTTCCTGCTGAAATTCGCTCCAGTCATGCCGAGAACGGCTACAAGCCCCGGTTTATAAGGCTTGAGCAACTTATGGCATGCCTCTTGTATTGGGTATAGGGACCCAGTGGGTGATTTTACCCGCCGGGCACTTCTCTATTTTCAGCAAGGAGCATTCATGGCTACCCCCGCATACATGTCCGTAACCGGCACCAAACAAGGCTTGATCACCGCCGGCGCGTTCACCGCCGATTCGGTTGGCAACACCTAT
The DNA here is from genome assembly GCF_000746525.1 of Pseudomonas alkylphenolica. NCBI lineage: Bacteria > Pseudomonadati > Pseudomonadota > Gammaproteobacteria > Pseudomonadales > Pseudomonadaceae > Pseudomonas > Pseudomonas alkylphenolica. Next base: position 2,310,516 of record NZ_CP009048.1, read on the forward strand.
CAGGAAGGTCATGAAGACCAGGTCATGGTCCAGGGTTTCCAGCACGAAGTGATCATCCCGCGTGACCCGCAGTCCGGCCAACCTACCGGCCAGCGCGTACACAAGCCTGTGGTCATCACCAAGGTCTTCGACAAGGCCTCGCCGCTGCTGCTGGCGGCGCTGACCTCCGGCGAGCGCCTGACCAAGATCGAAATCCAGTGGTACCGCACCTCGGCGGCTGGCACCCAGGAGCATTACTACACCACCACCCTGGAAGACGCGATCATCGTCGATATCAAGGACTACATGCACAACTGCCAGGACCCATCGAACTCGCACTTCACCCACCTGGAAGACGTGCACTTCACCTACCGCAAAATCACCTGGACCCACGAGGTTTCCGGTACTTCCGGTTCCGATGACTGGCGTACGCCGGTCGCCGGCTAAGGCCTGACCCTCGTTACAGTGCATGGACCAGCCTGGTGCTGGCCATGCCTGTACTCACCGCTTGTGGCACCGACAGCTGTCCCTCCTCTGTTCAGAGCATCTAGTCCGCAACGTCAAATTTCTAATGGGGCTCTGACAATGAGATTGATCATCGCCATACGGATGAAGGAGATATTCCGCTTGAGTCATCACACTCGTATCCACCGGTCTTCCTACTCTCTCCGCTGTGTTTCTCCAACGCTATTGCTGATCTGCCAATGGGGCATCAATACACAGAGTTTAACGCCGAGGTCGACACGATGAGCCGGCGTTTCACTTGGATTTGGGTGGCGTCAGCGTTTTTGGTTAACCAAGTGTTTGTAGAAGTTGAAGCCGCCGAAAATAACAAGCGTGTTTTTCCGCCTGAAGAACGTTCGCAAATTTTTGTAAATGCCTTGATCAACGGTGACTATGCGGGCCTTTCCCAGCTGAGCACAACACCCACTGATAAAGAAGAATTCGCCAAATATCAAAACTATTTGAACTCCATGGCTGAGCGTAGTGCTCTCAAAGAAGCGATGGAGAACCTGGTGAATTTCACCAAGGCTGCCATCACCAAAACACCGAGGCTTTCCGACGACCTACATAAACAACTAGTACCTTTTGCCCGGGCACAAGTGCGGGCGATACGGAAAGTTGAATGTCGAGTCACAGGCAGCAAAACATTGGATGTCTGTTGGCAAGGCGAGTCACAGAGAGTCGAGGTTTACCTTTCATGCCAAGTGCCAGAAATTCCATCGTGGACGCCGCTTGCAGTTGGGCAGCAGTTGCTGCCTGAGACTTACTTCTCCGCGCTTTCAAATGCGTGGGAAGGGGCGGCGAGCAAATCGCTCCCGGTGAAGATGCGCTTCTACGCAACGGAGGAAGATGAAGGTTGGGAAATGGATACTTCTCATGACCCTCGAGGGGTCATTGCTGCGATCAGTGCAAGTATGAGCCCTGAAACGGCGTCTGTGAAGACGAATAAATATATTCCTGGCGCGACCAGTATGACGTTAAATCATTGTATCTACAGGCATAGCTCAGACTTCAATAATCGTCACGTACTGCGGTATGGCAGTTTTTGGCGATTCGCCACACTTGCGGATCTGGATCAAGTGCTAACAATGTTTGGTGATGCTTATTTATTGGTCTATGACGGCTTCTCTGAAACTACGGCATTTCATGTGGCACTGGAAAACAAAGCCTCTCTACCGGTAATGCAAGCATTGCGTAATCAACTCCCCCATATGCCTGGTCTGGGCGGCGTCCATGGACCTTCGCTGCTGACAAAGGCGATCAAAGCCCATAACTCCGCCGAGACCATTAAGTGGCTGATTGACGAGGGGGCGCCGGTTGATGAGCTGCGAGAGCCCTACATGCGCCCACTGATCTACGCCGTGATGGAAGGGGCGGATGCGCAAACCATTGACTTGTTGGTGGCCTCAGGTGCCGACCTCTCTTACTACAACAATACGAGTTACCCCGATCTGGATGCGCTAAGCGCCGCCTTGCGAACAGAAAGCCAGGACGCACGACGAGCAATCACCAGGCATCTGATCCTGCCGGAGTCCGGGAGTGATCTCATGCAATATTTGTTATCTCAGCTTTCTTATCAGAGGTACAGGCCAGGATATCCTGATGGGGTGAGCGATATATTACCAATTCTGATAGAACGAGGTATGAGTCTGGATGAGACTTTCTGCAACTTTTCCGTCAGGTATAGCTGCGAGCCGGACCAGCGTAGTAATTTGATGGATCTTGCAGTCCACATTGGTAGTTCCAAGTTGATTGATTTTTTTGAGCAAAAGGGGCTTAAGCCAAATTTGATTTAAGATTTGCTCATCTCCAGAACTCATGTCGAATGTAGATAGCAGCAGGTTTGACGGTTTAGCTTAGCTTTAACTAGCTGTTTGGGCTCGCGCTCCGTTGCCACACTATTTCTAACCTCTGCTGGATGAAGGAGGGTTCTGAGTGCGGCTTTGGGAAGCGTCCTACATTCCGCTGAGAATTATCTCATGGGGAATATTGCCAGACCTGCGTATCTTGAGGGTTGACTTCCGCTGTCAGGTTATACGGTTTGAAAGGGGGGTTAGCTTGTGCTGGGGAATAGTCGTTGGGGCGCATGCTGGATTGGGTGTTTTGTTCAAGTACGGCGCAAATTAAAGCAAAAAATGTTGCATTTCCAAACTTCAATTAAAAATTAATAAATGTCTTGCTCAAGCAAACTATCAGCTCATTGTCATGAGCTCGCGAAATCCGCTTTTTGCAAACAAAATTTTGCAGGTGAGGACGTCCGGTTTTCGAGTGAGTTTAAGGCGTTGGAGACTGAGTCGGCTAATCACCACTAATCACCTTAAGGACAAGCCTATGTTTGCACCGGCCAATAGCGTGCAGTTCGAACTTTTGATCCCCACGGTTCGTCACGACTTCAAGGTCCTGGCGTTTGACGGCACGGAAGCCATCAGCGCCTTGTACGCGATTCATATTGAACTGGTCAGCGAGTCCCCCGACTTCGATCTTGAGAGCCTGCTCAGCCAGCCAGCGTTTCTGCGCTTCGGTTTGAACGGTGAAGGGCTGCATGGCCGCATCGAAGACGTTCGGGTGGTCGAGCATCTGGAAGGCCTGGATGCCTTGCTCACAGCGCATCTGGCGGATGACGCGCCTTTGCTGTTGCCACTGTGCCGGCGATTGAAAACCATGGTCCAGCGTGCCGCGGACAATCAGCCGGAGCTTGGTATTGCCCGCGCGGTAGCGGCACAAGTCCAGCAGGCGGCCGCCCAGCTGTTCACCCCCGGCGCCCCGGTCGACAACGAGAAGGAAGCCCAGAAGGCCCTGCGTGCGCTGCAGGAAAGCGCCCGTCCACTGTGCGCCTGGTGGCTCAAGCAGAAAGCCATCGATACGCGCGCGTTACGCTTGAATCGCACCATGCTGTGGCTGTCCATTGATACCGTTCCCGAGCGCAATTCCGAGCAGATCACTGCGCTGCGCGGACTGCCGGTCGACAAGTTGAAGACCTACCAGGAGCGCTACGCCAATGGGCAGTACGCCGATCTGCTGGTAGAGGTCGAAGCCAGTCTGGCGCGGGCGCCGTTCTGGTTCGACGGCCAGCGCCTGACCTGGGAATGCTTGCAGGCGTTGCACGCCGATCAGGCCATGCGCGAAGTGGAGTTTCACTTCGCGCTCCTGCTCCAGCGCTTGCCCGGCGTAATAGAGCTGCGCTTCCACGACGGCACACCGTTCGCCGACCCGGCCACCCGCAGCTGGATCAGCGCCCATGTCATGCCTCATCTGCAAGACGCCAGCGCGCCGCGCAAGGTCGAAACAACCGCCGGCCTGCCGGCCTGGGAAGAAGCCCTCGAGCAGGTAGTGCCGATCCTGCACAAGGACGGCCTCAAGGCTGCCGTGCAGATCCTCAAGCAAGGCCTGCAACACGCCCACGGCGGGCGGGCGCGGTTTTTCTGGCAATTCAGCCTGGCGCGTCTGTGTTTCATGGCCAAGAAATATGAACTGGTCAAAACCCAGCTCGAAGCCCTCGATCAAGAACTGCAGCACTCGGGCCTGCACGCCTGGGAGCCGGATCTTGGCCTGGAAGTGCTGCACCTGCTGCATAGCTGCTGTGAGTTGTTGCCGCAGAACCATGCGGTGCGAGAACGCAAAGAAGAGATTTATCGCAGGCTGTGCCACCTCGATCTTGAAGTGGTACTCGAATAGGCCTCAGGGCCAACAACCGCAAGGAGAAAAGCCATGGCCAAAGAAGGCTCGGTAGCCCCCAAGGAACGCATCAACGTCACCTTCAAACCCGCCACCGGTGGGGCTCAGGAAGAAATTGAACTGCCGTTGAAGCTACTGGCAATCGGCGATTACACGCAGCGCCTGGACGAGCGCAAGGTGGAGGATCGCAAGCCGATCAGCATCGACAAAATGACCTTCGACGAAGTCCTGGCCAAGCAGGAGCTGAGCCTGACGCTGAGCGTACCTAACCGCCTTCAGGACGACAGCGACAGCGAAGAGCTGGCGGTTCAGCTGCGTGTCAACTCGATGAAGGACTTCAACCCAGCCAGCTTGGTCGAGCAAGTGCCTGAGCTGAAAAAACTGATGGAACTGCGCGACGCGCTGGTGGCGCTAAAAGGTCCGTTGGGTAACGCCCCTGCATTCCGAAAAGCCATCGAAGGTGTACTCGCCGACGACGAATCGCGCGGTCGTGTGCTCGGTGAGCTGGGCCTGAACGCCGAAGCCCCGAAAGCCTGAATCAGTCAAGGAAGCCAACACCATGAGTACCAGTGCAGCACAACAGAAAAGTAACGACAACGGCGAGTACAGCATTCTCGACAGCATTATCGCCGAAACCCGCCTGACGCCGGACGATGAAGCCTATGACATCGCCAAACGTGGTGTCTCGGCTTTTATCGAAGAACTGCTGAAGCCGCAGAATGACGGTGAGCCGGTCAAGAAGGCCATGGTTGATCGCATGATCGCCGAGATCGATGCCAAGCTCAGCCGCCAGATGGACGAAATCCTTCACCACGAAGACTTCCAGTCCCTGGAGTCGGCTTGGCGTGGTCTGCAATTGCTGGTGGAGCGCACCAACTTTCGCGAAAACATCAAGATCGAGATCCTCAACGTCTCCAAGCAGGACCTGCTGGACGATTTCGAAGATTCGCCGGAAGTAATGCAGGCCGGCCTGTACAAGCACATCTACACCGCTGAATACGGTCAGTTCGGTGGCCAGCCGGTCGGCGCGATCATCGCCAACTACTTCATGTCGCCCAGCTCCCCTGACGTGAAGTTGATGCAGTACGTGTCCAGCGTTGCGTGCATGTCCCACGCGCCATTTATCGCTGCGGCCGGTCCGAAGTTCTTCGGCCTGGAAAGCTTCACCGGCCTGCCGGACCTCAAAGATCTGAAAGATCACTTCGAAGGCCCGCAATTCGCCAAATGGCAGAGTTTCCGCCAGTCGGAAGACTCGCGCTATATCGGCCTGACCTTGCCACGCTTCCTGTTGCGCAACCCGTACGACCCAGAAGAGAACCCGGTCAAATCCTTTGTCTACAAGGAAACCGTTGCCAACAGCCACGAGCATTACCTGTGGGGCAACACGGCGTACGCCTTCGGTACCAAGCTGACTGACAGCTTCGCCAAGTTCCGCTGGTGCCCGAACATTATCGGCCCGCAGAGCGGTGGCGCGGTGGAAGACCTGCCGCTGCATCACTTCGAAAGCATGGGCGAAATCGAAACCAAGATTCCAACCGAAGTCCTGGTCAGCGACCGTCGTGAATACGAGCTGGCCGAGGAAGGTTTCATCTCCCTGACCATGCGCAAAGGTAGTGACAACGCGGCGTTCTTCTCCGCCAGCTCGGTGCAGAAGCCGAAGTTCTTCGGCATCAGTGCCGAAGGCAAGAACGCCGAGTTGAACTACAAGCTCGGCACCCAGCTGCCGTACATGATGATCGTCAACCGCCTTGCCCACTACTTGAAAGTGCTGCAGCGCGAGCAACTGGGTTCGTGGAAAGAACGCACCGACCTCGAACAGGAACTCAACAAGTGGATCCGTCAGTACGTGGCCGACCAAGAAAACCCGAGCGCAGAAGTGCGTGGCCGTCGTCCGCTGCGCGCCGCGCAGATCATCGTCAGCGATGTGGAAGGTGAGCCGGGCTGGTACCGCGTCAGCCTGAACGTGCGTCCGCACTTCAAGTACATGGGGGCCGATTTCACCTTGTCGCTGGTTGGCAAGCTGGACAAAGAGTAAAGGAGCCAGGTCATGACCGGATACGGCAGCCTTTTCGAACGCCTGAGTGGCGAAGCCGGCAAACGTGTCGGCTCGAGCCGCGAGGTTTGCGCCATGGCGTCGGTGGCTGCCCATCTGGACAAGATGCTCAGCACCCGTGCGGGCAGCGTGCAGACGCTGTCCGATTACGGGCTGCCTGATCTCAACGACATGCGCCTGAGTCTGCACGACGCCCTGAGCCAGGCTCGCCAGGCCATCGAAAATTTCATCGAAGCCTATGAGCCGCGCCTAAGCAAGGTGCGTGTCGTTTCCCTGCCGCGTGATCACGATCAGCTTCGCCTGTCCTTCAACATTGAAGGTCTGCTGGAGGTCGATGGTTTCAAGCGCCAGGTCCGTTTTACCGCGCGCCTGGATGGCAGCGGAAAGGTCAAGGTCAGTTGAGCCGACGGCGATGTAAGCCAAAAGCAAGTTTTTGCCAATGCTACTGACCTTACAACGTTAACGAGCACGAAACGCAGGGAGCCCGAAGTGTCCTTCAACCACTACTACCAGAGCGAACTCACCGCGCTGCGCCAGCTAGGTCGCCGTTTCGCCGAGCGTAGTCCGGCGTTGGCGCCATTTCTTGGCGAGGCTGGGCGGGACCCGGATGTGGAACGCCTGCTCGAAGGGTTTGCCTTTCTCACCGGGCGACTGCGACAGAAGCTCGATGATGAACTGCCGGAGTTGAGCCACTCGCTGATGCATCTGCTGTGGCCGAACTACATGCGACCGCTGCCGGCGTTCAGCATTCTCCAGTTCGACCCGCTCGAGCAGGCCGGACCGGCCCTGCGTGTGGCGCGGGATACACCGGTGCAGAGCAAGCCCATCGATGGCGTGAGCTGTGGTTTTCGCACCTGTTACCCGACCGACGTCCTGCCGCTGAACCTGACTGCGCTGAATTACTCGGTGACAGGCGATGGCGCGCTGCTCAGCCTGCGCCTGGAAATGAGCTGCGACGGCCATCTCGGCGAGGTGAACCTGAGCCGTCTGCGCCTGCACCTGGCAGGCGAGCGCTACATCAGCCAGATGCTCTACCTGAGCCTGCTGCGCAACCTCGAAGGCATCGAACTGGTGCCGCTGGACATCGACGGCAAACCGTTCGCGGAGGAGGGCGGCACTGCCATGTCGCTCAGGATGTCAGGCAATCGTGTGCAGCCGGTGGGCTTTGCCGAAGAAGAGGCATTGATCCCGTATCCGCTGAATACTTTTCGCGGTTATCGCTACCTGCAGGAGTACTTCGCGTTTCAGGACAAGTTCCTGTTCGTCGATGTGGACGGCCTGGAGCTGCTCACGTCGCTGCCCGAGGACACCCTCAAGCAGATAAACGGCCTGGAAATACGCTTCGACATTCGCAAGAGCGGCATCCAGCGCCTGCGCCCGACCCTGGAAAACGTCAAGTTGTATTGCACACCAATCGTCAACCTGTTCAAGCACGATGCTCTGCCGACCTGAAGGCGAACCGCTTGAGCTGCTCAAGCATTGGCGCCAGCGTTTGATCGACCGCATCAGGCGCTGTACCGCTTTCATGACAACCGCGTGCTGAGCCGGGCGCTGAAGCATTTACCTGAGGACCTGCTGCCCGCTTACCTGGGGCCCGCGATCAGTGTGTGCTTTTGGCAGGGTGAGGGGTGGCAGGTCAGCGCAAATCCTGCTCCAGGTCACTATGCGCTTCCTGAGGATCCGGCCTGGCTGCGGATCCCTGCGCCGGCCACGCAGGTAGCGGATACACGCAAAACCAATGCCCACCGCTATCTGTTGGACCAGCATCTGCAGGCCTATCTGGCACTGGCCGAGCAGCAAGATCCCGAAGCGTGGCTGGACGAACAACTGGCCCTGGCTGAAGCATGGGGCTGGGCAGCACCGACGCAGTTGGCGTTTCTGTTTTCGCAGCGTTTAACAGTACCGGGCTGTATACCGGCTGAGCGCTGGCAGCCAAATCCTGATGAAATTCCCGCCGCGCACTTCGAACGGGTGCAGCAGGAAGCAAAGTTTTGGCAAGGAGACGGTCCGCCATGAAACGGCGCATTGTTTTGTTAGCAGGTAGTGTGCTTTTAGAAGTGGCTTCTTATGTCTTGGTTTTGGTTCTCTCTAAAAATTCAAGTGTGTTGCTGAAAGTTATTTTTGAGTGCCTGGTGATGAGTCGAATGATTAAGAATTTTCTTGTTGTACGGATTTTTAGGTGTTTTAGGTTTGGGGCTGTCATGAGTAAGGTGTCTGGTGTAAAAATTATTTCTTTGGTGGTGGTGGTCGCCATGCTTGGCGGGTGTTTCGGGGTGTCGGTGTCAGTTCCTGAGAAGGAAAGTCAATATATGGCCGAGCGATATACAGAGAGTGACGCAACTTCCAATGTGTGGTGTGGGGTGACACTAGTAGTTGTGGTTGTGCCCATTCCTTTGAAGCTTCCAGTTTGTAGCCTTAAGCCGGGCCAGAAGTTAACGACTCCATTTTATGCGTGTGGTCCTTTTATGTTTTTGGGACCCCTGGTGCATAGCTATAGTGGGAACGCCTTGTGTGGAAAGTTTAGTGCATAGGGAGATCGTATGAGGTTTATTATTCGGCGTTTGGGTCTGTTTTGCTGTTTTCTCGTGTTGGGAAGCTGCGCTATCGGCAGATCTAATACCTTTACCTTTACCGCTGATTTGCCACCGAACTTTGTGTATGTTGCGGCGGTTTATTACGTACCCGCCAAAGGCGAAACCTGTACGGTGCCGACAGCTGATAACAAGGCACCAGTGTTCAATTACAAATGGCGGGAAGACTATAAGCCTGACGCTGAGATTGCCATCTATCGGACTCGTAATGGCTGCCCACTGGTGATCAACCATATCGAACTAGAGATCAATGCTACTTATGGTGAGGGTCGTGGAGATTTCGGCAGTGACAATGCTGGGGTTGGAATTCGTTACGAGATAGACGAACAGTACAAAGGGACTTTCAACGAAGCTGGGGAGAGCGAGTTCTCCGGTCAGTGTCAGTGGATGTTTCGCACATCAGGTAAACCTAGAGTTCTCAGAAAACTCCTCGACTGCAAAGGTATGGACGCACAGGGCAACCTGAGTCGCTACCGTCCGGCAGCGGCTTATACCCCCGATCAACTGCCGGGTAAAACCGTGCGGATGAAAATTAAACTGGCTGACGAGGAACGGCCCTCTATCAGAGATACCTGGGTCAAGGTGCCTGGCGGCTGGAAGCGTTGTATGGGAAATAACTTTGAAGATCAGTATGCATTTTGCTATGGCAACAATAAGGACTTCAGTACCTTCCAGATGGTTGATGGAAGACAATGCACTATTTACCCCGGCTGCACCGAATAAGGAAATCATGCATGAATACTTTGAATGAAGAGTTAAAGTACCCGTTAAATAGTCGCATGCTTACGTGTCCCGTACAGGGTAAATGGACTAGTTTTCAATTAGTCGACGAGACTGGTTCGGGGGAGCCTTATGCCGGCCTGGCATATGAAGTAACCGACACGGAGGGCTTTAAATACAGCGGCAGGCTGGACGCCACCGGCAGCGGCAGGGTGGACAACCATTACGCCGGACCGATTGCCCTGATCCTGGATCAGAAGTATCAAGGACATGAACAGGTTTATTCGTTTTTACAAACAAGAGAACATTATCCACTCGAAATCACCGAGCTACAGGTGCGGGCCGAACAGACGCGCTACCAGAACCACTTCGGCTCGCGAACGCGGAGCAATCCTGCACAAACGGAGGCCGATGCCTTCTACCAGGTCGAGGTCCGCCAGTTGGTCCAGCATGCCGCACACCTCCCGCCTATGGTTGATTGCCACTTCCCGGTCAGCAGCGGGGCTTCCCGGCTTATGCGTGAGCATGGCAAACAGGGCGTGTGCTTGTGCTCCAATAAGCACAACGTGCTGGAGGTCCGCCCGTTGCGGGCGCTGCGCCCACTGCTCTCCACTGACTCGGCGTTCTGCGTGCTGAACTTGTACCAGCTCGCACTGATGGCAACCTTGAGCTATTGCCCCTTCGGGCAGAAACCAGACGAGCAGCCCGTCACAGCAGAGAAAGTCAGTTTCACGTTACAGCCCAGCAGTGGCAACTGGTTTGGCGATGCCCTGGCCAAGTTCGTCGAACTCTGGAAAGTCGGTGAGGAGCAACTCAAGGCGTATTACCCCTTGTACGAGGATGTGGCCTATTCCAAGCGCTTGGAGATCGTACCCTTTGATCCCGCGCTATACCCGGCAAATAACCCGGCGCTGGAGGCTCGCCAAGAGCACCCGGCCAACATCCACTTTTTCGATGACAGGGGCAAGGAGAGCGATACCGACTCACAAGCTTTTATCACGCATAACGACGAGTTGATTTTGATCGCCGTACGCGGCACCAATGAGAAGATTGCCGATGGCCTTCGAGATGCCGATGCGCTTCAAGTGCCTTTTGAGCAGGGCGATGCCAAGGTGCACCGTGGTTTCTATGACGCGGCTAAGAATGTGTATGATTTTGCAATTAGATATCTTGACAAGTTCTACGCCGGGCAAAAGCTGGTGATCTGCGGTCACAGCCTGGGTGGTGCAATCACTCTGCTGTTATCAGAAATGCTGCGCCGTAGGCCTGAACTCTACGACATCGTGCTCTACACCTACGGCGCCCCCCGAGCAGCAGACGCAACCTTTGTCAAAGAAGCTGCCGCTCTCGTCCACCACCGCATGGTCAATCACAACGACCCGGTACCCAGCGTGCCCGCTACCTGGATGAACACCAAACCCAAGGTGTACCTGCCCGGCGCGGCGCTTACCTTCGTCAACGTGCCGCTGGGGCTTTCGGTGTTTGTCGCTGGCATCACCAACCTGAACGGTGAGCCTTACGAACACCACGGCACATTGCAGCACTTCATGCCGGTGGAATTTGGCGGCAACAGGACGTCAGCGATCCTCTGGCAGCCCGGGTGCGACACCATTGCCCAACACGCGGCCTGTAGCCTGGCGATCAAGCAGGTCGACGGATTGCCAATACGGCCTGGGTTGCTGACGCAAATCTTCAACGCGGGTAATCACTCGATGGTGGGCGGTTACATTCCAGCGTGCTGGGCGACATTCCGGCGCTGGCAAGAAGCACAGGAGCAACAGCGTTCTTTAGTGACCGACGAAGAGCTCAAACTGGTCGACGGGGCAATGGAAAAAATAGACGCTCAGCTGCGCATAAAGCGTAAGCAGCTCGACAACGGCAGTGTGTATGCCCGCAGTCAGCAGTTAGCCATCAATGCGCTCTGGCGCGAGATCAATGCGTTGCGCACTACCCGAGAGCGCTTGTACCTCCTGAGCATCTACAGCAAGGACGAGAAAGACGTCTATGGTTCGGTGTCTGCACACCCTGAGCGATTGGCCGAGAGCCTGTTGCGCTGGAATGCCCACCTGGAAAACAGAGTGGCTGAACAGCTGGCCATGGCGCCTGTCGATGATACGGATGAAAGCCTGTTGGCGTTGATTGGGGAAGACACCCCCGGCAAGCCGTACACCCTGGACATAGACTCAATCAGTTAACGATCAGTTCAAATGAGCGTGGCGAGTCGGGCGTTGCCGAGACCTTCTCACACCGTTAGGTGTTGAAGAACAGGTGGGGGGGCACTGCTCACCCCCGTTGGCTTTCTTGATCACCATCAACCGCACTCACTCCCCAACGCTGTAGGCTCAGATCCAGGTATAGAACGCGAGCCGAGAGGGTCCAATGACCTACCCATTGCTGTTGACCCTGCACCTGTTCGCCGCCTTGATTTTCATCGGCACGGTGTTCTTCGAAGTGCTGTTCCTGGAGCACATCCGTAAACAGCTGCCCGCCAAACTCATGCTGCTGCTCGAACAGGCCGTTGGCCAACGCGCCCGGCAGCTGATGCCCTGGGTGTTGCTGGTGCTGTTCGGTGCCGGGGCAGGGATGGTCTGGCTACGCTATCTGCCGTTGCTCGAAGCGCCATCAAGTTCATCATTCGGCACCTTGTTGCTGGCCAAGATTGTGCTCGCCGCCAGCGTACTGGTGCATTTTCTCGGCGCCATGCTGCTGTTCAAGACCGAGCGCATGACAGCCCGCTGGGTGAAGTTCATTCATGCCAGTGTATTTACCCACCTGGTGCTGATCGTGTTGCTGGCCAAAGGCATGTTCTACCTGAGCTGGTAGGCATGCCACCGGCGCTTGATGCAAATCAAGGCGCTCAGGGCGTTATCGGCAGACACTGAAACTCCGCAGCCCGTCTCGGAGCTCCCGTCATGCTCGATGTCCTTCACCCCCGTAACGAGCAGGTCGTTAGACGCGATCAAGGCGTGCTCGATCCCAACAGTTATGTCGATGTCCGCAGGTTTCATGGCGGTGTCGGTTCGCTGGATGTGCTGCGCGCGCTGCGCAGCAGCCGCCAGCAGCAGCGGCCGTTATCGTTGAATGTGCAGGTGCCGACCTGCTTGCGCACGGACAGTCAATCCGTCGAAGCCTATCTGCAAGCCCTGGCCCGGGAGATCGACCTGGTGGGGTGCCACCTGGGCACGCAACAACGGGTCGAGCAATTTCACCTGGGCGGTAGCACGCCTGCCCCCGAGCAACTGCAGCGGCTGATGGCCCAGTTGCACAAGCGCTTCAACTTTCTCACCCATGAGAGCGGCGACTACAGCGTCGATGTCGATCTACACCACACCACATGGGCGACCATGGGGTTGTTGCGCGATCAGGGTTTCAATCATGTCAGCATCGGCGTACCGGATATCGGTGAGGGCAGCGAACTGTCGCAGGACTGCTACCAGAACCCGGCGCCGATCAATTCGCTGATCGATGCTGCACGCACCTTTGACTACCGCTCGGTGAGTGTCGACCTGGGCTACGGCCACGCCTGGCAGACCCCGGCAAGCTTCGCCCTGAAACTGACTACCCTGATTGAGCTGGAGCCCGACCGCCTGCAGGTGTTCGACTACGCTCATCCGCCGCTGCGCTATGCCCGATGCGCCCAGCGCGCCGCCAGTAGCGAGCAGGACAAGGCGATGATGCGACGCATCTGCTTCGAACTGTTGCTTGCGGCAGGGTACCAGCACATCGGCCTGGGGCAGTTCGTCCGCCCGGATGACGACCTGGCGATTGCCCAGGAACGTGGTCGTCTGCGCCGCAACTGCCAGGGCTTTACCCGTTATGGCTATTGCGATCATGTCGGCTTCGGCCTGGGCGCGATCAGCCAGCTCGATGCGCTGTATGCGCAAAATACCGAAGTGCCGGGTGATTACCTGGAACACCTGCAACAGGGCCAGCTGGCCACTGCGCGCGGCTGGCGCTGCGAAGACAGCGACCAGGTCAGGCAGCGGGTCATGGAGCGTCTGGCCTGTGACCTGCAACTGGATATCCGCGCCATTGAAACCCGCTACGGCCTGAATTTTCAGCAGTACTTCCCGACGGCATGGCGGCGGCTGGAGGCCATGAGCCACGCAGGGCTGGTTGAACTGAGCGAGGGCTTGATCAGCATCCTGCCCGCCGGCCGCCTGGAAATTGATGCAATCTGCCAGCTGTTCGAACAGGACGTGAACAATTCGGCGCTTTCGTCCCGACACGAGTGGATCGATCATGATGCCTGCCTTTGATTTCAACCGCGCCCTGGTCAAGAAGTACGACCGGCCGGGGCCACGCTATACCTCCTATCCCACCGCGCCGCAGTTCCATGAGGCCTTCGCCGTCGATGATTACCTGCAGGCGGCGCATGCCAGCAATCAGGCGGCGAGCCCCAAGCCGTTGTCGGCCTACATTCACATTCCGTTCTGCCAGAGCCTTTGCTACTACTGTGCCTGCAACAAGATCATCACCCGCAAGACCCATCGCGCGACCGAGTACCTGGCGTACCTGAAGCGTGAAATCGCCATGCAAGGGGCGTTGTTCGATCGCGGTCGCAAGCTCACCCAGTTGCACCTGGGTGGCGGCACGCCGACCTACCTGACCGGCGAGCAACTGGCCGAACTGATGGACAGCCTGCGCCAGGCGTTCAACCTCGACGATAGCGACAACCACGAGTTCTCCATCGAGGTCGACCCACGCACCATCAGTACCGAACAGATCCAGCTGCTACGCGGCCTGGGTTTCAACCGCTTGAGTTTCGGTGTGCAGGATTTCGATCCGGATGTGCAGGCGGCGGTCAATCGCCAGCAAAGCGAAGAACAGATCTATGCCCTGGTTGCGGCGGCGCGTCAGGCGCAGTTCAAATCGGTCAGCGTCGACCTGATCTACGGCCTGCCGCTGCAGACTGTGCAGAGCTTCGACGTCACCCTGAGCAAGATCATCGCCTTGCGCCCGGACCGTATTGCCGCCTACAGCTACGCCCATCTTCCCGAGCTGGTGCGCGCACAGCGGATGATCCGCCCCGAGGACATGCCACCGCCGGAGCGCAAGCTGGAGTTGCTGGAGCTGACCATCCGCCGCCTGACCGAAGCCGGTTACGTGTACATCGGCATGGACCATTTCGCCTTGCCGGATGACGAGCTGGCCCTGGCACGGGCCAATGGCACGCTGCAGCGCAACTTTCAGGGCTACTCGACCCATGCCGACTGCGACCTGATCGGCCTCGGCGTGTCGGCGATCGGCAAGGTGGGGGATAGCTATAGCCAGAGTGTGAAGCTGCTGTCGCAGTATTACGCGCGGCTGGATCAAGGCATGTTGCCGGTGCAGCGCGGTTACCGCCTGAATCCGGATGACCTGCTGCGACGCGAAGTGATCAACGCGCTGATGTGTCACGGCCGGATCGACTTCGGCACCTTCGAAGCCAGCCACGGCATCCGTTTCCATGACTACTTCGCCGAGGCACTTGAGCAACTGGCCGAACAGGTGGATGACCACTTGCTGGCACTGGAGCCCGGTGCACTGCAGCTATTGCCTCAGGGTCAGCTGATGATGCGCAACACCGCCATGGCCTTCGACGCCTACCTTGGCGGCGGGCGCAAGGGCCAATTTTCGCGCACGGTCTGAGGCTGCTTGACGGCGATCAAGTTTGCCCCGCGCAGCGCTTGTCGCACGGTGCCTGGCTCTTTAGCGTGGTCTGCAAACCCGCTGCCGAGCCAGGTGCCACATGAGCCTCAAGCCAGTTTGTGAACCCCGATCCGAACTTTTCTACCAAGCACAGCGCAATGAGCTGGTGCTGTTTGAACAAGCCTGGCGCCATGGCCTGCCGGTGCTGATCAAAGGCCCCACCGGCTGTGGCAAGACCCGCTTCGTCCAGCACATGGCCCAGCGCCTGAACCTGCCGCTGCACACCGTGGCCTGCCACGATGACCTGAGCGCAGCGGACCTGGTCGGCCGTCACCTGATCGGCGCCCAGGGCACCTGGTGGCAGGACGGGCCGTTGACCCGTGCGGTGCGCGAAGGTGGCATCTGCTACCTCGACGAAGTGGTCGAAGCGCGCCAGGACACTGTGGTGGTCCTGCACCCGCTGGCCGATGACCGCCGCGAGCTGTTCCTGGAACGCACCGGCGAAGTGTTGCAGGCGCCGCCTTCGTTCATGTTGGTGGTGTCCTACAACCCCGGCTACCAGAACCTGCTCAAGGGCATGAAACCGAGCACGCGCCAGCGCTTCGTGGCCATGCGCTTCGACTACCCGCCTGCCGCCGAAGAAGCCCATATCGTACGCCGCGAGGCCGGAGTAGACGCTGCCCTGGCCGCTCAGGTGGTCAGGCTGGGGCAGGCCTTGCGCCGTCTGGAGCAGCATGACCTGGAAGAGGTCGCTTCGACCCGGCTGCTGATTTTCACCGCCCGCATGATCGGCGCCGGAATGAACCCGCGCGAGGCCTGTCTGGCCTGCCTGGCCGAACCCTTGAGTGATGATCCGGTGACGGTGGCAGCGTTGATGGACGTGGTCGATGTCCATTTCAGTTGAGACCGTTGCAACCCGGCGCTTGCCGGGGGATCTGGCGATGTGGCTGTTCATCCTCGCCGAGCTGTCGGTGTTCGCTCTGTTGATCCTGGCATTTGCGGTCACCCAGGCCCTCAAGCCGCAACTGTTCGCCGCCAGCCGCCAGTTGCTCGACACCTCCACGGGGCTGGCGATGACTCTGAGCCTGCTCAGCGCCGGGCTGCTGGCAGCGCTGGCGCAACAGCGGGTGCGCCAGGCACGGCCAGGGCAGGCCGCGCTGTTATTGCTGCTGGCGTTACTGGTTGCCTGCGGCTATCTGGGGCTCAAGCTCGGTGAGTATCGACACTTGCTGAGCCTGGGGCTGGGCCTTGAGCACAACACCTTTTTCACCCTGTACTGGATTCTCACCGGCTTCCATTTCCTCCATGTGCTGCTCGGCATGCTGATCCTGGCCTGGCTGGCCGAGGGGTGTCGCCGTCGTCGCTACGGGCCGGGCAACTGCAGCGGGTTCGAATCCGGGGTGCTCTACTGGCACATGGTCGACCTGGTCTGGGTGGTGCTTTTTCCGCTGGTCTACCTGCTGGGCTGAGGAGGTGCGCATGCTCGTTTCGAGGTTCTTGCTGGGCTGCTGGCTGGCTCTGGCCGTGCTCAGCCTGGCCACCGTGGGGCTGGCACAGGGCGCAGTGAGCAGTGGCGCGCTCCTGGTGCTGGCGGTACTCAAGGCCTGGTTGATCAGCGACGGCTTCATGGAGCTGCGTCACGGCCCGTGGCGCTGGCGCGTCCTGCTGCTGGCATGGGCTGGCGTACTGGCGCTGGTAGTGGGCATCAGCCTCAACCTGCGTGGTTAATACCCGAGTAAAACCATCGGCGTTTCTTGATTGCCATCAAGCAGATTTCCAGCCCTCGCTTCCTATCATGGCCAGGCCAAGCCATGAGGAAGTGACCATGTCAGAGACCTTCACCAAGGGCATGGCCAGGAACATCTATTTCGGGGGGAGTGTGTTTTTCTTCCTGATATTCCTGGCCTTGACCTATCACACCGAGCAGACCTTTCCCGAACGCAGCAATGCCGCGCAATTGAGCGACGCCGTGGTACGTGGCAAGACGGTCTGGGAGCAGAACAACTGTATCGGCTGCCACACGTTGCTGGGCGAGGGCGCGTATTTCGCGCCGGAGCTGGGCAACGTGTTCCAGCGCCGTGGCGGCGAGGAAGGCTTCAAGCCCTTCATGCACGCCTGGATGAAGATGCAGCCTTTGGGCGTGCCGGGGCGCCGGGCCATGCCGCAGTTCAACCTGAGCGAGCAGGAAGTCGACGACATCGCCGAATTCCTCAAGTGGAGTTCGAAAATCAATACCAACGGCTGGCCGCCCAACAAGGAGGGCTGAGTGATGAGCAGTGCCAATCCCCATCTGAAATTCGCTTCGCAAGCCGTGGCCAAACCTTACTTCGTGTTTGCCCTGATGCTGTTTCTCGGCCAGGTGCTGTTCGGTTTGATCATGGGCCTGCAGTACGTGGTCGGTGACTTCCTGTTCCCGGCCATTCCCTTCAACGTCGCGCGCATGGTGCACACCAACCTGCTGATTGTCTGGCTGCTGTTCGGCTTCATGGGCGCGGCCTACTACCTGGTGCCGGAAGAGGCGGACCGCGAGCTGCACAGCCCGAAACTGGCGATCCTGCTGTTCTGGGTGTTCGCTGCCGCCGGTGTGCTGACCATCCTCGGCTACCTGCTGGTGCCCTATGCCGGGCTTGCCAGGCTGACCCACAACGAACTGCTGCCGACCATGGGCCGCGAGTTCCTCGAACAGCCGACCATCACCAAGATGGGCATCGTCGTGGTGTGCCTGGGCTTTCTCTACAACATCGGCATGACCTTGCTCAAAGGCCGCAAGACCACGGTCAGCATGGTGATGATGACCGGGCTGATCGGCCTGGCGGTGTTCTTCCTGTTCTCCTTCTACAACCCCGGCAACCTGGCCCGCGACAAGTTCTACTGGTGGTGGGTGGTGCACCTGTGGGTCGAAGGGGTGTGGGAACTGATCATGGGCTCGATGCTGGCGTTCGTGCTGATCAAGATCACCGGCGTCGACCGCGAAGTGGTGGAGAAGTGGCTGTACGTGATTATCGCCATGGCGCTGATCACCGGCATTATCGGCACCGGGCACCATTTCTTCTGGATCGGTGCGCCCGAGGTCTGGTTGTGGGTCGGCTCGATCTTCTCGGCGCTGGAGCCACTGCCGTTCCTGGCCATGGTGCTGTTTGCCTTCAGCATGGTCCGCAACCGTCGCCGGCAACATCCCAACCGCGCCGCCACGTTGTGGGCCAAGGGCACCACGGTGACGGCGTTCTTCGGGGCTGGCGTGTGGGGCTTCCTGCATACCCTGGCGCCGGTGAACTTCTACACCCACGGTACACAATTGACCGCGGCCCACGGCCACCTGGCGTTCTATGGCGCCTACGCGATGATCGTCATGACCCTGATCAGCTATGCCATGCCACGTCTGCGCGGGCTGGGTGAGGCCGCCGATGAGCGCTCGCAGAACCTTGAGGTCTGGGGCTTCTGGCTGATGACCTTGTCGATGGTGATGATCACCCTGTTGCTGACCGCGGCCGGTGTGGTCCAGGTCCTGCTGCAACGCTGGGCCGAAGACGGCAGTGCCTTGCCGTTCATGTCCACCACCGAGCATCTGCGCGGGCTGTTCTGGGCACGTCTGGTCAGTGGCCTGGGCTTTATGGCGGGGCTGCTGTGCTACCTGCTGAGCTTCCGCCAGCGCGGCCGCGCAGCGTTGCGCGCGCCGGCCCGGGTAGTGCCGTCATAAATCGTGGCAGGAGGCAACATGGCGTTCAGCCTTGAACTGGAAGAGTGGGTTGGCAGTGTCTGGCATCGCTTTATCACCCGCCGCGCCAGCCCGGATTTTCCTCAGGCGGGCATTGACCTTGCCCCGCGTCAGCGCGCCCTGGCCCTGTTGTTTCGGGCCATGGGCGGGGCTGGCAACCAGGGTGTGGAGGCGGCCAGCGAGCGCGATCTGCTGCTGCGCCGCACGCTGTTGCAGCAGATCGCCGGTACCTGCAAGCAGGTGCCGCTGGCCTGGTGTGACGGGCGCAATCTGCGCTTGCCCAGCCACCTTGCGGTGTTTCCCGAGGCCGGGTTGAACGAGGAACTCTATCGTTGGCTGGCCTTGTTGGCGGCACACGCAGGGCCGATGCGGCACTGGGGGCGGGACAACCAGCGCTGGACCCAGCGCTTGTTGCAGCGCTACCCGGCGCTGGCGAGCCGTTACCAGCGGCTGGTCGACGCCCACCTGCAACTGCGGCCGGACCCGGCCGCGATGAGTCCTGCCGAAGCGGCCCTGGAGCGCGCGCTGCGCCAGGCCTTGCGCGAGCCGGGCAGCGTCAGCGAGTTTCCCCGCAGTGAACGGGCAGCCTGGCCTTTGCCGCTGTGGCTGTACCCGCCATTGCATCAGCCAGGTGCTCCGGCCGGGGACCTGGAGGACTCCAGCGAACACCTGGCAACAGCGCCCGGCGAGCAGCGTAGCGGCCGTAAACGCGCTACCCGCATCGATGAAAATCGTCGTGAGGGCGGGCTGCTGGTGGTGCGCCTGGAGAACCTGTTCAGCTGGACCGAACATGTCGACCTGGACCGCTGGAGCGACGATAGCGAAGATCCGGATGCCGCGCGAGTCGCCGACGATCTTGATCAGTTGACCTTGTCGCGCACGCGCTTGCGCAAGGGCGGCGGCCTCAAACTGCACCTGGATTTGCCACCCGCAGAGGTCGACGACATTCCCTTGGGCGAGGGCATCAAACTGCCGGAATGGGACTATCGCACAGGGCGTTTGCAGGCGAACTTCGTCAACCTGCAGCTGTTCGAGCCACGTGATTGCCAGGCGCAGCCCTTGCCGGCTCGCCTGCAACCGGCGGCGCGGCGTCTGCGCCGTCAGTTCGAGCAGCTGCGCAATGACCGCCAATGGTTACGTCAGCAGCCTCAGGGCAGCGAGCTGGATTTGAAGGCCTGGCTGGATTTTCATGTCGAGCGCAGCCATGGCCAGTGTGCCGAGCGCGGCCTGTTCATGGCGCAACGGCAGACCCATCGCGACCTGGCCTGTCTGCTGCTGGCCGATGTGTCGATGTCCACCGATGCTCACCTCAACGATGAACACCGGGTGATCGAGGTGATCCGCGACAGCCTGTTGCTGTTTGGCGAAACCCTCTCGACCCTGGGGGATGACTTTGCCTTGTACGGGTTTTCTTCATTGCGTCGCCAGCAAGTGCGCCTGCAGGAACTCAAGACCTTCACCCAGCGTTACGACGACAGCACGCGCGGCAAGATTCAGGGGCTGACGCCGGGTTACTACACGCGCATGGGCGCCGCGATTCGCCAGGCCACGCGCCTGCTTGGCAGCAGCAAACGGCGGCGCAAGCTGTTGCTGTTGCTGACCGATGGCAAGCCCAATGACCTGGATCTGTATGAGGGGCGCTATGGTGTCGAAGACACCCGCGAGGCGGTACGTGAAGCGCGGCGGCAGGGGCTGATCCCGTTCTGTATCACCATCGACCGCAAGGCGGCTGACTACCTGCCGTACATGTTCGGCAGCAATGGCTACAGCCTGATTCGCCAGCCTGAACAGTTGCCGCTGCGCCTGCCGCAACTGTATCGCCAGTTGACCCAGCCTTGAGCCGCGGCTAGCGCGGCAACCAGAACACCATCACCACGCAGAACAGCGTCAGGCCGATGCAGAACCACAGAAAGCGCAATTGCCGCCGGGCCGCGGCGTGCGCCTGGGAGGCCGGCAGCGGCATGCCGCATTGCTCGCAGGTGACGCCCTGGGGCGGATTGCTGTGTTGGCAGTACAGGCACACGGGCAGGGCCTTCATTCGAATTGCTCCAGCCGTGGGCGGTCGAGAATGACGATGTGCCGCCCGTCCTGGGTGATGATCTGTTCATCGATCAGACGGCGGATGATCCGCGAGAAGGTTTCCGGCTGGATCGACAGATGGCCGGCGATCAGCTGCTTGGCCATCGGCAGTTCGAACTGGCGCTCGACCGGCTGGGCCTGCATCAGTTGCGTCAGCAGATAGCGCACCACCCGGTGGGTGGCGTTCTTCAGCGACAGCGTCTCGATTTCGTTGACCCGCTGATGCAGGCGCACGCACAGCTTACCGAGCAGGGCGAAGGTCAGGCGGCTATTGTTCTGCAGCAGGTGCATGTAGGTGTGGGTCGACAAACGATAGAGCTGCGAAGGGCCAATCGCTTCGGCCGAGGCCACATAGTTCGGGGTGTCCATCAGCATCATCGCTTCGGCGAAGGTTTGCCGTGGGCCGACCACTTCAAAGACCTTTTCCTGGCCGTCGGGGGTCAGGCGGTAGATCTTCACCGCGCCGGCAATCACGAAGTAGAACGCCTCGGCGGGTTCGCCCTGGTGGAACAACGGTTCGCCCTTGTCGACATTGAGCAAGTGGCTGGACGCCATCAGCTCATCCAGTTGTTCGTCATTCAACGGCTCGAACAGGTGATGGCTGCGCAGAATCTGGTGATGGACGCGATGCAGGACCATGGGAGTTCATCCTCAGGCTGGAGGGGAAGGGCGCCTCAGACAAGACTGAGGGCGACGCGGCTGGCGACAGCAATGAACGAACTCAAAGCGGCAAACCACGCCAGCGGCTGGATGATGTTTCTCATGTGAACTCCAATGGAATGACGGATAGGCCTGTTCAGCAAGACTCGGGCCAGGCGCCAGGGCCGCGGATTTACTTGCTGTGTCCAGTGCTATGGTTAAAACAACCCTTGGCATTAGGGTAATAAATACCCCTGTAGGGTTTTTTCTACCCGGTGGGAGCGGGCTTGCCCCGCGATTGCAAGCTGTCAGACGCATTGCATCGCGGGGCAAGCCCGCTCCCACCGGGTTCTGCCGGGGTGGCGGCATGGCCCTTGCAGCTTACGCAGTTGTCGCAAACGGGCGTTGACGTGCGACAAGGGCAAGGATCGGTAAATCGCAGATGATGGCGCCCGGCAATCGGGTTAAGGAGTGGTTCCATGCAAGTACTTGATCGCCGTAAAGCGCTGGCCATCGTGCCGTTGTTACGGCTGGCGTTCCGTCCCTTTTTCCTCGCCGGTTGCGGCCTGGCGTTGCTCGCCGTGCCGCTGTGGCTGGCCGCATTGAATGGTTCGCTGGGCGACTGGCAGCCCGCCGGTGGCTGGCTGGCCTGGCATCGCCACGAGTTGGTGTTCGGCTTCGGCCTGGCGATCATCGCCGGTTTTCTGCTCACTGCAGGACAGACCTGGACCGGCCAACCGGGCCTGAGCGGTACGCCGCTGGCAGCGTTGGCGCTGCTGTGGCTGGCCGCGCGAATTGCCTGGCTGGCCAACCTGCCGTGGCCGCTGCTGGCGCTGCTGGAACTGGCCTTCCCGCTGATCGTGGCGCTGTTGATGGGCGCCATGCTCTGGCGCGTCCGGCAGAAGCGTAATTATCCGGTGGTGCTGGTGTTGCTGTTGCTGACGGCCGCCGATGCGGTGTCGGTCTACGGGCTGCTCCAGGGCCATGATGGCTGGCAACGCCAGGGCGTGCTCAGCGCCATCTGGCTGGTGGCGGCGATGATGGGCCTGATCGGTGGCCGGGTGATTCCATTCTTTACCCAACGTGGCCTGGGCCGGGTCGAAGGCGTTGCGCCCTGGCCCTGGCTCGACTGGTTGCTGCTGGCAGGTGCCGCGCTGGTGGCAGTGTTGTATGCCGCTGGCCCTGCGCTGGCGGCCAATGTCTGGATCGGTTTGTTGTTTGCCGCGCTGACACTGGGGCACGGGGTGCGTCTGTGGCGCTGGCATGACCGTGGCTTGTGGCGTGTGCCGCTGCTGTGGTCGTTGCACCTGGCCTATGGCTGGTTGGCGCTGGCATGCCTGGGCATGGCCCTGTGGCACTTCGGCGTCCCGTTGAACCCCAGCCTTGCGGTGCACTGCCTGACCATCGGGGCCATGGCCGGGTTGATTCTGGCGATGATCGCGCGGGTCAGCCTGGGCCATACCGGGCGGCCCTTGCAGCCGCCAGCGGGGATGACCCTGGCGTTCATCCTGCTTAATCTCGCGGGTGTGAGCCGGGTGCTGCTGGTGCTGTGGTTGCCATTGGCGGGGTTGTGGCTGGCCGCGGTGTGCTGGGTCGGCGCGTTTGCCCTGTACGCCTGGCGGTACGCACCGATGTTGCTGCGCGCCCGGGTGGACGGACATCCCGGATAATCGGCACACAAGCAGGAGGCAGGCGATGTTGTATCCCTATTTACTGGTTATCCATTTACTCGCGGCCATTGCCTTTATCGGCACCTTGTTCTTCGAGGTGTTCATCTGGTATTCGGCGCGTCGGCAAGTGCCGGATGCTGCGCAGGCTGCGGCGGATCAGGCGATCGCCACGCGTTCGCGCAAGGTGCTGCATGCGGTGGTGCTGGTGTTGTATGGCGCCGGTATCGGCCTGGCCTGGCACCATCGCGGCGCCCTCAGTCAGCCGCTGGCCAGCAGTTTCGCCAGCTTGTTGAGCCTGAAGATCATCCTGGCCCTGAGCATTATCGGCCATTACCTGCTGCTGGCTTACTGGCTGCAGCGCGGACGCTTGAGCGAGACGCGGGCGCGCTGGATCCGCTGCAGCATCCTCGGGCACATGCTGCTGATCGTGATTCTGGCCAAGGCGATGTTTTATTGGCATTGACAGAATCGCGGGGCAAGCCCGCTCCCACCGGGTGGCCTGCATTGACCCGGTGGGAGCGGGCTTGCCCCGCGATAAGGTCTATCAAGCAAGCGCTTTGACGAACAGCACGTTGTTCTCCAGGTGAATGTGCTGCATCAGGTCATCACGAAATTCCGCCAGGCCGCGATACAAGGCGCGCCAGGTGTTGCAGGCATCCTCCGGCGGGATGATGTTGTGGGTCAGCGTCAGCAGGATCTCCAACGCTTCGCCGTGTTGATCATGTTCCAGGCGCAGCACCCGGATCGGTGGCGTTGCCTGGCGGCCCATGCCCTGTTGCAGCATCGGGAACAGCACCTGTTCTTCCTTGAGCATGTGCCCTTCGAGTTCCTGCTGCATGTCTTCAAGGTGGTTGGCCAGGCCATTGGGGCAGCTGCTGCGGGCACCGTGTACCTGCTCCACGCGCCGGGCCAGGCGGATCAGTTCCGGCAGTTGCTGGCGGTGGCGATCGTGATAGCGCGAGAGAATGTGTGCAATGAGTTCGGCCTGAGGCACCTCGTGCCAGGCGTCAGGGGTGTCGAGAAGTGTCTGGCTCATCAGGGTTCCTTGGTGTGGTTGCAAAGGTCCCTGTAGCGATTGCATCGCGCATGCCATGTTCAACCGCTTGAGATTCAAGGCGTTGTATTTTGTTGTGGTGAAAATCACCCTGATGCGTCAGGGTAGATGCAACCCTTAAAGGTGATAACTACCATGCTGCGTGAAAGCCTGGCGGCCGATCTGATTGTCGAGTTGCCCAATGCCGTACGGTTGCAACGCCTGGTGCAGACCCTGCGCGAATACTTCAACTGCGGCGCGGTCGGTTTGCTGCACCTGGATGACGACAGCCTGCGCCCGGTGGCGACGGTGGGGCTGGTCCACGAAGCCCTCGGGCGGCGCTTTGTGATTGCCCAGCATCCGCGCCTGGCGGCGATCATGGCCTCGCGCGAGCCCACCTGGTTCGAGCCCGACAGCCGTCTGCCCGATCCATACGACGGCTTGCTCGACACCCCGCTCAACGAGCCGCTGGCCGTGCACGATTGCATGGGCGTGAGCCTCTATGTGCAAGGCCAGGTCTGGGGCGCGATCACCCTTGACGCGCTGCAGGCCGGCACCTTCGACAGTGCGGCGCGCGATGAGCTCAAGCGCTGCACCCTGCAGATCGAAGCGGCGCTGCGGGTTACCCGGCTGGAGCAGGAAAACCGCAGCCTGCGCCTGGCCCGCAGCGACCCTCAGGACCTGCGGATGCCGGTGCAGGAGAGCGAGATCCTCGGCCAGAGCCCGGTGCTGCACCAGTTGCTGACAGAGCTGGACGTGCTGGCCGATTCCGAACTGCCGGTGCTGCTGCTGGGCGAGACGGGGGTGGGCAAGGAGTTGTTTGCCCGGCGTTTGCACAGTCTTTCGCGGCGCCGCCACAAGCCGCTGGTACAGGTCAACTGCGCCGCATTGCCGGAATCACTGGCCGAAAGCGAGTTGTTCGGCCACGTCAAAGGTGCCTTTTCGGGGGCCAACAGTGACCGCGCCGGGCGTTTCGATGCGGCCAATGGCGGCACGCTGTTTCTCGACGAAGTCGGCGAGCTGCCCTTGAGCGTGCAGGCCAAACTGCTGCGCACCCTGCAAAACGGCGAGATCCAGCGCCTGGGGGCGGACAAGCCGTTGCATGTGGATGTGCGCATCATTGCCGCCACCAACCGCCACCTGCCTGACAGCATTCGCGAAGGCCTGTTCCGCGCCGATCTGTACCATCGCCTGTCGGTCTATCCGGTGCCGATTCCGCCGCTGCGCGAACGCGGCAATGACGTGCTGATCCTGGCCGGGCAATTTCTCGAACTCAACCGTACCCGCCTGGGCCTGCGCGGTTTGCGCCTGTCGGCGGCGGCCGAGCGCGCGCTGCTGGCCTACCACTGGCCGGGCAACGTGCGCGAACTGGAACATGTGGTCAGTCGTGCCGCGCTCAAACAGCTCAGCCGCGGTGGCAGCCGCAACCTGATCATTACCCTGGAGCCGGAAGTGCTGGACCTGGACAGCAGCGGGCACAGCGCCGCCGCCATCGAACGGCCGCCGGAGGTGGTTGCGCAGTCATCGCCGCTGCTGTCGTTGAGCGAAACGGTCGACGCCTGCCAGCGCCAGGCCATTGTCCGGGCGCTGGAACTGTGCGGCGACAATTGGGCCAGCGCTGCGCGCTTGCTGCAGGTCGATCCGAGCAACTTGCACAAGCTGGCCAGGCGTTTGCGCCTGAAGTAAGCGTGTGATGTTGATGGCGGTCAAGGTGGCGAGGGCAGCGAGTCAACAGACTGTGAGTTCCATCCACCGGAGATCACTGTCATGCCCCTGTCCCTGGCTCAGATGCGCCGCAATTACACCCTGGGTGGCCTGCAGGAAGAGGCCGCACCGCACGACCCTTTGCTGATGTTCAACCAGTGGCTGCAGCAGGCGCGGGAAACCGAGAGCGCGCCGGTGGAGGCCAACAGCATGCACCTGGCGACGGTCGACCGTCAGGGCCGGCCCCATGGCCGGGTGTTGCTGCTCAAGGGTGTGAGCGAGGCGGGCTTTACCTTTTTCGGTAATTACCTGAGTGCCAAGGGCCAGGAGCTGGAGGCCAATCCGTGGGCGGCCATGACCTTCTTCTGGCCGGCGCTTGAACGTCAGGTGCGCATCGAAGGGCAGGTGCGCCGGCTCGATCCGCAGCTCAGCGATGACTACTTCGACAGCCGTCCGCTGGCCAGTCGCCTGGGGGCCTGGGCCTCGCCGCAAAGCCGGGTGCTGGCCGATCGCGCAGCCCTGGAAGCCTTGCTGGCGCAGACTATCCGCCGCTTCGTCGATCAGCCGCTGCGTCGTCCGGAACACTGGGGCGGCTACTGCCTGGAACCTGAACGCATGGAGTTCTGGCAGGGCCGCGCCGACCGTCTGCATGACCGTCTGGACTATCGCTTGCAGGACGGGCAGTGGACACGCAGTCGCCTGGCGCCGTGAGCCGTGTGCTCCGTCGAGGTACCTCCTTGGAGGAATAGGTTCGGCTGCTGTTTCGGTTCAGGCTTGGGCGCATTCACATCATGGGAGGGTCCGCACATGGCCCATCTGGCGCAACGTACCTTTGAACCGCTGAACATTGCCGTACTGACCATCAGCGACACCCGCAGCTTCGACACCGACACCTCGGGGCAGACCCTGTGCGATTTGCTCCAGGCGGCCGGGCATCGACTGATCGACCGTGACCTGGTCAAGGACGACATCTACCAGATCCGCGCCACGCTCTCACGCTGGATCGCCGACCCCCGGGTGCAGGTGGTGCTGACCACCGGCGGCACCGGGTTCACCGTGCGCGACAATACTCCGCAAGCCGTCCTGCCGTTGCTGGACAAGCATGTGGAGGGCTTTGGTGAACTGTTCCGCCAGGTCTCGCTGGCGGAGATCGGCATGTCCAGCCTGCAGTCGCGGGCGCTGGCCGGGATGAGCAATGGTGTGCTGGTGTGTTGTGTGCCGGGTTCGCCTGGAGCCTGTCGCACCGCCTGGAACCAGATCCTTCTCGGGCAACTGGACAGCCGCACCGGCCCGTGCAATTTCGCGCCGCATCTCAAGGCCCAGGCCGAGCAGGCAATCGAGGCCTGTGGAGAACGCTCATGAGCCGCCAGGTGTGTGACAGCGGCAAGCTGATACCGGTCGACCAGGCCATCCGCCATCTGCTCGACCAGGCGCCGCCACCGCCGGCGGCGCAAACGGTGTTGCTGGAAAAGGCCCTGGGCCGGGTGCTGGCGCAGGACATTCATTCGCCGCTGGACCTGCCGGGCTGGGACAACAGCGCCATGGACGGTTTCGCCTTGCGCGCCGCGGACCTTCCCGCAGCCGGTGGTTGTCTGAACCTGGCCGGTCGCATCGCTGCCGGGCAGGCCGCCACCACGCCGCTGCTGGCCGGGCAGGCGGTGCGCATCTTTACCGGCGCGCCGCTGCCACCGGGCGCCGACACGGTGGTGCCGCAGGAGCTCTGCCGGGTCGAGGGCGAGCAGGTCTGGTTGCCGCCAGCCAGCCTTGGCGATCATGTACGCAAAGCTGGAGAAGAGGTGCGCAAGGGCCATCTGCTGCTCCAGGCCGGCAAGCGACTGCGCGCCCAGGAACTGGGCTTGCTGGCCGCTGCCGGGGTCTGCTGGGTCGAGGTCTATCGACCGTTGCGGGTGTGCCTGCTGAGCAGCGGTGACGAACTGCGCGAGCCTGGCCAACCCCTGGCGCCGGGGCAGATCTACAACAGCAACCGCTATTGCCTGGCGGCGCTGCTGCAGGGCTGGGGCGTTGAAGTGCATGACTATGGGGTGATGGCCGATGATCTGGCGGCCAGCCAGCATGCCTTGAGACTGGCGGCCTCTGAATGCGATCTGCTGCTGACTTCCGGTGGCGTTTCGGTGGGTGAAGAAGACCACCTCAAACATGCCATCGAAGCGCTGGGCAGTCTGGATTTGTGGCGTCTGGCGATCCAGCCGGGCAAGCCGCTGGCGTTTGGCGAGGTGGCCGGCAAGCCGTGGATCGGCATGCCGGGCAATCCTGCGGCGGCGCTGATCACCGCCCTGGTGGTGGTGCGTCCGTTCCTGCTCAGGGCCCAGGGCGTGCGCGATGTATTGCCGCGGCCGATGGCGTTGCCGGCAGGCTTCGACTGGTTGCAGCGCAACAAGCGCCGCCAGTACCTGCGCGCCAGATTGACCGCGGGTGGCGATGGCCAGGTGAGCGTGCAGCTGCACCCGCAGCAAAGCTCGGCAATGCTCGCGGCCGCGTGCTGGGCCGATGGCCTGGCGGTGGTGGAGTGCGAGCATCAGCTGCACAAGCATGACAGCGTGACCTTCCTGTCGTTCGCCGAACTCATGCAGTGACCGGCCTTGATTGCCGTCAAGGTCTGCGCTGGCGGTCTGGCTAGACTGGCGGCGCATTTTCGATTGCACCGGGCCTGCTCGCGTTACGCATCGGAGGCGGGGTCGAGACACGTTCTTTCATGAGGAATGCCCATGCAACTGGTCTGCCCGGCAGGAAACCTGCCTGCGCTCAAAGCGGCGGTGCGCCAAGGCGCCGATGCCGTCTACGTCGGTTTTCGCGATGACACCAATGCCCGGCACTTTGCCGGCCTGAACATGGACGACAAGCAGTTCGACGCCGCTGTCGCCCATATCCGCCAACATCAACGCAAGCTCTATGTCGCGGTCAACACCTACCCGCAGCCCCAGGGCTGGGAGCGCTGGCAACGAGCGGTGGACCGCGCCGCCGACCATGGCGTCGATGCCCTGATCGCCGCCGACCCCGGTGTGCTCGGCTATGCCAGTCAGCGCCATCCGCAACTGACCCTGCACCTGTCGGTACAGGGCTCGGCGACCAATGCCAGCGCCCTGGCGTTCTATGCCCAGCACTACAACATCCGCCGCGCGGTGCTGCCACGGGTGCTGTCGCTGGCCCAGGTGCGCCAGGTCGCGGCCAACAGCACGGTGCCTATCGAAGTCTTCGCCTTCGGCAGTTTGTGCATCATGGCCGAAGGACGTTGCCACCTGTCGTCCTACATCACCGGCGAGTCGCCGAACCTGTGTGGCGTGTGTTCTCCGGCCAAGGCAGTGCGCTGGAGTGAAGATGCCGAAGGTTTGAGCGCACGCCTGAGCGAGGTGCTGATCGATCGCTACAGCGCCGATGAGCCGGCCGGTTACCCGACCTTGTGCAAGGGGCGCTTCCTGGTCGGCGGCAAGCGCTTTCATGCCCTCGAAGAACCTACCAGCCTCGACACCCTGGACCTGTTGCCGGAGCTGGCCGCCATGGGCGTCGAAGCGGTGAAGATCGAAGGGCGTCAGCGCAGCCCGGCGTATGTCGAGCAGGTCACCCAGGTCTGGCGCGCCGCACTCGATGCCCACCGCCTGGCGCCCGAGCGCTTCGCGGTCAAAGACCAGTGGCGCCAGGTGCTGGCCGGTTTGTCCGAAGGCAGCCAGACCACCCTGGGTGCTTACCATCGATCATGGCAATGAGGGACTGCAGATGAAACTCAGCCTGGGACCCGTTCTGTATTACTGGGACAAGGAGCAATTGGGGCGTTTCTATTCCGAGATGGCCGCCTTGCCGCTGGATGTGATTTACCTTGGCGAAACCGTCTGCTCGAAACGCCGGGCGATGAACCTGGAGCATTGGCTGGGCCTCGGCCGCGAGCTGCAGGAGTGCACGCAGGCGCAGATCGTACTGTCGAGCCTGACCCTGGTCGAAGCCGCTTCCGAACTCTCCAGCCTGCGGCGCTTGTGCGACAACGGCCAGTTTCTGGTGGAAGCCAACGACATGGGCGCGGTGCAGTTTCTGGCCGAACGCAAGCTGCCCTTCGTCGCTGGCCCGGCACTCAACCTGTACAACGGCCATGCCCTGGCGCAACTGCAAGACTGCGGGATGATCCGTTGGGTGCCGCCGGTGGAATGTTCGGCGGCGTTGATCCGTTCGATTCTCGACCAGCTCAAGGCGTTGGGCCGTGAGCTGCCCGAGGTCGAAGTCTTCGCCTATGGGCACCTGCCGCTGGCCTATTCGGCGCGCTGCTTCACCGCCCGCGCCGAAAACCGGCCCAAGGATGATTGCCAGTTCTGCTGCCTCAACTACCCCGATGGCCTGGCGCTGAGCAGTCAGGAAGGCCAGCCGCTGTTCACCCTCAACGGTATCCAGACGATGTCGGCCGAGGTCACTAACTTGTTGGCCGACTATTCCGGCCTTGCCGCCAGCGGTGCCGATTTGCTGCGCTTGAGCCCGCGCGCGCAGGGCATGGCCGAGGTGATCGCGGCGTTCCAGCGGGTGCGTGAAGGTGCAGCGCCGCCCTTGCACGTCGAGGGTTGCAACGGTTATTGGCATGGCCAGGCGGGAATGTTGCGTGTCGAGGAGGTGGGCCTGTGCTGAACCAGAAAAAATGGCTGCTGCGCGGTGCCGACCGCTTGCTCCCGCTGATCCGGCGGGTGCCGTTCGTGCTGCAACGTGTCGCGCTGCAACAAGCGCTCAACCGCTGCCTGGCTGAGCCACTGAAGGACGGCGAGTTCGATTTGCTGCGCGGGCGCTGGCTGTGCCTGCGGATTCCCGACCTGGACCTGACCTGGTACCTGACCCGTAGCCTTTACGGCTTGCAGATTGCCGAAAAGGCCAAGGCGGATGTCACCATTCGTGGCAACTGGCGCGAGTTCCTGCTGCTGGCCAGCCGTCAGGAAGATCCGGATACCTTGTTCTTCCGGCGACGGCTGGTGATTGAAGGCGATACCGAACTGGGCTTGACCCTGAAGAACCTGATCGACAGCCTCGACCCGGAGGTGTTGCCGGTATGGCTGTGGCGAAATCTGGAGCGGGCAGGGAAGGGCTTGGCAACAGGCTGAACTGCTGTGTTTTCCCTTGCTGTCAGCTCCTACCAACCACGGTGCCCCCACCCCCTGGTGGGAGCGGGCTTGCCCCGCGATTGCGGTCGCTGAATGCCGGATTTGGAATGCAACTCGCGTCGAAACGGGTTCAACAGTTCATAGACGGCGTCGTACCCCACCTCAAAGGCAAACGTGCCCTTGGCGCCGGGGCCAAAGATCAAGGCGGCTTTAAGGCGCAGGATCAGCCGTCCTTTATCGGCAGATAGGCTGAACGCTGCGGACGCACCGACTCCCGCAGCGGCGGCGACTTCGCCTTCCAGGCGTGCCAGGCTGAGCCATTGATTGCCCATGTGTTGGGCGCGTTGTGAGGTCGTTGATTGCAATGAAACGGTGCGCAGCGCAACCAGGTCTTTAGGCGGCGCCCAGTTCAGTGCGCCGGTCAGGCGAATGCCTGCCTGCACACCGGCAAACAGGTTGAAGGCGGCAGTGGCGCCGTCGTCGATCTGTACATTGGCCGCCTTGCCAGTGAGTACCGGTGCGCTTTTCTGGGTATGCGCAGCAGAGAGGACACCTGCCGGCGCCTGGGCGTCCTGCAGGGCGCTGAGCCCGGCGCCGTAGTGTGTAGTACCGGGCGTCATAATTCCTTGAGGGTCTATAACCCTCAAATGACTTATAACAATCAAAACGAATCCAATGGATCAAGCATCATCGGGAAGAATGAAATAGGTCGCGGGTGGGCTGCCTGCCATTCCAATGCAAAGGCTTTGCCTCGCTCGATTTGTTCGGGGGTCATCTGGGCGGATATTTTGACAAGATCTCTTTCTGTGAATCTTAATGTGCCGCCGCCGCCATCAAGTACCAATAACAATGACGTCAACCCATAAGCTTTGACTAAGTCAAGTGGAAAGTTGAAGTGGCTAGGTGAGTGCGCGTATTCCCCCGCCAAGTGCGCTACGCCATTTTGATAACCTGTTTTTGCGGCTTCTTCTATCCAGTGACGCACCACCGCCATGTCACCGCGATCTTCATAAACAATGACGGCGTACTCAACCATGGCTTGCGGGTGGCCATTTTCAGCGGCAGCTTTGAACCAGCGTTCAATTTCCTGATTGCGCCGCCAAGGTAGCCAAAAAAAACCATCGCCGTTGCGGTATCTTTGCGCCAACCAATACTGGGCAAAGGGAAATCCTAATTCGGCAGATTTAATCAATGAGTCAAAATCACCTGTAACTCGAAAGAGTATATACAGTCCCTCAGGGTCTCCTTGCGCTGCTTGCTCTTTTGATATTTTCCAGGCTTCCCGGAGCCACTCTTCTTGAGTTTTAAAGCCTGACGGGCAATTTCCTAATATATTACACAGCCCACTGCCGCTATTGCCCAGGCGAATCATTGCATAGAGGTTGCCTTGGGTTGCAGAGGCCTCCAGAAAATTTCTGGCTTCTGCTGTCATGTGGCGATTTTTATGGCGAAGGTTTTCGCCTAAATAAAACTGCGCTTCCGCATCCCCAGCTTCAGCGGCAATGCGTAACTCGTTCTCGGCGGGTTTATATTGGTTGTACAGCATGATGCCGCGCTCTTTCGCCGCCTGCTGAGCAGGCGACAATGTCGCAAATGAATATGCTGAAAAAACTGTACACAGACCAAGGACTGCCGTTATTAGTGGCAAACTAAAGTTTCTCATTGCCCTGCCCCTATGTATTTTGCGACGCCACCCGGAATGTAGTCCCTGCCGTAGTATTCACGGCGCTCACAGTAATTGTCTTTATTGGCGCCGAGTAACGCAGAATTGACCCTGTATTCGGCACGAGTTTGATCGGCCAGTCGATCAAATAATCTTTGTACCCCTTCAGCCATAAAGTTATCCAGTCTCAACCTATTTTCACAGTAGGACTGGCCCGGGGTGTATGACTTGGTGCCAAAGCGGCTCATTCGCATGCACGCTTCTTCAAACTGCAGTTGAGCGGTGTCCAGTTTGCCTTTTTTTTGTGCATTAATAACGATCCACTCCAATAGCTGGTTGATTGCTTTCTGCTGAAGCATCCAGGCCTGTGATTGGGTGTAGTGGGTTTTTACTTCTATCGACATTCCGGTCAGAGGATCGATCTCATAAGAAACGATATCAAACGCTTTCGCCTCACTAATCAACGTCATCAACATCGGACCCAAGGCTTCCGGGATGGCGTCCACGGTCCATTGCTCCAACTCAGCGGGGTAGCCGTAGTTCATAATGGTGTGCGCTATCGGCCCACCCTTACCCGCAGAAGTAAGCGCCTCAAAAAGTTCAGCAATCTTGTCGAAGCCCATCAGGTAAAGCATGCCCGGATCCAGGCCTGCCATCCCCAGCAAGTTCATTTTGCTGAACAGGTCCATCGCGCTGCCATCCACCCAGTCCAGTGGCTGGCCGTAGTTTTTGCGCAGTTCGCGTCGGAACAGGTTCAACAGTTCATAGATGGCGTCGTATCCCACCTCAAAGGCAAACGTGCCCTTGGCGCCGGGGCCAAAGATCAAGGCGGCTTTGAGGCGCAGGATCAGCCGTCCTTTATCGGCAGATAGGCTGAACGCTGCGGACGCACCGACTCCCGCAGCGGCGGCGACTTCGCCTTCCAGGTGTGCCAGGCTGAGCCATTGGCTGCCCATGTGTTGGGCGCGTTGTGAGGGCGTTGATTGCAAAGAAACGGTGCGCAGTGCAACCAGATCTTTCGGCGGCGCCCAGTTCAGTGCGCCGGTCAGGCGAATGCCTGCCTGCACACCGGCAAACAGGTTAAAGGCAGCAGTGGCGCCGTCGTCGATCTGTACATTGGCCGCCTTGCCGGTGAGTACCGGTGCGCTTTTCTGGGTATGCGCAGCAGAGAGGACGCCTGCCGGCGCCTGGGCATCCTGCAGGGCGCTGAGCCCGGCGCCGTAGCGGGTATTGCTGGGCGTCAGGGCGATACTGGTTGAGGCGAGCATGGCTGCGCTGGCAAAGCCCCAGACATCACCCTTGGCTAGGATTATTTCTTGAACTTTTATAATCCTCATGTCAGATGGCAATTAAAACGAATCCAACGGGTCAAGCATCATGGGGAAGAATGAAACAGGCCGAGGGTTGGCTGCCTGCCATTCCAATGCAAAGGCTTTACCTTGTTCTATTTGTTCGGGGGGCATCATTTTTATCATTTCGGTTAAGTTGTGTTTTGTGCTATCCAGTGTGCCTCCACCAACGTCAAGCACTAATAAAAGTGACATTAGACCGTATCCTTTGACCAAGTCGGGCGGAAAGCCAAAGTAGGTCCGCAGGTGCGCGTGCTCAGTAGCTAGATGCGCTACGCCGATTTGAAAACCGGTTTTTGCAGACTCTTCAATCCAGTGACGTGCTACAGCCATGTCACCGCCATTCTCATAAACAATAACAGCATACTCAACCATGGCTTGTGGGTTGCCATTTTCAGCGGCCGCTTTAAACCAGTGTTCAATTTGCTGATTGCGCTGCCAAGGAAGCCAAAAAAAACTATCCCCGTTACGGTACCTTTGCGCTAACCAATACTGCGCAAAGGCGAACCCTGCTTCGGCGGACTTGATTAGCGAGTCAAAATCTCCTGTAACTCGATAAAATATATATAGCCCTTCAGGGTCTCCTTTTTCGGCCAGTATTTTGGATGTTCGCCATGCTTCCCTAAGCCAATCTTCTTGGCTTTTAAAACCTCTCGGGCAATTCCCTAATATATTGCACAGCCCACTTCCGCTATTGCCCAGACGAATCATTGCATAGAGGTTTCCTTGATTTGCAGAGGCCTCAAGAAAGTTTCTGGCTTCTGCGGTCATGTGGCGATGCTTGTGACGAAGTTCCTCTCCTAAATAAAACTGAGCCTCAGAGTCTCCCGCTTCAGCGGCAACACGTAGCTCGATCTCGGCAGGCTTGTACTGGTTGTACAACATGATGCCGCGCTCTTTTGCCACCTGTTGGGCAGATGTTAGTGCCGCAAGGGAGTCTGCTGAGTAAAGTAAACACAGGCTTAGGAAGAGTGTGGGGTTTTTTAATGGCAAGGCATTGAATATCCAAGCTCGCATTACTGTCCCTCCCCTGTATATTTTGCGACGCCACCTGGGAGGTAGTCCTTTCCGTAATACCCTCGGCGAGCACAGAAAATATCTTTTTCGCTTCCAAGTAGTGCTGCATTTTTCTTGTAGTTTGCGCGGATGAAGTCAGCGTCCGGGTCGAAAAGTCGCTGAACTCCTTCAGCCATAAAATTATCCATTTTGAATCTGTTCTCACAATAGGACTGGCCGGGTGTTTTCGATTTGGTGCCAAAGCGGCTCATTCGCATAAACGTTTCTTCAAACTGCAGTTGAGCTTTGGCCAGATTGCCTTTTTTCTGTGCGTTGCTAACGATCCAATTCAACAGCCGGTCGATTGCTTTCTGCTGTAGCATCCACGCCTGTGATTGGGTGTAGTGGGTTTTGACTTCTGCCGACAGTCCGGTTAGAGGATCGACTTCATAAGAAACGACATCAAACGCTTTCGCCTCACTGATCAACGTCATCAACATCGGACCCAAGGCTTCCGGGATGGCGTCCACGGTCCATTGCTCCAACTCAGCGGGGTAGCCGTAGTTCATAATGGTGTGCGCTATCGGCCCACCCTTACCCGCAGAAGTAAGCGCCTCAAAAAGTTCAGCAATCTTGTCGAAGCCCATCAGGTAAAGCATGCCCGGATCCAGGCCTGCCATCCCCAGCAAGTTCATTTTGCTGAACAGGTCCATCGCGCTGCCATCCACCCAGTCCAGTGGCTGGCCGTAGTTTTTGCGCAGTTCGCGTCGGAACAGGTTCAACAGTTCATAGATGGCGTCGTATCCCACCTCAAAGGCAAACGTGCCCTTGGCGCCGGGGCCAAAGATCAAGGCGGCTTTGAGGCGCAGGATCAGCCGTCCTTTATCGGCAGATAGGCTGAACGCTGCGGACGCACCGACCCCCGCAGCAGCGGCGACTTCACCTTCCAGGCGTGCCAGGCTGAGCCATTGATTGCCCATGTGTTGGGCGCGTTGTGAGGTCGTTGATTGCAATGAAACGGTGCGCAGCGCAACCAGATCTTTCGGCGGCGCCCAGTTCAGTACGCCGGTCAGGCGAATGCCTGCCTGCACACCGGCAAACAGGTTAAAGGCGGCAGTGGCGCCGTCGTTGATCTGTACATTGGCCGCCTTGCCGGTGAGTACCGGTGCGCTTTTCTGGGTATGCGCAGCAGAGAGGACGCCTGCCGGCGCCTGGGCATCCTGCAAGGCGCTAAGCCCGGCGCCGTAGCGGGTGTTGCTGGGGGTTAGAGCGATACTGGTTGAGGCCAGCATGGCCGCGCCGGCAAAGCCCCAGGCATGCGCAGCGACGTTGAAAGAAAAACGCCCGATGTTCATCTCGGCTACGCCTTGGCCATCGTAGCGCTGGTACTGAATGTTGATGTCCTGGGCCACACCGCGCTCCGGCCAGTCAAGCTTGAACAGTTCGACTTCACCCTTGGCCAGGTTCACCTCAACCTGTAGCTGTGCCGAGGCGCCTATGCCGTTGGGGGAGAAACGGCTGCTGGCACTGACGGTTTGTTGCACATTGGCAATCTTTGGGGTCAGGCAACGTATCAACTGGGCTTGCGGGCTGCTGTCGAACAAGCGCAGTTCGCGCTGCGCCCCGGCCATGAACAGCATTTGCCGCAGTTGCTCACCCCAGGCGTTGCGCTGGTCGGCACTGGCCAAGGTTTTGACCTCGTAGCCTTGTTCGGTCAGTTGGCTGTGGAACTGCTCGACATCGAAACAACCCTCGTTGTCGAACCACTCACCCTGGTCGGCAATGGGTACGCCCCCCATGGACTTGAGCCAGTCATGAAAGTCGCTGTGGGCCCGGTCTTTCGCGGACTTCCCCGCACTGTTTGCGCCCCATTTGACCGCGCTTTGCTCCTTCAGCGCTTTGAGTACCGTCAAGCTGATATGGCGCACCGGTGAGCTGCTGGCAGGCCAGCTGATTTCTCGCAACGGGAAGTCAGGTTTGACCAGGCGTTCTACCGGCGTGGGCTTGAACTGTTCGGGCTCCCAGAGCAAATGTCGCCGGGGCACGGTCGACAGGACATTGCTTTGCGCCTGCTGGTGGATGGCCTCCAGCTGGGTTTGCAGATCGACCCAGGCGCTACGTTCGCCTGCCACCAGGCTGTCAGGCGCTTTGGTGTTTTCACCGCTGGCCTTGATCCAGGTCTCGTACTTGTCGGACAGACGTTGCTTGATCTGGGTTTGTTGCAGTTGAAGCGCTAGGTAGTGCTTGAGTGCTTGCACCCCCGCATCCAGATCCGCGCCCTGGCACAACGCCAGTTCTGGCAGGGCAATGCCATAGTCGGCCGCGTTGAGAATCGCTTCGAGGTACTTCGGGTAGGCGAATTTTGCCGCTTCCTGGGTCTGCAAGGCGTAGTAGGTCACCAGCTCTGCTTCACATTGGAGCAAGCAGCTTTCCAGGCGATTTCGGTGTTCGCTGGCGGCTTGCAGGACCCTGGCCACCTCATCGGTCGAGAAGGTGCTGAGTTGCCCTTTGTCGTCCAGCAATTTGGCGCGCTCGCTCAGGTAAACCTGAACAATATCGCGGGCCTTGAGGGCTTCAGGGGTAAACAGTGAGCCGCCTTCGATCACGTAGCCCTGACGCTTTGCTTGCGCCTGGGCGATGGTGGCCAGGTGTTTCCATTCCTGGTGAAGCTTTCTCAGAGTCTGGTATTTCTTGTGGTTATCGAGCATCCGCTCGTTGTCTTCCCACGCTGTGTCGCGCGCGTATGGATCAACGGCCCCAGCACTTTTGGCGGCGATATCACGCTGTTTGTCTTCAGCCGCTGTCCTGACCTGCATGGCATAACGAGGATCTGCAATCAGGGGTTCCTCAGCCTCGATTGCGAGCATCCGCGCCTGCTGCTCACCCTCGAGGAAGTTGGCCAGTTTGGGCTCGAGAAAATAGTCCAGCAGATCGCAGGCGTACAGACCTTTCTGGCGCTCCTCCGGGCTTTTGCCCGGGGCAATCAGGTTATCCAGCTTGCTGGCGGCTTCCTTGAGTGCGCTGGCTGCCTCAGCCGACAGCAGCCAGAAGGTTTTCTCTTGAGTGGCGTAAATGATGTCGGCGTATACAGGAGAGCAGGCGAGCTTTTCCTGTGGGGCAAAACAGATGCTCGCGGAGGGTTTGGGCTTGGTCTGCGGGTCCAGCTCGAGGGGCTTGGCGGGCGGCGCTGGCGCAGGCGGGTTTTCAGGCTCGGTGTAGGTTGTGGAGGGAGGTGTTGCGCTGATCTGCGCGGTTCCACCACCTTGAACAGGAACACTGAGGGTCCAGCCCGGATGGATAATATCGATGATGAATGGATTTAACTGACGCAGCTGCGCAACGCTACAACCATATCGCTCTGAAATGTCATGGAGCGTATCGCCTGCTTTGACGGTGTGGTTGATCAATTCCATGTGCTTTGTTTCTTCCTCGAGTCAGGCAAATCCATGAGCGCTTGCAGTTGTTCAACCTTGGAAAAGGCTTGATCAGCACCGCGCAAAATAGTCATGACGGCAGGTTGAGTGGCCAGGTCGGTGCGCACCATCAACTCTGCCAACTGAAGTAAATGAGCGCTTTCGTAGATCTGGTGTTCGAGCACTAGATTCAGGTTGTCGATCAAAGGGGAGAGTTGCCCGACATCCGGTTGGTGAAAGGCTGCGTACTGTTGGTCAAGCCAATACACCCAACGCAGCGTGACGTAGGTCGGCTCCGTGCACGGTGGCAAGTTGAAGAGGGGAGTTGTCGGCACCTGGACGGGATGGTTTGTTTGCCAGCGCAACCAGCCAGGCAGCAGGCCCTGGATATGACGCGGGGAGGGGGCATAAACCGCAGACCAGGGGCCTAGCAACTGGCTCATCGACGACGCTTGGGTAGTCCCGAGCAGGGCGGCGCACAAGGCGGGCTGATAGTAGGTCACCCAACTCTGACCGCCGGAGCCGTCATTGACCTTCAGTAGCCAACGCGCGTGCTTGAGTGCCAGTTCACTGTTGGTCGCCACAATCGCGATACCGGCATGGCGGTGCTGACAAAGGTTCATGCACCACTCGGCTATGGCGCTACCAGATTGCGCGCTGAGCCAGATCGGCCCTGAACTCGCCCGTGAAGCAAAGTCAGTACCGATGAGCAGGTAGTCGAATGCGTACCCTTGATGTGCGCTGAGTTCCTTTAACAAATCGGGATACAACGCCTGATCCAGAATGAAATGCAGCGGCTGTGACGTTGCCGCTAAGCTCTGTCGAGGCAGGTTGATGAAATCGATCAATCCTTCTTGCATGCACAGTCTCCTCGACTACAGGCGCCATTGCTTTGCTTGCCACAGAGTTTGTGGATGCCGGGTTTGATGGGGCCGTATAACCCGATACCTGGCGGCAACGCCTCGGGTGATGGCAGGCCTTCGAGCATGCCGGGTAATACTGGAGCAGCCGCGGTTCCCGCAGCAGGTGCGCCCCCGATTTGAATCTTGCTACTGCTGAAAATACCGCCTGGACCAATGACGATGTGCTGGCCGCCGCCTTTCAAGGTGATGCTGGCGCCGGCATCGAGGATCAGATGAGCGCCTGCCTTGAGGTGCACTTGCTGTCCTGCTTCAACTACCAGTGCTTGCCCGACCCGCGTGTGGCTGCTGCTGGCGACCTGCAGGTTGTCGTTGGCCTTGAGCTCGACCTTGCGATCCGCCGTCACGGTGAGCTGGTCTTCGGCCTCCAGCACCGCAATGCTGTTGCCCTTGATGGTTTCCCGGCGTTCGTGACCAACTTCCAGCTGGCTGTCGTTCTCGATCTTCTGCTCCATATCGCGCTGGGCACGCAGGTAGATTTTTTCCTGCCCGGCCCGGTCTTCAATCGACAGTTCGTTATAGCCGCCATTGGCGGGCGAACTGCGGCTGCGCAACACTGTTTTGGTTTTGTTTGCTGGCAACGGGTACGGCACCGCCGTGCGGGTATTGGGCACACAGCCGGTAACCAACGGCTGGTCGGGGTCACCTTCCAGGAAGGTCACCACCACTTCCATGCCGATACGCGGGATGGTCACCGCGCCGAAGCCCTCGCCAGCCCAGCTGGATGAAACCCGCAGCCAGCAACTGCTCTTGTCGCTGTTCAGCTCGGCGCGGTCCCAATGGAACTCGACTTTGACCCGGCCGTGTTCATCGCAGAAGATTTCTTCGCCCTCAGGCCCGGTGACCCGTGCGGTCTGGCTGACCAGCACCGATTTTCGGGTGACCAGCGGTGGCCGGTAGAACACGTCCCAAGGAATGGCGCTGAAGCTGTTGCGGTAGCCTTGGCTGAAGCCGTCTTTGGGCGGTTTTTCGCTGCTGGCCGACTCCTCCAGCACCTGCGGCTGCTTGCCTTCGTGGGTCACACGGAGCAATAGCCACAAGTCGTTGCAGGCTTTACGCGGGTGCTCGCGCAGGTCGAAGAAGTGACCGCTGCGCAGGCTCGGCTGATCGCTTTTGCCTTCGGCCAACCGGTGGTCGCTGCGGTGCCGCTCCAGAACCCGGCGGGCAAGCTGCCTGCCGCGCTCTTCGGTGTCGATCAGCGTGGGGTAGCGGTAATCTTCAAGTACCGGAGTGAACTCGGCGGTGAAGCAGTCTTCCACTAACCGACTTGGGCGTTTGAGGTCGTAGCCTCGCCGGGTGACGGTACTGGTCCGCGTGCTGAAACGCTGGGAAAACTGACTGATGACCGGGTGATCGGCCACCAGACCGGCGCCTTGCTGATAGGGGGTTGCCCCCAGTTTGGGAAAAAAGACCTGATCGTCGGTGAACACCAGCCGATGACCGTCCGGGCTGTGCTGGTGATGCCAGGCAATGCCTTCTTCACTGCACAGCCTCATGATGAAGCTGAGGTCATCCTCCCCATACTGCGTGCAGTATTCGCGCACGGGACTGTCGCGAACATGGAAGCTATAAGCATCGGCTTGAATGCCATGGCCCTGGAGCACCTGGGCGATAATCTGCGGCACCGTCAGCTGCTGGAAAATTCGCTGGTTGTGGCTGAACTGCAAGTAATGCAGGGCCGGGACCAGAGTCAGGTGATAACGGGTCAGGCGTGTGCCGGGCTCGCCGCCCCTGACATCTTCGATACGCCCGTGGATACCTTCGCCATTCAGGCCGAACTGAAGGAAAGCCGGCTGACTGAGCAGGCTTTCCAGGTCGAAGTCGGGGTACTCGCTGACCAGTTCAATATGAATCGCGTACAAGGCGCTGATGGCTTCCGTGCCGTCAAACGCCAGGACCTTGAAGTCGTGACGAACTGTGGGGATCAAAAGTTCGAACTGCGCGGTATTGGCCGGCGCGAACATAAGCTAGTCCTTAAGCAATGAAAGTGGCTAAAGCGATGCCCACGCCGGGGAAACGCCATACCTACAGGCACGTTAATAAGGACTACAAAAAATTGATGTAGGACGGTTCCCAAATTCGTACGGTTTTGCTTCTAGGTACGCTTCCTCAGGCGTTAGTTGCTTATCACCACGGCGAGTACCACCGATTTCAGCACCCCGGATGGCAATCGATAATGTGTCAACCATGTCCCCGCACATGCCTCAGCGATGTGTCCGGTCCATACACCCGGCAAATGTAGCCAGTAGCTGACTCACCTCGGCAAACAACTCATCGGCCTGCGCCGCGCTGCAATCCTCGCCATAACGCTTGCGCAAGCCCTGCTGGCTGAGGATCAGGTGTTTGTCGGCCTGCAGGCCGTGCTGGCGCAGGCAACCGGCGACACACTGCAGCGGGCAGCCATCCAGCGCCAGAATCCAGCGTCCCGAGCAGGCCAGATTGACCAGCGCCGGCACCTGCCCGCCGACCCCGGCGATGCACGACATCTGCGCCAGGCCTTCACGGTCGAGGCGCAGTGCGACATTGTTGGCCAGTTGCGCAACGTTGGAGCAACCGGAGCAGGCGTAGACCAAGGGCAGGGCAGTGCGGGGCATGAAGACTCTCCAGTGACAGGCCCGTCAGGCTTGATAATCGACCAGTGCCTCGGTCGCCAGAATGCGGATGTCGCGGCGCTCCATGGCAATCAGGCCGCTCTCCACCAGACGATGAAGGATGCGTGAAAAGGTTTCCGGCTGGATCCCCAGTTTCGACGCCACCAGGCGTTTGGACACCTGCAGCACAACGCGGCCGTCCTCGGGGTCCTGCTCCTGCAGAAGGAAGCTGATCACCCGCTGGCTGGCGCTGGCCAGGGTCAGGGTGTCGATGTCCTTGAGCCGTTGGTGCAGGTGGATGCTCATGCTCGCGAGGATCGCCAGGCACACTTGCGGCTGGTCTTCCAGGGCATTGCGGTAGTGGCCGCCCTCGATGCTGACCACCACGCTGTCCTTGAGCGCGGTGGCGCTCACCGGGTAGTAGCGGGTCTGGCTGAACAGCAGGGCTTCGGCGAAGGACTGCCCGGGCTGGATGATCTCTACCAGGTTTTCCTGGCCCTGGGCGGTGATGCGGTACAGCTTGATCTGGCCACTGACCAGCAAGAAGAAGCGTTTGGCCGGGTCGCCCTGGTGCATGAGGGTGTCGTGACAACCGAGGCGGCGTTGCATGGCCAGGCCGCAGACCTGTTCAAAAATGCGTTCGGGCAAGTGGCTGAACAGGTGATGGCGGCGCAAGAACAGTACGAGGGAAGGGTGGGTCAGCATGGCGTACCTCCTGCCGGCCATGGTAGAACGCCCGGCACCTGCGGCCTATGCCTCCGCAGGTCTACCTCCAAAGGGGCAGTCAGCCGTGTTGACGCAGATGCTCCATGGCCCAGACAGCCGCCTCGACCCGTGAGCGCAAGCCAAGCTTGTGCAGCAGGTTCTTTACGTGGACTTTGACCGTGCCTTCGGTAATCCCCAGCTTGTGGCCGATGACCTTGTTGCTGTAGCCGCTGGCGATGGTCTTGAGCACCTGGCGCTCGCGTTCGGTCAGCTCCACTTCGGCATGCCGGGGCGGTGAGCGCAGGGCCTGGGCCATGACCTGGGTGAGGCCGGGGCTGATCACCAGCGCGCCGTTCATGGCATCGCGGATGTACTGGATCAGCAACTCCGGCTCCATGTCCTTGAGCAGATAGCCATCGGCGTCCAGGCGCAGGGCGTCGCGGATATCGTCTTCGGCATCGGAAACGGTGAACAGCAGGACTTTGCCGCCAAAGGCCAGGCTGCGCAGGTGGCGCAGGGTTTCGATGCCATTCATCTGCGGCATGTTGTTGTCGAGCAGTACCAGGTCCGGTTGCAGCGGCTCGATCATGGCCAGGGCTTCTTCGCCGTGATTGGCTTCGCCGACGATCTCGAAATCGTCTTCCAGTTCGAGCATCTGGCGGATGCCACGACGCATCATGGGATGGTCGTCGACCAGGAGGATGCGGCAACGCGCAGGGCTATTCATGTGACATTTCCTTGGGGATGGCGGCCGAGGAATTCCGGGCGGAACTCCATCTGGACGAGGGTGCCTTGCGGCTCCCTGGAAAGAATCTGCAACTGGCCGTGCAGGCTGCGCGAGCGCTCATCCATGATGTTCAGACCGTGATGTTCGCGCGGGTCGCGACTGCCGATAAAGCCGCGCCCGTCGTCTTCGATCGACAGACGCACGGTTTCACCGTCCTGGCGCAGCTGCAGCCAGGCGTTTTGCGCATGGGCGTGGCGCAGGCAGTTGGAGAGTGCCTCGCGGGTGATCTGCAGGATGTGGATCTGTTCGCTGGCCGACAGTTCGAAGGCCAGGTTGTCGACGTGCAGGTGAACCTGGAAATCACCACGGCGGCTGAACTCCTTCGCAGTGTCCTTGAGACCCTGCATCAGGCCGGCGTCGTGAATCTGCAGGCGAAAGGTGGTGAGCAGTTCGCGCAGCTGGCGGTAGGCGTTGTTCAAGCCTTCACGCAGCTCGGCGGTGACGCCTTCCAGGGTCTCTACCGGCTCGCCGCGGCGCATCAGGGTCTGCATGCGGCTGACCTGCAGCTTCATGTAAGACAGCGCCTGGGCCAGTGAGTCATGCAGCTCGCGGGCAATGATGGCGCGCTCTTCGAGCAGCAGCAGGCGATGGTCCTGCTCGCGTTGGCGCTTGAGTGACAGCGAGGTGCCGATCAGGTTGGCCAGGGCCTGGATAAGCTGGGTTTCCCAGGCCTGCGGTGCATGGCCATCGATAAAGTGCGCCTTCAGTTCACCCAGCGAGCTGCCCTGGTTGCTGATGCTGTAGATGTGCGGATTCAGTTGCTCATGGCGCTGGCAGGTGGCGCAATCGCTGCTGGCGCAGACCTTGCGGCTGTCGGCGCCGTCCAGAGCGAGCAATTGCTGGGCCGGGGCCTGTAGTTGACCTTGCAGGCACAGCGACAGACGCAGGCCGGGCAGGCGTTGCTGAAAACGGCGGATCAACTCATCCAGCCCCTCGGCGTTGGCCAGGCGCGTGGCCAGGCTGCGGCTGCTTTGATACAGCAGTTCGAGGGCGGCGTTGGCCTGCTGCAGGTTCAGGGTTTTTTGCCGGACCTGGGTTTCGAGGGTGCGGTGGGATTGCTCGATGGTCTCGGCCATGGCGTTGAAGCTGGTGGCCAGCTGGCCCAACTCATCCTCGGATTGATGGTTGACCCGCGCCTGGTACTCGCCGCGGCGAAAGCGCTGGGTGGCGTCGACCAGTTCCTGCAGCGGGCTGATCACGCTGCTTTGCAGT
The DNA here is from genome assembly GCF_000746525.1 of Pseudomonas alkylphenolica. Classification (NCBI taxonomy): domain Bacteria; kingdom Pseudomonadati; phylum Pseudomonadota; class Gammaproteobacteria; order Pseudomonadales; family Pseudomonadaceae; genus Pseudomonas; species Pseudomonas alkylphenolica. The sequence goes on from NZ_CP009048.1 coordinate 2,355,232, forward strand.
TCGTAGAGGCCAACCAGCAGGACGATCATGGTGATGAACAGTGCCACGCCTTGAATGATCTGTTGCCAGGATTGCTTGTGTTCGCTCTGGCGCTGCAGCAGGTTGACGAACTGGTTGAGCTGCTCGATGAAGGGCAGGGTGCTGGCCTGGAACGCTATGGCATCGCCACGCTCAAGAGCCGGGCCGAGGGTGTTCTGCCAGTAGTCCTGCAGCTGTTGGTAGCTGCCATTGAGCGCCTCGTTGCTACCGTCTTCCAGCACACTCTTGAGCGTCTGGCTGTTGAGCCGCTGTTGCAGGCTTTGGCTGATGCGGTTGATTTCTTCGCGACCGGCGCCGGAGGCCAGGTTCCAGCTCAGGCGGTAGGTCTCCATGCGCACCGAGCCTGCGGTGTTGATCGCTGCCGCATCGCCCTGGCTGAACCAGGCGATCAGGCCGGCGCTCAGCGAGCTGGCCAGCGCCAGCACCGCGATCAGGATCACCGCCACGCCCGCACGCGCGGGCAGCGAGCTACGTAGCCAGCGGGTCATGGCCGCAGGCCTGAGCGCAGGAGGGGGAAAGTGCACATGCAGGGCTCCATTGGGGGGCTGCCGATGGTTTGGCGACCGGTCCCTGGCGCTCTACCTCTAAAGAGTTCTTATCCGAAGGCTTCGCCCGAATATCCTGTATGAAACCGGCAAGACACTGATAAACAAAGGGTTTAGTGGTTTTTCGGACCTACCTCGTTGGAGGTAGGCAGTACAAGCATAGGCCTGGAGGCGTCCAGGCTTCTTTGATCCGGGTCAAGTTTTTCCGGGGTTTGCCTCTCTAGTCTGCGGCCATAGCGAACTGACTGGAGACCCAACATGACCCCACCGCGTGTACGACAAGGCCTGGTACTGGGCATGAGCACGCTGGCCTTCACCGTCTGTTTCATGGTCTGGATGATGTTTGCCGTGCTCGGCGTCCCGATCAAGGAACTGCTCCAGCTCAACGAAACCCAGTTCGGCCTGCTGGCCGCCACCCCGGTGCTGACCGGCTCGCTGGTGCGCCTGCCGCTGGGGCTGTTGACCGACCGTTTTGGCGGACGCAGCGTGTTCTTCCTGCTGATGCTCGCCTGTGTGCTGCCGCTGTACCTGATCAGCCACGCCACCGCCTACTGGCAGTTCCTGGTGCTGGGGTTGTTTGTCGGCCTGGCCGGAGGCTCGTTCTCGGTCGGTATCGCCTACGTCGCCAAATGGTTCGACAAGGACAACCAGGGCTTTGCCATGGGCGTGTTCGGTGCCGGTAACGCCGGCTCGGCAGTGACCAAGTTTCTCGCCCCGGCGCTGATTGCCGCGGGCAGCTGGCAGCTGGTGCCGAAAGTCTTCAGTGCAATCCTGTTCATCACCGCGCTGCTGTTCTGGTTTCTCAGTGCCGACAACAAGGCCCACCGCAGCGCCAAGGGCGCCAACCTCGGCGAGCAGCTCAAGGCCCTGAAAGATCCTGCGGTGTGGCGCTACTGCCAGTACTACTCGATTGTCTTCGGCGGCTATGTGGCCCTGGCGCTGTGGATGACCAAGTACTACGTCGCCGAATACGGTTTCAGCCTGCAAAGCGCAGCGCTGCTGGCCGCCTGTTTTTCCTTGCCCGGTGGCGTGCTGCGCGCCGTCGGTGGCTGGATGTCGGACCGCTGGGGCGCGCAGAGCGTGACCTGGTGGGTGCTGTGGGTCAGCTGGATCTGCCTGTTCCTGCTGTCCTACCCGCAGACCCAGCTGCAGGTGCAAACCCTCAATGGTCCGCTGGACTTCCACATCGGCCTGAACCCGGTGCTGTTCACCGCACTGCTGTTCATCATCGGCATTGCCTTCGCCTTCGGCAAAGCCTCGGTGTTCAAGTACATCGCCAACGACTACCCGCAAAACATGGGCGCCGTGTCCGGCATCGTCGGCCTGGCGGGCGGCCTGGGCGGCTTCATCCTGCCGATCATGTTCGGCGCCCTGGTGGACCTGACCGGCGTGCGCTCCTCGGCCTTCATGCTGATGTACGGCGTGGTCTGGGTGTCGCTCATCTGGATGTACTTCAGCGAAATCCGCAAACGCCCGCTGCTCGGCAAACAGCCGCAGGCGACCTCAAGCCCGTTTTCCAGCATTGCCCAAGGAGAAGACCATGTCGGTTCTTAAACAGCCTGAACCAGGCGCTGATGTCGTGCGCCTGGGTGGGAGCGAGCTTGCCTCGCGAAGCGATGTGTTTGAAAAAACGCAATCGCGGGGCAAGCCCGCTCCCACCGGCCCGGTCATATACGACTGGCGCCCTGAAGATCCCGCATTCTGGGGGCGTAGCGGCAAGAAAACCGCCACCCGCAACCTGTGGATTTCGATTCCCGCACTGCTGCTGGCCTTTGCCGTGTGGATGGTCTGGAGCACGGTGATCGTGCGCCTGAACGCCATCGGCTTCACCTTCAGCACCGACCAGCTGTTCTGGCTGGCAGCCTTGCCGGGGCTGTCTGGCGCTACCTTGCGGGTGTTCTACTCGTTCATGGTGCCGATCTTCGGCGGCCGCCGCTGGACCGCCCTGAGCACCGCCTCGCTGCTGCTGCCGACGCTGTGGATGGGCTTTGCCGTACAAGACCCGAGCACCCCCTACAGTGTGTTCGTGATGATTGCCCTGCTGTGCGGCTTTGGCGGCGGCAACTTCGCCTCGAGCATGTCCAACATCAGCTTCTTCTATCCCAAGTCGCAGCAAGGCACGGCACTGGGCCTGAATGCCGGGCTGGGTAACCTCGGCGTCTCGGTGATGCAGTTCGCCGTGCCGCTGGTGATCACCTTCGGTGTGTTCGGTGTACTCGGCGGGCAACCCCAGGTGCTGGCCGACGGCAGCCAGTTGTGGCTGCAGAACGCCGGCTTCCTGTGGGTGCCGTTCATCATCGCCGTGACCTTGCTGGCCTGGTTCGGCATGAACGATTTGTCCAGCGCCAAGGCCTCGTTCAGCGAGCAGGCGGTGATTTTCAAGCGCAAGCACAACTGGCTGATGTGCTGGCTGTACCTGGCCACCTTCGGTTCGTTCATCGGCTTCTCCGCGGCCTTCCCGATGCTGATCAAGACCTCGTTCCCCGAGGTCAACGCCCTGGCTTTCGCCTTCCTCGGCCCGCTGGTTGGTGCCCTGGTACGCCCCTTGGGCGGCTGGGTGGCCGACAAGTTCGGCGGCGCCCGGGTGACCCTGTGGAACTTCGTGCTGATGATCGTGATGGTCTTCGGTGTGCTGCACTTCATCCCGCAGCAGGGCGCAGCCGGCAACTTCTACGGCTTCCTCGGCATGTTCATGCTGCTGTTCTTCACCACCGGCATCGGCAACGGTTCGACCTTCCGCATGATCCCGGTGATCTTCCGCACCCTGCATGAAAAGGCCGCCGCCGGCAAAGGCGCGAAGGGCCACGATCAGGCGCTGAAAAACGCCGGCAAGGAATCCGCTGCGGTGCTCGGTTTCAGTTCGGCCATGGGGGCCTTTGGCGCCTTCTTCATTCCCAAGACGTTCGGCAGTTCGATGGCCATGACCGGTAGCCCGGCGCTGGCTTTCTACATGTTCGTCGGTTTTTACCTGAGCTGCATTGTCGTGACCTGGTGGTGGTACGCGCGCAAAGGCGCCGAAGCACCCTGCTGACAGGACCCGAATTCAACTTTTGCGTGGGTGGGGCACAGAACCCCGCAGCAAGCCTGAGAGGAAAGCATCATGAGTCATCTGCTCGATCAATTGCGGTTCTTCAACCGCAAGCAAAACGAGTTTTCCGACGGTCACGGCGAGACTCGCAAAGAGTCGCGCGACTGGGAGAACGTCTACCGTTCACGCTGGCAGTACGACAAGATCGTGCGCTCCACCCACGGGGTGAACTGCACCGGCTCCTGCTCGTGGAAAATCTACGTGAAGAACGGCCTGATCACCTGGGAAACCCAGCAGACCGACTACCCGCGGACCCGCAACGACCTGCCCAACCACGAACCGCGCGGCTGCCCGCGGGGCGCCAGCTACAGCTGGTACATCTACAGCGCCAACCGTCTGAAGTACCCGAAGATCCGCAAGCCGCTGCTTAAATTGTGGCGTGAAGCGCGCCAGAGCATGGCACCGGTCGAGGCCTGGGCGAGCATTGTCGAGAACAAGGCCAAGGCCGATTCGTACAAGAGCAAGCGCGGCATGGGCGGCTTTATCCGCTCCAGCTGGGATGAAGTCACCGAGATCATCGCTGCAGCCAACGTCTATACCGTCAAGCAGTACGGCCCTGACCGGGTGGTGGGCTTCTCGCCGATCCCGGCAATGTCGATGGTCAGCTACGCCGCCGGTGCCCGTTACCTGTCGCTGATCGGCGGCACCTGCCTGAGCTTCTACGACTGGTACTGCGACCTGCCACCGGCTTCGCCGATGGTCTGGGGCGAGCAGACCGACGTGCCGGAATCGGCCGACTGGTACAACTCCAACTACATCATTGCCTGGGGCTCCAACGTCCCGCAGACCCGTACCCCGGATGCGCACTTCTTCACCGAGGTGCGCTACAAGGGCACCAAGACCGTGGCCATCACCCCCGACTACTCGGAAGTGGCCAAGCTCACCGACCTGTGGCTCAACCCCAAGCAGGGCACCGACGCGGCCCTGGCCCAGGCGTTCAACCATGTAATCTTCAAAGAATTCCACCTCGACCAGCCAAGCGCCTATTTCACCGAATACGCCAAGCGTTACACCGACCTGCCAGTGCTGGTGCTGCTCAAGCCCATGCTGGGCACCGCACCGGGCGCTGGGTATCAGCCGGACCGCTTCCTGCGGGCCTCGGACCTGGCCGACAACCTTGGTCAGGAAAACAACCCCGAGTGGAAAACCATCGCTCTCGATGCCGACGGCGAGCTGGTCTCACCGCAAGGTTCGATCGGCTATCGCTGGGGCGAGCAGGGCAAGTGGAACATCCTGCCGCGTGAAGGCGGCGCCGGTCGCGAGATCGACCTGACCCTGAGCCTGATCGGTGGCGACGTCGCCGAAGTGGCCTTCCCGTACTTCGCCGGCGAATCCCACGAGCACTTCCAGCATGTCGCCGGTGATGCCGTGCAATACCGCCGCGTACCGGTGCGCAGCCTGACCCTGGCCGACGGTAGCCAGGTCAAGGTCGCCACCGTGTTCGACCTGTCGGCAGCTAACCTGGCCATCGACCGCGGCCTGGGTGGCGCCAACGTCGCCCGCGATTATGACGACGCCAGTGTGCCCGGCACCCCGGCCTGGCAGGAGCAGATCACTGGCGTCAGCCGCGAAAAAGCCATCCAGATCGCCCGCGAATTTGCCGACAACGCCGACAAGACCCGTGGCCGCTCGATGATCATCGTCGGTGCGGCGATGAACCACTGGTACCACATGGACATGAACTACCGCGGGCTGATCAACATGCTCATGCTCTGCGGTTGCGTCGGCCAGACCGGTGGCGGCTGGGCCCACTATGTCGGCCAGGAAAAACTGCGTCCGCAGTGCGGCTGGCTGCCACTGGCCTTCGGCCTGGACTGGAACCGTCCGCCACGGCAGATGAACGGCACCAGCTTCTTCTATGCCCATAGCTCGCAGTGGCGCCACGAGAAGATGAACATGCACGACGTGCTCTCGCCGCTGGCCGACAAGAGTCAGTTCCCCGAGCACGCCCTGGACTACAACATCCGCGCCGAACGCGCCGGCTGGCTGCCCAGCGCGCCACAGCTCAACCGTAACCCGCTGGACATCTGCCGCGATGCCGCCGCCGCTGGCATGGCGCCGAAAGACTACGTGGTCAAGGGCTGGCAGGACGGCAGCCTGCGTTTTGCTTGCGAACAGCCGGACAACCCGGTGAACTTTCCGCGCAACATGTTCATCTGGCGCTCCAACCTGCTCGGCTCCTCGGGCAAGGGCCACGAGTACATGCTCAAGTACCTGCTCGGCACCCGCAACGGCGTGATGAACGAAGACATCGGCCAGGTCGGCGACTGCAAGCCGCAGGAAGCCGAATGGGTCGACGAGGGCGCCATCGGCAAGCTCGACCTGGTCACCACCCTGGACTTCCGCATGTCTTCGACCTGCGTGTATTCCGACATTGTCCTGCCGACCGCGACCTGGTACGAGAAGGACGACATGAACACCTCGGACATGCACCCCTTCATCCACCCGCTGTCGGCGGCTATCGATCCGGCCTGGGAATCGCGTTCCGACTGGGAAATCTACAAGGGCATCGCCAAGGCTTTTTCGAAGATGGCCGAGGGGCATCTGGGCATCGAACAGGACCTGGTCACCGTACCGCTGATGCACGACAGCGTCGGCGAACTGGCCCAGCCGTTCGGCGGCACCGACTGGAAAACCGCGGGCGTCGCGCCGCAGCCCGGCAAGAACGCGCCGAACATCCAGGTGGTCGAGCGCAACTACCCGAACATCTACAAGCAGTTCACCTCGCTCGGCCCGCTGCTGGAAAAACTCGGCAACGGCGGCAAGGGCATCAACTGGAACACCGATGAGGAAGTGAAATTCCTCGGTGAGCTGAACTACCGCGAGAACGACGCGGGCATCAGCCAGGGCCGGCCGAAGATCGATACCGCGATCGATGCGGCGGAAGTCATCCTCTCGCTGGCCCCGGAAACCAACGGCCATGTGGCGGTCAAGGCCTGGGCGGCATTGTCCGAGTTCACCGGCATCGACCACAGCCACCTGGCGCTGTCCAAGGCGCACGAGGCGATTCGCTTCCGCGATATCCAGGCGCAGCCGCGCAAGATCATCTCCAGCCCGACCTGGTCGGGGCTCGAGGACGATCATGTCAGCTACAACGCCGGCTACACCAACGTCCACGAGAACATCCCGTGGCGCACCATCACCGGCCGCCAGCAGTTCTACCAGGATCACCCGTGGATGCAGGCTTTCGGTGAGCAGCTGATGAGCTACCGGCCACCGGTCAACACCCAGACCATCGCCGCGGTGAAAGGCAAGCGCAGCAACGGCCACACCGAAATCGTCCTGAACTGGATCACCCCGCACCAGAAGTGGGGCATCCACAGCACCTACAGCGACAACCTGCTGATGCTCACCCTCAGCCGTGGCGGGCCGATTGTCTGGCTTTCGGAAATCGACGCACAGCGCGCCGGTATCGAGGACAACGACTGGATCGAGTGCTTCAACGCCAACGGTGCGCTGACCGCCCGCGCGGTGGTCAGCCAGCGGGTCAAGGAAGGCATGGTGATGATGTACCACGCCCAGGAACGGATCGTGAACGTACCCGGCTCGGAAACCACCAAGACCCGCGGCGGCCACCACAACTCGGTGACCCGCGTGGTGCTCAAACCGACCCACATGATCGGCGGCTATGCCCAGCAGGCCTATGGGTTCAACTATTACGGCACGGTCGGTTGCAACCGCGACGAATTCGTCGTGGTACGCAAGATGGCCAAGGTCGACTGGCTCGACGGATCGCGCGGCGATGAGCTGCCACGTCCGCTGCCGACCGAGATGGAATAAGGAGTGCTGTCATGAAGATTCGTTCACAAGTTGGCATGGTCCTGAACCTGGACAAATGCATCGGCTGTCACACCTGTTCGATCACCTGCAAGAACGTCTGGACCAGCCGTGAAGGCATGGAATACGCCTGGTTCAACAACGTCGAAACCAAGCCTGGGGTCGGTTACCCGAAAGAGTGGGAGAACCAGGACAAGTGGAAGGGCGGCTGGGTCCGCAACAGCAACGGCAGCATCAACCCGCGCATCGGCGGCAAGTTCCGGGTGCTGGCGAACATCTTCGCCAACCCTGACCTGCCAGGCCTTGACGATTACTACGAGCCGTTCGACTTCGATTACCAGCACCTGCATACCGCGCCTTTGGGCGAGCATCAACCGACGGCGCGGCCGCGCTCGCTGGTGTCGGGCAAGCGCATGGAAAAGATCGAGTGGGGTCCGAACTGGGAAGAAATCCTCGGCACCGAGTTCGCCAAGCGCCGCAAGGACAAGAACTTCGACCAGATCCAGGCCGACATCTACGGTGAGTACGAAAACACCTTCATGATGTACCTGCCGCGCCTGTGCGAGCACTGTCTGAACCCGGCCTGTGCGGCATCGTGCCCGAGCGGGGCGATCTACAAGCGTGAGGAAGACGGCATTGTCCTGATCGACCAGGAGAAGTGCCGCGGCTGGCGCATGTGCATCAGCGGCTGCCCGTACAAGAAGATCTACTTCAACTGGAAAAGCGGCAAGTCCGAGAAGTGCATCTTCTGCTACCCACGGATCGAAGCCGGCATGCCTACGGTCTGTGCCGAAACCTGTGTCGGACGTATCCGTTACCTCGGTGTGCTGCTGTACGACGCCGACCGCATCAGCGAAGTGGCCAGCACGGCCAACGAGCATGATCTGTACGAGAAGCAGCTGGAGATCTTCCTCGATCCGAACGATCCGGCAGTGATTCGCCAGGCCCTGAAAGATGGCGTGCCGCAGTCGGTGATCGACGCCGCGCAACGCTCGCCGGTGTACAAGATGGCCGTTGACTGGAAGCTGGCGCTGCCGCTGCACCCTGAGTACCGCACCTTGCCGATGGTCTGGTACGTACCGCCACTGTCGCCGATCCAGAACGCGGCCGCTGCGGGCACCGTGGGCATGAACGGGGTGATCCCGGATGTCGACAGCCTGCGCATTCCGCTGCGCTACCTGGCCAACCTGCTCACCGCCGGTGACGAGAAACCGGTCAAGCGTGCGCTCAAACGCCTGCTGGCCATGCGCGCCTACAAACGTGCCGAACAGGTTGAAGGTGTGCAGGACCTGCAGGTGTTGAAAGACGTTGGCTTGAGCGTGAACCAGGTCGAGGAGATGTACCGCTACCTGGCCATCGCCAACTACGAGGACCGCTACGTGGTGCCGAGCGCGCACCGTGAAGAGGCCATGAGCGACGCCTTCGCCGAACGTTCCGGGTGCGGCTTCAGCTTTGGCAGCGGCTGCAGCGGTAGCTCCGACACCAACATGTTCGGGGCGAAGAAGGCCAACCGCCGCGACATCCTCAAAACCGTACAGTTGTGGGAGGACTGAGCATGCGCATCCTTAAAGTGATTTCGCTGCTGCTCGATTACCCGACCGAGACCCTGGTCGCCGGCCGTGATGAACTGGAACAGGCGATCCTTCAGGCGCGGGAAATCAGCCCGCGTCAGCGCGGTGCGCTGTTCGAACTGCTGGAGCTGATCTGCAACAACGACCTGATGGATGGCCAGGAGCACTACGGTGCGCTGTTCGGCCGAGGCCGGGCGCTGTCGCTGCTGCTGTTCGAGCATGTGCATGGCGAGTCGCGCGACCGTGGCCAGGCCATGGTCGACATGCTCGCGCAGTATGAAGAGGCGGGCTTTGCCATCGGCGTCAAGGAGCTGCCGGACTATATCCCGTTGTACCTGGAATACCTCTCGACCCGCGACGACCTCGAGGCCCGCGAGGGCCTGGCCGATGTCGCGCACCTGCTGGCCTTACTCGCCGCGCGTCTGGAGGAGCGCGAGAGCGCCTACGCCAGTTGCTTCCGCGCGCTGTTGCAGATCGCCGGTGCCGAACCGCACCAGGCCGTGGCCGACCTGCGTGAACAGGTCGCCGCCGAGCAGCGCGACGACTCCCTCGAAGCCCTGGACAAGATCTGGGAAGAGGAGGCGGTGGATTTTCTCAAGGCCGAGCAGCAAGAGCGTTGCAGCGCCATGCCAAGTGCGCCGGGCAAGGCCCGCGAAGAAAGCGCGGTACCGCTGCACTGGGTTGATTTTCAGCATCAAGGGCCTGCCAGCGCGCAGGCTACGGAGGTGGGCAATGTCTAAATGGAATCTGTTGGCGTTCGGGGTGTATCCCTATATTGCTCTGGCGATCTGCCTGCTGGGCAGCTGGGCGCGTTTCGACCTGTCGCAGTACACCTGGAAGGCCAGCTCCAGCCAGATGCTCTCCGGGCGCGGCATGCGCGCAGCGAGCAACCTGTTTCACGTTGGCGTGCTGTTCGTCCTGGCCGGGCACTTTGTCGGCCTGCTGACCCCGGCTTCGGTCTATCACCATGTGATCAGCACTGAAAACAAGCAACTGCTGGCGATGGTCTCGGGCGGCTTTTTCGGCCTGCTGTGCCTGATCGGCTTGATCATGCTGATCCACCGGCGCCTGACCGATCCACGGGTTCGCGCCACCTCCAACACGTCGGACATCCTGATCCTGCTGGTGCTGTTGGCGCAGTTGGTGCTCGGTTTGCTGACCATCGTCGCCTCCACCGGACACATGGACGGCTCGGTGATGGTGATGCTTGCCGAGTGGGCGCAGAACACCGTGCTGTTGCGTCCGGTAGAGGCCGCGGCCGCCATTGCCCCGGTCAGCCTGGTGTACAAGCTGCACGTGTTCCTGGGCCTGACCCTGTTCGTGCTGTTCCCCTTCACCCGCCTGGTACACATCGTCAGTGCACCGGTCTGGTACCTGGGACGGCGCTATCAAATCGTTCGGCAGAAAATCTGAGGAGGTTGTCATGTCAAGCGGATGTGGATGTGGCGGTGGTAATGGCGGCGGTGGTTGCGCCTCTTCAACAGTCGTTGAACCCGAGCTGGCGGTAGAGGCGGTGGAAATCGCAGCACCAGCGCAGTTGATTGCCAGCAGCGAACAGGAGTGGCCGATCATCAGCGTCAATGCGCTGCCGATCAGCCCTCAGGCCATGGCCCAGGAGCTGCAATATCACCCGGCAGCGGACCGTGAGGAGGCAGTATTCATGGCCGCCCGCGCCCTGGTGATCCGCGAGCTGTTGCAACAGCGGATCGCCGAACTGGGCCTGTCGCTGCAGGTCGGCGCGGGGGAGAACGAAGAGGAAGCGGCCACACGTTTGCTGCTGGAGCGCGAGGTGCAGGTGCCCGAGTGTGACGAGGCCACCTGCCTGCGTTACTACGACAGCAACCGCGGGCGCTTTCACAGCGCGCCGCTGCTGGCGGTACGGCACATTCTGCTCGAATGTGCCCCGGACGATGCCGAGGCGCGCAGCCAGGCACTGGTTCAGGCCGAGATCCTGCAGCAACGTCTGGCGCAATTCCCCGAGCAGTTTGCCGAGCTTGCGTTGAAGCACTCGGCTTGCCCGTCGAAAGCGCAGGGCGGGGAACTGGGGCAGATCAGCAAGGGCCAGACGGTGCCGGAGCTGGAACGGCAGCTGTTCACCCTGGCCCCGGGGCTGGCCGACAAACCGCTGGAAAGCCGCTATGGCTGGCATGTCATCAGCGTCGACCAACGCATCGAAGGCCAGCAACTGCCGTATGAGGCGGTCGCTACGGCGATCCGCACCCAGCTGCAACAGGGCGTGTGGCAGAAGGCGGTGGTTCAGTACCTGCAGACCCTGATCGGTGCTGCGGATATTCGCGGTATCCAGCTACAGGGCGCTGATTCGCCGCTGGTGCAGTAACCAGGTAAGCAAGGGGAATGTGATGAGCACGGTGATGCAGGATGGATTCGGGCGGCAGATCGATTATCTGCGCATGTCGGTGACCGATCGTTGTGATTTTCGCTGTGTGTACTGCATGGCCAAGAACATGACCTTCCTGCCGCGTCAGCAGGTACTCACCCTTGAGGAACTGCAGCGTCTGGCAACGCTGTTCGTTGGCCAGGGGGTGCGCAAGATCCGCCTGACCGGCGGGGAGCCGTTGATCCGCCCGGGGATTGTCGATCTGTGCCGTCACATTGCCGCCTTGCCGGGCTTGCGCGAACTGGTGATGACCAGCAATGGCTCGCAGTTGCAGCGCCTGGCGCGGCCGCTGGTGGATGCCGGCGTCAAGCGCATGAACATCAGCCTCGACAGCCTGGACAGTGAGCGCTTTCGCGCGATTACCCGCAATGGCGATCTCGATCAGGTGCTGCGGGGCGTCGAAGCGGCAAGCGCTGCCGGTTTCGATCGGATCAAACTCAACTGTGTGGTGATGAAGGGGCGCAACTTCGATGAGGTGCTGGCGCTGGTGCAGTACGCCATCGACCTGGGCATCGACATCACTTTCATTGAAGAGATGCCGCTGGGTGAAGTAGGGCGCTCGCGTGGCGAGTCGTTCTGTTCCAGTGACGAGGTGCGGGCGCTGATTGCCAGCCGCCATGCCTTGCTCGACAGCGCCGAGAACAGCGGTGGGCCGGCGCGCTATGTGCGCCTGGCGCAGCATCCGCAGACGCGTATCGGGTTTATTTCGCCCAACAGTCATAACTTCTGTGCCAGCTGTAACCGGGTACGGATGACCGTGGAAGGGCGTTTGCTGTTGTGCCTGGGGCAGGAGGATTCGCTGGACTTGCGCGGGTTGTTGCGGCGTTATCCGCTGGATGACCAGCCGATTGTCAGTGCGGTGCAGCAGGCCTTGCGGGGTAAACCGCTGCGGCATGATTTCGATGCCGGGGGAGAGGTGCAGATTCTGCGCTTCATGAATATGAGTGGAGGGTGATCTTTATGCCGCCGGTGGGAGCGGGCTTGCCCCGCGATTACGGGCTGTCAGTCACATCGATTCGCGGGGCAAGCTCGCTCCCACCGGGTCCATCCTGCCATTCTTGATATCAATCAATTTTCTCCAGCGCCTTCAGTCGTAACCTCTACTGCATATTGTGTTTTGAATTTCATAAATAACTATATGTAGTGTTTTGGGGGCAAGATGCACAGCACGCTGATCAGGGTAGGGCACAACCAGCTACACAAGCGCGACGGCAGTCTGGTCGCTTTCGATGCCGACAAGATCCGCCAGGCGTTGATCGCTGCCGGCAAGGCCACCGGGGAGTACGCCGAGGCCGAGGCCGAAGGGTTGCTGGCAGCGGTGCTGGCGCACTTGGAGGGCTATTCGCAGCTGCACGTCGAACAGATCCAGGACCGGGTCGAGCGGGTGCTGATGGACGCCGGGCATTTCCTTTCGCTACGCGCCTATATCGTCTACCGCGAACAGCACGGGCGTTTGCGCCGCGACCGCAAGACGTTGGTCGAAGTGGCGACCTCGATGAACGAGTACCTCAACCGCGAAGACTGGCGGGTTCAGGCCAACGCCAACCAGGGTTACTCGCTGGGTGGGCTGGTGCTCAATGTCTCCGGCAAAGTCACCGCCAACTATTGGCTCGATGAGGTCTACAGCGAAGCCATTGGCCGCGCCCACCGCGAAGCCGACCTGCATGTGCATGACCTGGATATGCTCGCCGGCTACTGTGCCGGCTGGTCGCTGCGCACCCTGCTGCACGAAGGCCTCAATGGCGTACCCGGACGGGTCGAGGCCGGGCCACCCAAACACCTGAGCAGCGCCCTGGGGCAGATGGTCAATTTCCTTGGCACGTTGCAGAACGAGTGGGCCGGGGCCCAGGCCTTCAGTTCCTTCGACACCTACCTGGCGCCCTATGTGCGCAAGGACCGGCTGCCCTACGAAGAGGTCCGCCAGGCCATCCAGGAGTTCATCTACAACCTCAACGTGCCGTCGCGCTGGGGCACCCAGACACCCTTTACCAACCTGACCTTCGACTGGGTCTGCCCGGAAGATCTGCGCGAGCAGATCCCGGTGATCGGTGGAGAGGAAATGCCCTTCGCCTATGGTGAGCTGCAGGCCGAAATGGACCTGCTCAACCGCGCCTACATCGAAGTGATGCAGGCCGGCGATGCCAAGGGCCGGGTGTTCACCTTCCCGATCCCGACCTACAACATCACCCACGATTTCCCCTGGGACAGCGACAACGCCGAGCGCCTGTTCGAGATGACTGCGCGCTATGGCCTGCCGTATTTCCAGAACTTCCTCAACTCCGACATGCTGCCCAACCAGGTGCGCTCGATGTGCTGCCGCCTACAGCTGGATGTGCGCGAACTGCTCAAGCGCGGTGGCGGTCTGTTCGGTTCGGCGGAGCAGACGGGCTCGCTCGGTGTGGTGACCATCAACTGCGCACGCCTGGGCTATCTGTTCAAAGGTGACACCAGCGGTCTGCTGCAGCGCCTGGATACCTTGATGGAACTGGCCATGGAGAGTCTGGAGGTCAAGCGCAAGGTGATCCAGCACCACATGGACGCCGGTTTGTACCCCTACACCAAACGCTACCTGGGCACCTTGCGCAATCACTTCTCCACCATTGGCGTTAATGGCCTGCATGAAATGTTGCGCAACTTCAGTGATGACCAGATGGGCCTGCACACCGAGCAGGGGCGACGCTTTGCCTTGAACCTGCTGGACCATGTGCGTGCCACCCTGGTGCGCTTCCAGGAAGATACCGGGCACCTCTACAACCTCGAGGCGACACCGGCTGAAGGCACCACCTACCGCTTCGCCAAGGAAGACCTCAAGCGCTATCCCGACATTCTCCAGGCCGGCTGCGCGCAGGCGCCGTACTACACCAACTCCTCGCAACTGCCGGTGGGTTACACCGATGACCCCTTCGAGGCGCTGGAGTTGCAGGACGAACTGCAGTGCAAGTACACCGGCGGTACGGTGCTGCACCTGTACATGGCAGAGCGGATTTCTTCGGCCCAGGCCTGCAAGCAACTGGTGCGCAAGGCCCTGGGACGCTTCCGCCTGCCTTACCTGACCATCACCCCGACCTTTTCCATCTGCCCGGTACATGGCTATCTGGATGGCGAACACGAGTTCTGCCCGAAATGCGACGAAGCCCTGTTGCTGGCGCAGCAGGTCGGCGCTGTTCACTGATTTCGAATTACCCAACCGCAAGGAGCTTCATCATGACTGCACTGCAAACCCTGCCTGTGGCGCAACGCCAACGCTGCGAAGTCTGGACCCGGGTGATGGGCTATCACCGGCCGGTGTCGGCGTTCAACCCGGGCAAACAGTCCGAGCACCGCGAGCGCCAGCATTTCACTGAGGGTGCGGCAGCGGCCGGGCATCCATGAGTCGAGCACTACGGGTCGGGGGCATGGTGCCCCTGACCACCCTCGACTATCCGGGCAAGCTGGCCTGTGTGTTGTTTTGCCAGGGTTGCGCCTGGCGTTGCCGTTACTGTCACAACCCGCAATTGATCCCGCCGCGCGGCAGTCAGGAGCTTGATTGGAACCAGGTGCTGGCATTCCTCCAGCGCCGCCAGGGCCTGCTCGACGCGGTGGTGTTCAGTGGCGGCGAAGCAACCCTGCAGGACAGCTTGCCGGCGGCGATGGCCGAGGTCCGGCAGATGGGCTTTGCTGTTGGCCTGCACAGTGCCGGCATCAAACCTGAGGCGTTCGCCCGAGTGTTGCCGGGGGCCGATTGGGTCGGCTTCGACGTCAAGGCTCTGGCCGAGGAGTGTGCGCTGATTACTCGGGTAAAGGGCAGCGGGGTGGCCAACTGGCGCAGCCTGGAATTGTTGTTGGCCAGTGGTGTGGAGTATGAATGCCGTACTACGGTACATTGGCATCTGATCGACCCGGAGCGCCTGCTTACGCTGGCACGGCGTTTGAGTGAACGCGGGGTCATACGTTTCGTGGTACAGATGGTACGTACCACGCAGATGCTCGATGCAAGTTTGCCAAAGGTATCGATGCACACTGCGTTGCCGGTGCTGTGGGATGCGCTTGGCGATCTGTTTCCGGAGTTTGAAGTGCGCGGCTAGATCGCCGCGCCCTTTAGTCGCTAGAGCCATCCCCAAAACTGCAACCACCAGCCATAGCCTACCGCGACAATGGCTGCCAGCAGGCAAACACTAGCGGCGCAGCGCCGGGGCAGGGCAATGTCCTGGCGTACCAGCAGCTTCCAGCCCAACCAGGCGCTCCAGGCCATGGCTGCGATCAACAGCAAGGCCCTGGCCGGTTGAACCCACTCCAGCAACAAGCCTTCATAGCGCAGCAGCTTCACCGTGGTTGCCGACAAGCCGAGAAACAGCCCGGCGCCGCCCAGAGGTGTAAGGGTCAGGCTCAAGGCTCCATACAGATCAGGCTTGCCCGTCAGCCGTGCTGCCAGGCGCAACAAAACCAGCAAACTGCCGCCCAGTAACAGGGCGCTGGTGCTCAGGTACAGGACGATACTGAAACCGTCCAGCCAGCTGAAACTGTCGTTGAGCTGCGGGTAATGGGTCAGCAGCCACCAAGGGGCGTTGTCGTGCAAGGGCCAGAGCACATCGTGCTCCACCAGCCACTGCGCCAGGTGCTGTTTGAGGGCGATGAACCAGGGGCTGACGGTCCACTGGAAGGCGCCCATGGCCAGGCCGATGACGCCGAACAGCAGCAGGCGACTATCCCAGGCTGATGGTGCGCGCGTGGCCGCCTGCAGGATCTCTTCGTTGCTGGAGCGGGCAATCAGTTGCACCGCGCCGCGTTGCCCGCTGCAGCGGCCGCAGGCGTGACAGTCGCTGGCGCCCTGCAGGCGACGGATGTCCAGCAGCGGTGCGCAGTTGGGCGGTGGCAGGCGCGGTGTGGCGTTTTCTTTCCAGCGCTGTTCATCGACCTGGAAGTGTACCGGGGCGAGGCGCGCGAGCAGGGCAAAGACGCCGCTGACCGGGCACAGGTAGCGGCACCAGACCCGCTTGCCGCGGGCGAACAGCAAACCGATGGCGATCGCCGCCAGCGTCGAACCGCCGAGAATCAGCAGTGCCGCCTGGGCGTAGTCGTAGACGCTGATCAGCTGGCCATAAAGGGTGGTCAGGCAGAATGCCAGGGTTGGCCAGCCACCCCAGCGCATCCAGCGTGGCACGCCCATGCCCCGGCCATACCGGCTGGCCCATTCGCTCAGCGAGCCTTCAGGACACAGTACGCCGCACCAGAGCCGGCCGAACAGTACGATCGACAGCAACACGAACGGCCACCAGAGGCCCCAGAACAGGAACTGGGCGAACAGGGTCAGGTTGTCCAGCATCCGCGCCTGGCTGCCGGGCAACGGCAGCAATGCCGGTACTACCAGCAGCGCGGCGTAGAACAGCACCACCGTCCACTGCAGGGTGCGAATCACCCCGGCATGGCGGCGCATGCCGTTACCCAAACGCTGCAATAGGCGATTGTGCACGCTCAGGCTGGACATGCGGCGCTGCCTGTTTTGCGCTGCAGCAGCCAGCACCCGACGCTCAGCCAGTAGCCGCTGAGCACCAGCAGGGTCAGGGCGCTGGGCGTGGCGCGGTAACCGGCGAACCCGGCGAGAAAAGCGCCCAGGCCCTGGCTGTCGCTGAGCACTGTGCTGCTGTCCCAGAGCGCATCGCCAACCAGGGTATAGGCCATCTCCGGCAACTCCATGGCCAGCAGTTGACCGCCGACTCGCTCGGTCGCGCTGACCAGCAAGGCTGCCGCGAGCAGCAGCAACAGCGCTTCACTCAGGCCAAAGAAATGTTGCCATGAAATGAACCGTCGACTGCTGTGCAACAGGGCAATGGTCAGCCCTGACAGCAGCAGTCCGGCGATGGCGCCGATGAAAAATTGCGCCAGCGCCAGGCCTTGCAGGCGTGCACCGGCGCCATAGAGAAAGACCACGGTTTCACTCCCTTCGCGGCTGACTGCAAGCATGGCCAGCAGCAACAATCCGACACCGCCCTGGCGCGCGAGTTGCTGCTCGGCGTGGCGCCGCAGATCGTCCTTGAGCGAGCGTGCGTGGCGGTGCATCCAGCCGACCATCTGCACCATCAGCATACTGGCCAGTAACGCCAGGGCGGCCTGGAACCATTCGCTGGCAGTGCCGCTCATGGCCTCGCCGGCAAACAGGATCAGCAGCGCCAGCATGGCCGAAAGCAGCAAGCCCAGGGCGACGCCGCTCCACAGATATTTCAGCAGTCGCTGGCCGCGAGCTTGCTGGCTGACCCAGGCCTGGAGAATGCCGATCACCAGCAGCGCTTCGACGCTTTCGCGCCAGACGATAAACAGTGCTTGATTCATCAAGACTCCCTGCACACCCACGGCTACTGCGCGAGGATGGCGCCCTCGGGCAGTTGCGGATTGAATTCGTCGAAGAACGGATAGCGGCCGGGCCGGAGCGGGTGGATGACGACAAAGGTCGTCACGCCCGGCGACAGCACTTTCTCTACCCGCAAGGGTGTACTTTCGAATTCTGCCGGGCCTTCGCCCTGATTCTTCAGGACGATCTTGAAGCGTTGCCCGGCGGGAACTTCCAGCACCGCGGGGGTGAAGTGTCCGTCACGCAGGATCAGCTCGTAGCTGGGCAGTGGCGCGGCGCTCAGGGGCGTGGCTGCACCGGCCAGAATCAACCAGGCCAGGCGCTGGTGGAGGCGGGCGTTCATTCAGTAGCCGCCTTTCTTGCCAATCCCGGCGTAGACGAAGGTGTAGTGCAGTTCGCAGCGCTCGAACCAGGGTTCCACCCCGGTTTCCTTGTCGGTGTGGCGCCCCAGCGAACCGTGACCGCCTGGCGGCAGGAGGGTGAAGGTCAGCTGGTATTTGCCCGGCCCCTGCAGTTTGACGTTATCGCCATAGTGCGGGCCGTCGTTGGCGACCATGGCATGGAAGTCACCGCTGATGGGTGTGTCGCTGCCTTGCTTTTGCAGGCTGAAGGCGACATTCAGGTAGGGCACGAAACTGCCTTCCTGAAAGCCCTGGCGATTGTCGGCGGTGGCGCGGATATCGGCTTCCAGATGGATGTCCGAGTCGGCAGTGGCGCGCATCATGCCGGCCGGGGCCATTTCAATCGGCTGCAGGTACACCGCGCCGACCTCCAGCCCCGGGCACAGTTGCGGCTTGCCGATGGGGTATTCCTTGGCCAGTGCCGGCGGGGTGATCAGGAGCAAGGCGAGTGACAGCGAAAAGGGGGTACGCATGACGACTTCCTGGGTGCTGACGAGTGGGAGCCCGAGTCTAGGAAGCTTTTGTGTGAATAATAATGATTATTATCAATTTTACCGTCGATCCGTCAGCGCCCTTGATCTGCATCAAGGGCAAAGCCGTAGCGAGGCAATAAGGTGGAAGCTCGCCCATAGCCTGCCTGGGGAATATCATGGCCAAGCCCTTTCCCGTCAGCCCGAAACACCCTGAACGTATCTGCTGGGGTTGCGATCGTTATTGCGCGGCGAATGCCCTGGCCTGCGGCAATGGCGCCGACCGGACCATGCACCCGGTAGAGGTGTTCGGTGAGGACTGGAATGTGCCGGGGGACTATGGCCTGGGGTTGCCTGACAGCCATGATCGCGGGGCAAGCCCGCTCCCACCAAGTTCTGATACACCCTGTGGGAGCGGGCTTGCCCCGCGATAGATCTAAATGCTCAGAACAGGTGCTGACGCTTGTCCAGCTGCTGATCGACCAGCCACTTGCCATGCGCAAGCGACACGTGTTGGGCATTTTCCAGGTCGGCCAGAAAGGCCATCTTCAATGGCAGCGGCAGACGCCGGCTGGTGTGGCCTTCAGGATCTGTGATCAGGCACCCGCCGGCAAACGGCGTAGGGACGCCGTCATGGGTTTCGACACTGGCGGTGATGGTGTAGTTGCGATGCACACATTGAAGGGTTTTCATCGTCCTGACCTCGCTGCTGGGGTATCGATGGCTCGCTGTTGTTGAAGCTCCTCGCTAAGGTGCTTTTTCGGGTATACCACAGCAGTGGCCCGGAGTGACCCGGGCCGACGGGTGGGAGCGGCGGTGCGGCGGCCCGACTTGTCCCGCGATCGCTATCGCGGGGCAAGCCCGCTCCCACCGGGGGCTTAGAACTCGGTAGGCTGGATGATCTCAACCCAGTAATCGTCCGGGTCCTTGATGAAGGCCAGGTGCTTCATCCGGCCGTCGCTCAGGCGCTTCTGGAAAGTCACGCCCAGTTGCTCAAAGCGCTCGCAGGCAGCGCGAATATCCGGTACCGAAATGCAGATATGGCCAAAACCACGCGGGTCGGTGTTGCCGTTGTGGTAGGCAAAATCCGCGTCGTTTTCAGTGCCGTGGTTGTGGGTCAGCTCGAGGATGCCGGGGATCGATTTCATCCACTCGGTGCGCTTGGCGGCATCGGCCGGAATCTGCGCCTTGTCGACCAGGGCGAGGAAATACAGGCTGAACTCGGCTTCAGGGAAGTCGCGCTTTTCCACCAGGCTGAAACCCAGGACACGGGTGTAGAAGTCCAGCGACTTGGCAACGTCCTTGACCCGCAGCATGGTGTGGTTGAAGACAAAGTTCTGGGTCGCGGCATCCGGTTGCGCGGTGACACCAGGGAGGGTGTCGAGATGGTTCAGGCTCATGGGCACTCCGCTTGAAGAGGCTGGCAACAGCAATGCCAGCAAGACAGTCAGGGCCACATGATACGGAACTGAAACAATTGCGCAAACGAATTGCGCCCCGCCTGTGAAGGGCGGGGCGCAAGAATTAGAAGCCCGCCGAGGCGGGCGTATGGGGCGCTATTCCGTTAGCGATCTTCATCCTGATTGAGAGGATGTGAAAAAAGTGTGAAGGACACTTTCACGAACGCAACCAGCTGTCGACTGTTTTCGCCCCGTACTGTTCTTTCCAGGCTTTGAGGCCACGGTGGTTGCCACCTTTGGTTTCAATCAGCTCACCGGTGTGAGGGTTTTCATACACTTTGACCACCCGTGCGCGGCGGGTTTTCGGTGCGCTCACCGCACCTTTGGCCACGGCTTTGGGGTCGAGAATGGAAATGATATCGCGCAGATTCTTGCCATAGCTGTTCATCAGCTCGACAAGTTTGCGTTCGAACTCGATTTCGCGCTTGAGGCCGGCGTCCTTTTTCAGCGCCTCCAGTTGCGCCATCTGTTCTTGAAGCGCTTTTTCGGCAGCACGAAACTCTGCAAGTCTGGACACTGTCATCACTCCTTTATGTCTGCAGTGGCCCGGCACGCGTAAAACGAGGAGTAACCTGAATAACGCAGCGAGCACTGGGTTGGGCACAACATCGCACTAATAAAGAGTGTAGTAGTCCCCGGGCGGCGGGTAAACATATGAAATTTAACTTTGCTGCAATGGAACTTTCTTACTTGTCTGCGCGTTAATACGAAACAACTAGTCGATTGCCTGCCAAACGCCTTAGACCAAGGTCCAATGGCCCGATATAGAGCGGTTTCGAGATAATTTTCGGTCAGCCTCGAGCTTTATTGGCGCTGGATGCATTGCCGGTGCCTGGACGGCTGCCGGTTGTTTTTTGTCACTCTTTCGGATTGTGCTTCTGATGTTTGCCCCATACCCCCTCGCGCCCGGGCGCGGCCTTGCCGGCCTGCTCGCGATGTTCACTGCCGCTTCGACTCAGGCTGCCGGTTTTCTTGAAGACAGCAGTGCCAAAGTCGAAGCACGCAATGTCTATTTCAATCGCGATTTTCGTGATGGCCATGTCAGTTCCAGTCAGGGCGCTTCGAAACGCGAAGAATGGGCTCAGGGATTCATTCTCAATGTGCAGTCCGGTTATACCCAGGGCCCTGTAGGCTTTGGCGTCGATGCCCTGGGCATGCTCGGGATCAAGCTCGACTCCAGTCCGGCTGATAGCAACAGCGGTTTGATGCCGTCCAGCGGGCATGACCCGCGGGAGTCGGTGGACCAATATGCCAAGCTCGGCCTGACCGCGAAAATGCGCTATTCGAAGACCGTGCTCAAGTACGGCTCGATGCTGCCGGACATGCCGCTGCTCAAATACAACGACGGCCGCCTGCTGCCGACGATGTTCCAGGGGGCGATGCTCACGTCCGAGGAAATCAATAACCTCAAGTTCAGCGTTGCCCGTCTGGACAAGTACACCGCGCGCGATTCCACCGATCGCCAGGACATTCGCGTGCACTGCAAGAACAAGCGCTATGCCTGCAATATCACCGCCGATCATTTCGACATGGCTGGTGTCGATTACAAGTTCAATGAACGCCTGAGCGCCCAATACCAGGTGGCCAAGCTGGAAAACATCTACCGCCAGCACTTCCTCGGTGTGGTAGCCAGCCAGCCGCTGAGCGTCGGTAGCCTGTCGGCCGACCTGCGCCTGATCAAGAGCGATGACATCGGCAACGCCCGTGCCGGTGATATCGACCACCGCGCGTTCAGCGGCATGCTCGGCTACAGCCTGGGTGGGCACAAGGTCAGCGCCGGCTGGCAACGCATGTACGGTGAAAATTCCATGCCGTACCTTGATGGCAGCAATCCGTACCTGGTCAACTACGCCCAGGTCAACGACTTCGCCGCCGCCCAGGAGCGCTCCTGGCAGTTGCGCTACGACTACGACTTCAAGGCCCTCGGCGTGCCGGGCTTGAGCTTCTTCACCCGCTATATCAACGGTGACCATATCAAGGTCCCCGGCAGCCTGGCCGAGGGCAAGGAGTGGGAGCGCGACAGCGAGCTCAAGTACCAGGTCCAGAGCGGCACCTTCAAGGACGTCAGCGTACGCCTGCGTAACTCCACCTACCGCAGCAACTACGAGAAGTGGGCGCGGGACATGGACGAAACGCGGGTAATCGTCAGCTACAACTTCTCGATCTGGTAAGCAGCGCATTGCCACTGCCCCTCGGCCGGCCGACAATGGCGGCTGGCCGAGCCGTGGAATGAACTGCAATGAAACAGCTGTTGTTGATCGGTATCGGGCCGGGCAATCCGCGCCAGATCACCCTTGAGGCCATCGATGCGCTGAACCGTGCCCAGGTGTTCTTCGTCCTCGATAAAGGCGCGGTCAAGGATGAGCTGCTGCAACTGCGCAAGGACATTCTCGAACGCTATATCCAGCAGCCGGGCTATCGCCTGGTGCAGGTCGAGGATCCGCAGCGTGAGGGTGCAGCCAGCGACTATGTCGGTGCCGTGCATGACTGGCACCACAAGCGTGCCACGCTCTATGCCCGCTTGATCGAAAGCGAACTGGCCGAGGGCGAGTGCGGCGCCTTTCTGCTGTGGGGCGAGCCAACCCTGTATGACAGCACCCTGCGCATCCTCGATCTGGTGCAGGCCGCTGGCGTCGGCATCGCGCTTGAAGTCATTCCCGGTATCAGCAGCGTACAGGCCCTGGCGGCCCGCCACCGGATTCCCTTGAACCGTATTGGTGAGCCACTGACCGTCCTGCCAGGCCGGCGCCTGGCCGAACAGTCACGGATCGACAACCTGGTGGTGATGCTCGACGGTCAATGCGCGTTCGCCGCGCTCGACGACCCCGAGCTGCTGATTTACTGGGGCGCCTACCTCGGTACCGCCGACGAGATCCTCATCGCCGGGCCGTTGCAGGCGGTGCGCCAACAGATTCTTCAGCAGCGCGAGCAGGCCCGTGCGCGCAAGGGCTGGATCATGGACACGTATCTGCTGCGCCGGCCGCTGTAGCCAGGCGGTTTTTCGCTTCGATCCATTGCGCCATGTACTGGGTGCTCTTGTGCTGGTGGTGACGCAGCATGGCCCCGGTGAAGTTGAACAAGCGGTGCTGGTCCAGATCGCCCAGTGCGTACTCGATGCGTTCGACCAGCGCAGTGCTGTGCTGGCGTCGGTCATAGCGCGCGGCAAGCAGCTGCAAACCCTGTTGTTGCGCTTGCTGCCAGCGTGCCGGGTCGTTGTACAGCTGCACCGCAGCTTCGGCCAGCGCTTCGCCGGTGCTGGCCACCGCGCCCGGCCAGGGCAGGGCGCCGTGCATGGCTTCGGCGCCGATTGGCGTGGTCACGCTGGGGGTGCCGCAGAGCATGGCGTCGGTCAGCTTGCCCTTGATCCCGGCGCCGAAGCGCAGCGGTGCCAGGCAAATGCGCGCATTGCTCATCACCTCCAGGGCATCCTCGGCCCAGTTCATGATGTGGAAGCCTTCGGCAGGCTTGTGCAGCGCCGTGGCCTTCGGTGGCGTGTAGGCGCCGTAGATGTGCAACTGCGCCTGGGGCAGGCGGCGGCGGATGATCGGCCACAGCGTATTCTTCATCCACAACACGGCATCCCAGTTCGGGGCGTGGCGGAAGTTGCCGATGCTGAGGAAGTGCGCACGCTCGTCGTAAGGCTTGAACGCTGCGCCGGGCACATCGACCATCAGCGGGCACCAGTGCAGCAGGTGCTCGGGCACGCCGAAGCCGTTGATCAGCAGGTCGATCTCGACGTCCGAGATCATCAGGCTCAGGTCGCTGCGGTAGATGGCCGCCAGTTCGCGCAGGGTCTGGTCGGCCGAGGCCATCTGCCGATACAGCTCGGGGCCGGAGGTGGCGAACAGCGCGCGGAAGTCGTTGGGGTCCAGCCCTTCGATCAGGCGGCGGCGCAGCAGTTGTTGACGGGCGTCGCGCAGGCTTTGCAGGTCCGAGGTTTCCAGTACGCGCAAGGCGTTGGGGCAGTGTTTTTCCACGCGCCAGCCGAATTGCTCTTCCATCATGAAACGGTCGAACAGCACCACATCCGGGGCCAGTTCACTGACGAACTGGTCGAAACTGCTGTCATTGAGGGTAATGGCCTGTTCGGCAATGCCCAGCTCGGCAAGATCTGCCTTGTGCTCCCCGACCGTCGCCGGGCTGCTGAAGGTTACGCGCCAGCCACGTTGGACGAAACTCTCGAGGATCTGTACCACATGCCCGCCGGCGGCCGAGGAGCGCGGTTCGGGCCAGACGTAGCCGATGACCAGGACGTTGAGGGCGGGCTTGAGCATGAGGGGAAGAGGCCTTGGAAAAAGTGCCTATTCTACAGGGTGGGAGCGGGCTTGCCCCGCGATTTGTGTTGTGCCAGTTACATTGAATCGCGGGGCAAGTCGGGTCGCCGCACCGCCGCTCCCACCGACAGTATGCTTTGCACCTTGTCGCGCAATTGATCGATGCTGAACGGCTTGCCGATCAGGTGTGTGCCCTCGGGTACGTCGAGGTTGTCACCATAGCCACTGGCAAACAGTATCGGTAGCAACGGCCTTGCCTCTTGCGCCTTGACCGCCAGCGCCTTGCCGTCCATGTCCGGCAGGCCGATATCGGTCATCATCAGCGCCAGTGTCTGCTCAGGATCCTCGAGGATCTTCAGGGCGTTCTCAGCGTCCTGGGCCTCGACGACCGTATAGCCCAGCGCTTCCAGCACTTCGACGATCAGCATGCGCACAATCGCGTCATCTTCGACAACCAGAAGGGCGGGGGCAGATGAGGGCATGGCAAAGGTCCTGTACTAATGTCTGTTCATATTCTGTAAGCCAGGTGTGGCCTGAAGTTCCCTGCTGCCTGTGCAGGATAGCGATGTGCACACCCGCAGGGAACGATTGGCGTCTGTTGACCTCAAATGCTGGCTAAATGCCCTGTCAGCACCGGCAAAGCTGGTTAGACTCAGGGTCAGAAGGCCGCAGGGATCGCCTTCGCAGCGAAAAATAGAACAATTACTCGAAAATCCGCCACACTTCTTTTGTTTGATTCACTTGCTTGGATGTATGTGATGATTCAACCAGCCTCGATAGATCAGCAAAGCTTTCGCAAGTTGCTGAGCCGCAACATCGGCCTGCCTCTGGGCGTCGGCCTGCTCAGCGCTGTAGTGTTCATAGCCATGATCAATTACCTGTTGTCGGCCATTCAGTGGGTGGAACATACCGACCGGGTGATCAACAACGCCAACGAGGCGGTCAAGCTGTCGATCGATATGGAAACCGGCATGCGCGGCTTCCTGATCACCGCTGACGAGCGCTTTCTCGAACCTTACGAGGTGGCCAAGCCACAAGTGCTGTCCGGCCTGATGAGCCTGCAGACGATGGTGACCGACAATCCGCAGCAGGTCGACCGGCTGGAGCGCTTGATGGCGCTGCAGCAAGAGTGGAATACCTTTGCCAGTCAGGTGATCAGTCTGCGCCGTCAGGACAGTGACTACCAGGAACCGATCCGGGCCGGTCGCGGCAAGCGCATCACCGACGAAATCCGCAAGGAATTCGCTACCTTCATCGGCATGGAACAACAGCTGCGGGTCGCCCGTAACGAGCAGGTCAGCACCCTGACGCGGGTGGCGATTTCCGTGTACCTGGTGTTCATCATCCTGCTCAGTGCTTTGTTGGCGTTCCTCGGGCGCCGCGATCTGTTGGCGTTGTCCTCCAGCTACACCAGCAACCTGCAAGCCCAGCAACGTTCGACCCAGCGCCTGGAACAGCAAGCCTGGTTACGCAGCGGGCAGACGCAACTGGCCGGGCAGGTGCTC
This sequence comes from Pseudomonas alkylphenolica, assembly GCF_000746525.1. Taxonomy (NCBI): domain Bacteria; kingdom Pseudomonadati; phylum Pseudomonadota; class Gammaproteobacteria; order Pseudomonadales; family Pseudomonadaceae; genus Pseudomonas; species Pseudomonas alkylphenolica. Next base: position 2,381,085 of record NZ_CP009048.1, read on the forward strand.
GGGCAACTGACGCTGCCGATGCTGGGCAACAATATCCTGCGCTTTTTCGCCACCTACCTGGGCAGTGTGGTGGCGGCGCTTTACGTGCGTGATGACCAGGGTGCTTTGCGGCGGGTGGCAAGCTACGGCTTTTCTGCCGAGCAGGAAGCCCGTGAACAGCTGATCGGCCATCAGCAAGGCCTGCTCGCCCAGGCGGTGAGCCAGGGGCGCCTGCTGCGTCTTGATGACGTGCCTGAGGACTACTTCAAGGTCAACTCCGGCTTGGGTGAAGGGTTGCCGCGCAGTGTGCTGATGGTGCCGACCAGCAACGACGGGCAGATCAACGGGGTGGTCGAGCTGGGTTTCCTGCGGCCGCTGACTGATCGCGATATCGAACTGCTCGAGCTGGTCGCTGACAACCTCGGCACCTCCATTGAAAGTGCCCGCTATCGTCAACGCCTGCAGGACGTGCTGGCCGAAACCCAGCAGCTCAACGAAGAGTTGCAGGTGCAGCAGGAAGAGCTGAAATCCGCCAACGAGGAACTCGAAGAACAGTCGCGGGTGCTCAAGGAGTCCCAGGCCCATCTGGAGACCCAGCAAGCCGAACTGGAACAGACCAATGAGCAACTGGCCGAACGCACCCAGGCCCTGGCCGAGCAGCGCGATGCGCTGAACCGCAAGAACAGCGAACTGAACCAGGCCCAGGCCGAGCTGCAGACGCGCGCCGAGGAGCTGCAGCGCTCCAGCAAGTACAAGTCTGAGTTTCTCGCCAACATGTCTCATGAGCTGCGTACACCGCTGAACAGCTCGCTGATCCTGGCCAAATTGCTGGCGGAGAACGCTCAGGAGAATCTCAGCGAAGAGCAGGTCAAGTTTGCCGAGTCGATCTACTCGGCGGGTAACGACCTGCTCAACCTGATCAACGACATTCTCGACATCGCCAAGGTCGAAGCCGGCAAGCTTGAAGTACGCCCGGAGGCCACCCAGCTGGTGCGTTTGACCGAAGGCCTGCAATCGCTGTTCGAACCGCTGGCCAGCGACAAGCAGTTGAGCTTTAGCGTGGTCATCGAACCCGAGGTACCGAGCACGTTGTACACCGACCGCCAGCGTCTGGAACAGATCCTCAAGAACCTGCTGTCCAATGCCGTGAAATTCACCGAGAAAGGCCAGGTCAGCCTCACCGTCAGCCTGCAGCCGGGTACCGGCATTGTGTTCGCTGTGCGCGACAGCGGTATCGGCATCGCGGCCGATCAGCAACAGCGTATTTTCGAAGCCTTTCACCAGGCCGATGGCACCAGCAACCGACGTTATGGTGGCACCGGCCTGGGCTTGTCGATCTCCCGCGATCTGGCGCAACTGCTCGGGGGGCAGATCAGTGTCGACAGCAGCCTGGGCAAGGGCAGTGTGTTCAGCCTGATCCTGCCGGAGCGCTATGAGCCGGTCGACAGCCAAGGGCCGGCACTGATCGTCAATCAGCCCCTGGCCACAGTCGTTGCAGCAGAACCCGAGGCGCCGGTCGACGTTGCCATGCCTGCGCGCAGCACACCGGCGTTTGCCGATGACCGGGCGCTGGCACCGTTCAGCAACCGCTGCATTCTGGTGATCGAGGATGAACCGAATTTCGCCCGCATTCTCTTTGATCTTGCCCATGAACTGGGTTACAGCTGCCTGGTCGCCCAGGCCGCCGACGAAGGTTTCGAGCTGGCCGCAGGGTTCATTCCCGACGCCATCCTGCTCGACATGCGCCTGCCGGATCACTCCGGCCTGACCGTGCTGCAACGGCTCAAGGAGCAGGCCGGCACCCGCCACATTCCGGTGCATATCATTTCTGTCGAAGACCGGGTGGAGGCGGCCATGCACATGGGCGCCGTCGGCTATGCGGTGAAACCCACCAGCCGTGAAGAACTCAAGGCCGTGTTTGCGCGCCTGGAGGCCAAGCTGACCCAGAAGCTCAAGCACATTCTGCTGGTCGAAGACGATGATCTGCAGCGTGAGAGCATTGCCCGGCTGATTGGCGACGATGACATCGAGATCACCGCTGTCGGCCTGGCCCAGGAAGCCCTGGACCTGCTGCGCGAGAACGTCTACGACTGCATGATCATCGACCTGAAACTGCCGGACATGCTCGGCAACGAGCTGCTCAAACGCATGTCGTCCGAGGATATCCGCGCCTTCCCGCCGGTGATCATCTATACCGGGCGCAACCTGACCCGCGATGAAGAGGCCGACCTGCTCAAGTACTCGCGCTCGATCATCATCAAGGGCGCGCGCTCGCCGGAGCGGCTGCTGGATGAGGTGACACTGTTTCTGCACAAAGTCGAGTCGACGCTGTCTCATGAACGTCAGCGCATGCTCAAGACCGCACGCAGTCGCGACAAGGTCTTCGAAGGGCGCAAACTGCTCCTGGTCGACGACGATGTACGGAACATTTTCGCCCTGACCAGTGCGCTCGAGCACAAAGGCGCGATCGTCGAAATCGCCCGCAATGGCCGCGAGGCCATCGAACGGCTGGAACAGCACGTCGATATCGACCTGGTGCTGATGGACGTGATGATGCCGGAGATGGATGGCTATGAAGCCACCCGGCTGATCCGCCAGCAACCGCGCTGGCGCAAACTGCCGATCATCGCGGTGACGGCCAAGGCCATGAAGGATGACCAGCAGCGTTGCCTGCAGGCCGGCGCCAATGATTACCTGGCCAAGCCCATTGACCTTGACCGTCTGTTCTCGCTGATCCGTGTCTGGCTGCCGCAACTGGAGCGAATTTGACCATCGAGCGTAATACCGACATCGAAATACGGCTGTTGATCGAGGCGATCTACCTCAAATACAGCTATGACTTTCGGGACTACTCCGGTGCTTCGATCAAGCGCCGGATCCTGCATGCCGTGCGCCAGTTCGAGTGCAACACGGTCTCGGCGCTGCAGGAGCGGGTCCTGCACGATCCGGGCATGTTCATGCAGTTGCTGCAGTTCCTGACCATCCCGGTCAGCGAGATGTTTCGCGACCCGGAGCACTTTCTGGCGCTGCGCCGGGAGGTGGTGCCGCTGCTGCGTACCTGGCCGTCGCTGAAGGTCTGGGTTGCCGGTTGCAGCACCGGCGAGGAGGTTTACTCGCTGGCCATCCTGCTGCGCGAAGAGGGCTTGCTGGAGCGCACCATCATCTATGCCACCGACATCAACCCCAGTTCCCTGGACAAGGCCAAACAGGGCATCTACTCGATGCAGAACATGCGCGGCTACGCCGAGAACTACCGCAAAGCCGGTGGCCAGCGCGACTTCAGCGAGTACTACACCTGCGCCTACGGCAACGCCATTGTCGACAGCAGCCTGCGCGACAACGTGACCTTCGCCGATCACAGCCTGGCCACCGACAGCGTATTTTCCGAAACCCAGCTGATCTCCTGCCGCAATGTGCTGATCTACTTCAACAAGACCTTGCAGGATCGTGCGTTCGGGCTGTTTCACGAATCGCTTTGTCACCGCGGCTTCCTGGTCCTGGGCAGCAAGGAAACCCTGGACTTTTCCGCCTATGCCGGGCAGTTCCAGGCCCTGGTCAAGCCAGAACGGATCTACCGTAAATCATGAACGGCATTCAGGCGATCACCTTGGGCGCCTCGGCCGGTGGCGTCAGTGCCTTGCTCAACCTGTTTCATGCCTTGCCGCTGGATTTCCGGATTCCGCTGGTGTGTGTACTGCACTTGCCGGATGACCGTCACAGCCAGCTGGCCGAGGTATTCAGCCGTAGATTGGGGCGCCCGGTGACGGAGGCACGGGACAAACAGGAGGTAGCCCCCGGGATGATCTATTTCGCCGGGCCCGGTTATCACCTGTCGGTGGAACGCGACCGCAGCTTTTCCTTGAGCCAGGAGGAGCGGGTGTATTTCTCCCGGCCTTCAATCGACATCCTGTTCGCATCCGCCGCCGATGCCTATGGCCCGGCGTTGCTCGGTGTGCTGTTGACCGGGGCCAACGAAGACGGTGCCGATGGCCTGGCGCAGATCAAGCAGTCCGGCGGCCACACCATCGTTCAGGACCCGCGCGAGGCGCAGGTCGCCACTATGCCGAAAGCGGCGCTGGCCCTGCACCACCCAGACTACATACTGCCGTTGCACGGCATCGGGCAATTGCTCGCCAAGCTGGAATTCACTGAATGCTAAGCCACATCCAAGCCAAACTGCTGATCGTCGACGACCTGCCGGAAAACCTGCTGGCGCTGCAGGCGCTGGTCAAGGGCAGCGACCGCGAGGTGTATCAGGCACAGTCCGCCGACCAGGCGCTGTCACTGCTGCTTGAACATGAGTTCGCCCTGGCCATTCTCGATGTGCAGATGCCGGGCATGAACGGTTTCGAGCTGGCCGAGCTGATGCGCGGCACAGAGAAGACCAAGAACATCCCGATCGTCTTTGTCAGCGCTGCCGGGCGTGAGATGAACTATGCCTTCAAAGGCTATGAAAGTGGTGCGGTGGACTTTTTGCACAAGCCGCTGGACAACCAGGCGGTGAAAAGCAAAGTGGCGGTGTTTGTCGACCTGTTCCGCCAGCGCAAGGCCCTTGATCAGCAACTGCAGGCGCTGGAGCGCAGCCGGGAAGAACAGGAGCAGTTGCTGACCCAACTGCAGGTCACCCGTCGTGAGCTGGAACACGCGGTGCGCATGCGCGACGATTTCATGTCGATTGTCTCCCATGAGGTGCGCACGCCGCTCAACGGCCTGATCCTGGAAACCCAGCTGCGCAAGTTGCATCTGGCCCAGGACAACGCTGATGCCTTCACCCTGGACAAGATGCGCGCGATGGTCGAGCGCGATGAACGTCAGATCAACAGCCTGATCCGTCTGATCGAAGACATGCTCGATGTGTCGCGGATCCGCACCGGCAAGTTGTCGATCCGTCCCAGTCAGTTCGACCTGACGCAGCTGGTCGCTGGGCTGGTCGAGAACTTCGCCGCCCAGGCTGCGGCGGCGGGCTCGCTGATCGAGTTCAAGGCCGAGGCGCCATTGATGGGGGTGTGGGATGAGTTTCGTATTGAACAGGTGGTGGCCAATCTGCTGACCAATGCGCTGCGTTATGGGGCCAGGCATCCGGTCCGGGTGCGTGCCTTTGAGCTGCAGGGGTTGGCGTGTATCGAGGTTCGCGATCAGGGCATTGGTATCAGTGCGCAGAATCAGCAACGCATTTTTCAGCAGTTCGAGCGGGTGGCGTCGAATCCGGGGAATGCAGGGCTGGGGCTGGGGTTGTACATCTCGGAGCAGATTGTCCTGGCCCACGGCGGCAGCATTGATGTAGAGAGTATCGAGGGGCAGGGGGCGACGTTTACGGTGCGTCTGCCTCTGTAACGGGGAGCGACTGCCCAGGGTGGGAGCGGGCTTGCCCCGCGATTGCGGGCTGCCAGTCACATCCGATCGCGGGGCAAGCCCGCTCCCACCGGGGGGCTGGTTTCGATCACACCATGGTATTAAGGCTTTCGCCGCGCAAGGTCCGTTCGATCCCGCCCATCAACATGCTTTCCATCAGCGCCAGGCCTTGGGCCTGAGGCAACTGCGATGCCTGCAGCCAGCTGGGCAGGCTGTTGAGCAGGTTGGCAATCACATGGGCAGTAGCGGCCAGGGCCTGGCCGCGCAAGGTCGACTTGGGCACGATCAGACGCAGCAGCGACGCTTCGTACTGTTGGCGCAATTGACCGATTCGCGCCTGCTGGTCAGGGGTCAGGCAGCAGAGATCGCGCTTGGCCAGACGGAACTGCAACGGGCGCTCGGCATGCAACGCCCAGTGTGCGGCAATCACTTCAGTCAGGGTTTGCTGGTGAACGCGGCGGCCCTGGTTGAGGGTGGCAAGCAGTTCTTCGTAGACCTCTTCGATCAGGTCGTACAACAGGTCCTGCTTGCTGGGGAAGTGGTGATACAACGCCCCCGCCGTCAAACCCAGATGGCTGGCCAGCTCGCGCATGCTGACCTGGCCAAAGCCCTTTTCGGCAAACAGCGCCAGGGCCCTGTCACGCCGCTCTTCAAAGTTCGCACAACGCAAAGCGGCGTCCATCGGGTCGCTCCTCAGTAGGTGAAGAAACCGCGACCGCTCTTGCGACCCAGGTAGCCGGCGGCAACCATTTCCTTGAGCAGGGGGGCAGGGCGGTATTTGCTGTCGTTATAGCCTTCGTGGAAGGCCTCCATGATGGCCAGCAGGGTATCCAGGCCAATCAGGTCGGCCAGGGCCAGCGGGCCGATCGGCTGGTTGCAGCCAAGACGCATGCCGGTGTCGATGTCTTCGGCACTGGCCAGGCCTTCCTGGAACACGAAGATCGCTTCGTTGATCATCGGCACCAGGATGCGATTGACCACAAAGCCCGGGCGGTTGCCGGCGCTGATCGGCGTTTTGCCAACCTGCTCGGTCAGGGCCAGGGCCTTGGCGTAGGTGGCATCGCTGGTTTGCAGGCCGCGAATGATCTCGACCAGGGCCATCATCGGCACCGGGTTGAAGAAGTGCACACCAATAAAGCGCTCAGGCTGGCTGACCGCCGCACCCAATTGCGTGATCGACAGCGACGAGGTGTTGGTGGCGATCACGCAGTCGCTACTGACGCTGGCAGCGATCTGCTGGAGGATGCGCAGTTTGAGTTCGAGGTTTTCAGTAGCAGCCTCGATCACCAGTTGCGCCTGTTGCAGCTGGGCGTAGTCGGTGCTGGTGCGGATGCGCGCCACCGCGGCTTCGGCAGCTTCGGCGGTCAGAGTCTGTTTGCTGACCTGACGCTCCAGGTTCTTGCGCAAGGTGGCCAGGCCGCGCTCCAGCGCGGCGTCGGACACATCGATCAGAGTGACCTGGTAACCGGCCACTGCACACACCTGGGCAATGCCGTTGCCCATGGTGCCTGCGCCGATGACTGCAATGTTTTGAATACTCACCTTGAAAACTCCTGGGTTCAGACGCGCTCGAAGACCACGGCGATGCCTTGGCCGCCGCCGATGCACATGGTCGCCAGTGCGTAGCGGCCTTCAATACGCTGCAGCTCGTGGATGGCCTTGGTGGCGATGATTGCGCCGGTAGCACCGACCGGGTGGCCGAGGGAAATACCCGAACCGTTGGGGTTGACCTTCTCCGGATCAAAGCCCAGTTCAGCGGCGACGGCGCAGGCCTGGGCGGCGAAGGCTTCGTTGGACTCGATGACGTCCAGATCGGCGACAGTCAGGCCAGCCTTTTCCAGAGCCTTGCGGGTGGCCGGGACCGGGCCCAGACCCATCAGCTCAGGCTCGACGCCCGCATGGGCGTAGGCCACCAGGCGTGCCAACGGCTTGAGGCCATGGCGTTTGACGAAGTCACCGGTGGCCAGCACCAGAGCGCCAGCGCCGTCGTTCAGGCCGCTGGCATTGCCGGCGGTGACGGTGCCGTCTTTCTTGAAGGCGGGTTTCATGCCGGCCAGTTGTTCGGTGGTGACTGCGCCACGCACGTGCTCGTCGATTTCAAAGCGCACGGTACCTTTGCGGCTTGGGATATCGATCGGCACGATCTGGCTGTTGAAACGGCCTTCGGCAATCGCGCGGGCGGCGCGCTGCTGGCTGACCAGGGCCAGTTCGTCCTGCATCTGACGGGTGATGCCATTGCGCTCGGCAACGTTTTCGGCGGTGATACCCATGTGGAAACCGGCGAACGGGTCGTGCAGGGCGCCGAGCATGTAGTCCACGCCTTGCAGATCACCCATGCGCGCACCCCAGCGGGCTTGCGGCAGCAGATAAGGACCACGGCTCATGGATTCGGCACCGGCGGCTACAACCACCTCGGCATCACCCAGCAGCAGGCTCTGGGCGGCGGAAACAATGGCCTGCAGGCCCGAACCGCAGAGGCGGTTGACGTTGAAGGCGGGGGTTTCCTTGGGGATACCGGCATTCATGGCGGCCACACGCGACAGGTAGGCATCGCGGGCTTCGGTTGGGATCACGTTACCCATGACCATATGGCCGATCTGCTCAGGCGCCACACCGGCGCGCTCGATGGCGGCGCGGGTCACTGCCGTGGCCAGGTCAGCCAGAGGCAGGTCCTTGAGGGTGCCGCCAAAGGTGCCAATAGCCGAACGGACGGCGCTGATTACGTAGATTTCCGGGGTGCTCATGATCGACTCCAGTGTGCGAAAGCATGGCGGGGCGGGGGCAGGCTCTGAGAGAATGCACGCCAAGCCAGTTCAGGTTGTCATCGAGTCTAGGCAAAGCCTTTCGCCGGGCCTATGCCATAACTGTTCACTGAGTCTGGTATTTTTTGCCATACCTTGCGGAATCCGCCATGCGGGAAAACGATACAGTCGCGGTTTACTTCGTCCATAGCATGTTGCACGCCCTGCGCGACCAGCCGCAGCGGGCGCAGGCTTTGTTGCGCGAGGCCGGTATCGATCCGGCAGTGCTCGGGACCGTGGGGGCCCGGGTGCCGGCCACCGCCTTTACCCGGCTCTGGTTGATCCTGATCCAGGACCTGGACGACGAATTCTTCAATCTCGACAGCCATGGCATGCCGACCGGCAGTTTTGCCCTGATCTGCCGTGGTCTGATTCAGGAACCGACCCTGGAAAAAGCCCTGCGCCAGTGCCTGAGCTATTTCGGTCTGTTCTTGCGTGACATTCATGCCAGCTTGTCGATCAAGGGCGCGCGGGCGGTGATCAGCGTGCAGTCACGAATCGAAGATCCAGTGACCCGGGTGTATGCCGATGAGACTTTTCTGGCCTTGGTGATCAGCCTGTTGTGCTGGCTGGGCGGGCAACGCCTGGTCATCGATCGCACCGCGCTGACGGATATGCGCCCGGCGCAGGACGATGATCCGCTGCTCTGGGGCCCCAATCTGCAGTTGGGGGCGGGCGTGAGCGAGATTGAATTTGCCGCTGACTATCTGCGTTTGCCGGTGATCCAGGACCTCGCCGGGCTCAAGACGTTTCTACGCAGTGCCCCGCAATGGCTGGTGATTCGCTACCGCAATCACAGCGGCCAGGTGGCCCAGATATACCGCTACCTGCGTGAGCGTGATCAGGGCCAATGGCCAACGCTGGTGGCTATGGCCAAGCGCCAGGGCCTGAGTGCCAGCAGTTTCCGCCGGCAGCTGGAACGTGAAGGCCGCTCGTTCCAGCAGATCAAGGATGAAGTACGCCGCGCCACAGCCTTCGAATGCCTGCGCGAAACCGACATGAGCATTGCCGAGATCGCTGAACGCACCGGGTTCCAGGAACCCAGCGCGTTCCACCGCGCGTTCAAGAAGTGGACCGGCGAAAGTCCGGGTGGTTATCGGTTACGCATGGCTACCCGGCGTTAGCAGGTCGTCCAGCAATGCGCGCAGATGATCCTGTCCAGCCTGGTTCAGGGCGAATACCGGCCGCCGAGGCTCGCCTACTGGCAAGCCGCGTATGGCCAGGCCGGCTTTGACCGTAGCAGGCAGGCCTGCCTTGAGGATGAAGTCAAGCAGCGGCAACTGACGGTAGAACACCGACTTGGCGGTTTTCAGGTCGTTGCAGACGATGGCCTTGTACAGGGCCTGGTTGAGTTCGGGAATCAGGTTCGCCGCCGCGGTGCACCAGCCACTGGCACCGGCGATGAACGCTTCCAGGGCCAGCGGGTTGCAACCGTTGTAGAACGGCACCTTGCCTTCACCGAGCAGTTGCAGCTTGTGCATGCGTTGAATGTCGCCGGTGCTCTCCTTGACCATGGTGACGTTTTCAACCTCGCGCACGATGCGCAGGATCAGTTCCACCGACATGTCGGTGCCGCTGGTGGCGGGGTTGTTGTAGAGCATGATCGGCACGTCGATGCTGGCGCCGATAGCACGGTAGTGCTCGAAGATTTCTGCTTCGCTGAGTTTCCAGTACGCCGTTGGCAAGACCATCACCGCATCGGCGCCATGGGCCTGGGCAAAGCGTGCACGGCGGATGGCGCCGGCAGTGGTCAGGTCCGAGACACTGACGATGGTTGGCACTCGGCCTGCGATGTGGGCGAGGCTGAACTCGGTGGCCTGGTCCCATTCCCGATCACTCAGGTAGGCGCCTTCACCGGTGCTGCCCAGCGGGGCGATGGCATGCACGCCACCGGCGATCAGGCGGTCGATGGACTGGCCCAGGGCAGGCAGGTCAAGGTGCTGGCCGTCGCTGCTGAACGGGGTGATGGTGTAGCCGATGATGCCGTGGAATTTCGTGGTCATGAAACGTACTCCGCAAGTAAGGCAAAAGGGCGAACAATCAGTTCAGGCAGTCGGCATGCACCCGCAGGCACTGCCGCGCATAGTAGTTGAAGGCGGCGCTGTGGCGTTTTGGCCGGGAGATCCAGTCGTGGGCTTCGCGGCCCAGCGCCGGCTCGATCGGTTTGACTTCGCCTGCGGCCATCGCCAGCAACTGCAGCTTGGCCGCACGCTCGATCAACTGGGCGATGACACAGGCTTCCTCGATGCTGGTGCCGGTGGACAACTGGCCATGGTGCGAGAGCAGGATGGCGCGTTTGTCGCCTAGCGCTGCGCTGATGATTTCACCTTCTTCGTTGCCGACCGGCACCCCGGGCCAGGCTTCAAGAAAGGCGCAGTCTTCATACAGTGGGCACAGGTCCATGTGCGAAACCTGCAGCGGCACTTCCAGCATCGACAGCGCGGCGACATGGGTAGGGTGGGTGTGGATGATGCAGTTCACATCCGGGCGTGCCCGGTACACCCAGCTGTGGAAGCGGTTGGCCGGGTTGGGCATGCCCTGGCCTTCGAGCACTTCGAGGTCTTCATTGACCAGCAACAGGTTGCTGGCGGTGATTTCGTCGAAGCCCAGCCCCAGTTGTTGGGTGTAGAAGGTGCCCGGTTGTGGCCCGCGGGTACTGATTTGCCCGGCCAGGCCCGAGTCGTGGCCATTGTCGAAGAGAATTCGACAGGTCAGGGCCAGCTTTTCCCGTGCAGTCCACGTATTATCGGCAAGCGAGCCTTGCATCTGTGTAAGGGCCTGCTTGATCAGTTGGTCCTTGGGCAATGCCAGAGTCTTGGCCATGGGGATATCCTCGATGGTGTAGAGAAATGTCAGGCTGGCCCGCCCCGGTTACTTGGAAGGTGAAGGGGCGGTTAAGCAAATGACACAAAAAAGGATAAATGACACAATGTGTCATTAGCAAGAAAAAGCTTGCCCGTGGCACTGGGAAAATTGCACCACATGTCTATCCGATTGAAATTGCTGAGAAAAAAACTGGGGATTACCTTGGAGGTGCTGGCCGAGAAGTCCGGCATGACCAAGAGTTATCTTTCCAAGGTCGAGCGTGGCCTGAACACGCCGTCGATTGCCGCTGCGCTGAAGCTGGCGCGGGCGCTGAGTGTCAATGTCGAAGAGCTGTTTGCCGAAGATGCGCCCGGCCAGGCCCGCTTTAGCCTGGTACGCAGCGGTGAGCGCCAGGCACTTTCCGGGAGCGCTCAGGGCCCGGGCTATGCGGTGTTGGCCAACCATATCGGCAGCCGCAGCTTGCTGCCGTTCATCATCAGCCCACCCGCCGATTTCAGCGACTCGACCTTCAAGGAGCACCTGGGCGAGGAGTTTCTGTTTGTTCACGAAGGCCAGGTGGAAGTGGACTTCATGAGTGAGCGGGTCATCCTCGAACGTGGTGATGCGCTGTACTTCAACGCCCAGACGCCGCATCGTCTGCGCTCGCTGGGCGAGGTGCAGGCGCAATTGCTGGTGGTGGTGCATGACGCCGAAGGCTGAAGTCGATGGACGGCTACTCTCGATTCTGGCGTGACCCGGCGCTGCCGTTCATCGAGGCGCGCAGCGTCGAGGATGGGCGCAAAGTCTGCTATGCAGCGCATTCCCACGAGAGCTTTTCCATCGGCGCGATCACCGCTGGCCGCAGTACTTATGTGAGCGGTGACAGCCACCAGCAGGTGAGCGCCGGTACCGTGGTGCTGATGAACCCCGGCGTGGTGCATACCTGCAACCCGATCGAGGGTGAACCCTGGTCGTACCTCATGCTGTACGTGGACCTGCCCTGGTTGCAGGCGCTGGGGTTCCAGCCGTTCGAGGCGCTCAGCAGCGCTTCGCCGTCCCTCTACCAGGACCTGTGCCACCTGCATGCCCTGCTGGTGGATGATCAGTTCAGCATCGCCAGCAAGCACGCTGCGTTATGCATTTTTTTCAGTGAACTGATCCAGCAGTTGCCCTCCGGCGTGCCGGCAGCGGGGCGGGTCAATCCGCGCTTGCTGGCCGCTGCCGCCTTCATCCGCGAGCACTGCACCCAGCCGTTGCGCCTGCAAGACATTGGCGCGGCGGCGGGGCTGTCTACCTCATACCTGATCCGCGCCTTCAAGCAACAGTTCGGTCTGACGCCCCATGGCTACCTGTTGGATCAACGGGTGCAGTTTGCCCGCGCCCGCCTGCGCCGCGGCGCGCTGATCGCCGAGGTGGCGCTGGAAGCCGGGTTTGCCGACCAGGCCCACCTGCAGCGGGCGTTCAAGCGTCACCTGGCGGCGACCCCCGGCCACTATCGATCAGGCCAGTAACAGGTACAGGGCGCTAGCCACCAGCAGCGCCGCCAGCGCGCGGTTGAACACACGTACGCGGTACGGGTTACCCAGGTACTGGCTGATGACACTTCCCGCCCAGGCCCAGCTGGCGATGGACAGGTAGCAGATGACAAAGTAGATGCCGGTGAACTGCCAGAGCAGGGTGGTTTCGCCTTCGCCGACATAAGCGCCGACACCGGCCACGCAGGCCAGCCAGGCCTTGGGGTTGAGCCATTGCAGGGTTGCCCCGGCGAGCATCGAGGGGGCTGCCGGGGCGCTGCTGTTGGCCAGTTCACCGCGGTCGCTGGCCAGTTTCCAGGCCATGTACAGCAAAAATGCCACGCCGCCGGCATGCAGGACCTGGGTCATGGCTGGCCAGTAACGCAGCAATTCGTGCAGCCCCAGGCCGATCAGCAACAGCAGCAGGCTGAAGCCCAGGGTGGCACCGGTGACATGCCTGAGGCTGGCACGCAAGCCATAACGGGCACCGCTGCCCAAGGCGACGATGTTGACCGGACCGGGGGAGATGGAGGCGGCCAGCGCAAAGGCGGCCATGGACAGGGTCAGACTCATTGGTGTTCATCCTGTAAGAAAGGTGAACTCAGTCTGCTGGTTTGGCTGGAGCAGGTATTGAAGGAAATTGCCCTGCAACCGGTGGGAGCGGGCTTGCCCCGCGATCGCGGTGTACCTGCCATACCGCATCGCGGGGCAAGCCCGCTCCCACCGTTCTGATACAGAATTTGAAATAGTTTTGCGCTGTAAGAAATCCCTGCTGCAATTGTAGGATCTCACCCCCAATTGATATCAGGTTGTTATGACTTCGTTCTCGGAGCCCCCCAGTACCTGGCCGTCCTGGCCATTCTCCCGTCCCTGTGACGTTTCCCCGCTGTTCGCCCAGATGAGTACCCGCCCATGGAATGGCTAGCCGACCCCACGGCCTGGCTGGGCCTTGCCACGCTGATTGTTCTGGAACTGGTGCTGGGTATCGACAACCTGGTGTTCATCGCCATCCTTGCCGACAAGCTGCCACCGCATCAGCGCGACCGTGCGCGGGTGATCGGTTTGTCCCTGGCGTTGATCATGCGCCTGGGCTTGCTGGCCAGTATTTCCTGGATGGTGACCCTGACCGAACCGTTGTTCGAGGTGCTCGGCAAGAGCTTCTCCGGCCGTGACCTGATCATGCTCTTCGGTGGTGTGTTCCTGCTGTTCAAGGCCACCATGGAACTGCACGAACGCCTGGAGGGCCATGTCGCGCAGTCCGGTGGCAGCACCCGTCATGCCGCGTTCTTGCCTATCGTCGCGCAGATCGTGGTGCTCGACGCGGTGTTCTCGCTGGACGCGGTGATCACTGCCGTGGGCATGGTCGAGCAGTTGTCGGTGATGATGATCGCGGTGATTTTCTCGATCGGTATCATGATCGTCGCCAGCAAGCCGTTGACACGTTTCGTCAACAGCCACCCGACGGTGATCATGCTGTGCCTGGGCTTCTTGATGATGATCGGCTTCGTCCTGACTGCGGAAGGGCTGGGCTTCCATATTCCCAAGGGCTATCTGTACACGGCTATCGGTTTCGCCATTGTGGTCGAACTGTTCAACCAGGTGGCCCGTGCCCGACGCAAGCGCAGCCTGCAGCAACACCGGCCGTTGCGTGAACGCACGGCCCATGCGGTGCTGCGTCTGTTGGGCGGGCGGCGTATCGAGGCGGACGAGGTTGGTGAGGAAATTGCCGACCTGGTCGAGGGCGGCGAGGAGCATGTGCTGTTCGATCGGCGCGAGCGGGTGATGATCAGCGGTGTGCTGAACCTTGCCGAACGTCCGATCAAGACGCTGATGACCGTGCGGGCCCAGGTCGATGCCATCGACCTGGCGCAAACTCCGCACGCCATTCGTACGGCGTTGATGCATTCGTCCTACTCGCGCTTGCCACTGATCCGCAACGGTCGTATCGAAGAACCACTGGGCTTTGTGCACAAGAAGGAGTTGCTCAAGGAGCTGCTGGCCGGTAACGAGCCAGACCTGGAAAGCCTGGTTCGCGCGCCGCTGAACCTGCTGGAGAGCTTCAGCATCCTCAACGCCCTGGAACAGATGCGCAACCAGTCGACGCACATCGCTTTTGTGGTCAACGAGTTCGGTGACTTCACCGGCATCCTGACCATGACCGACATCCTCGAGTCCATCGCCGGTGAATTGCCTGATGCCAGCGAGGTCGAGGGGCCGGGGATCGTCGAGGACGAGCAGGGCTTTGTCGTCAGCGGTGCCTTGAACCTGAGCCAGATCCAGGCGCGCACCGGCTTTGCCGCCAAACCGACCGAGGATTACCAGACCCTCGCCGGTCTGGTCATGAGCCTGCTTGATCGCTTGCCGGTGGTCGGCGACTGCCTGCAGTGGAATGGTTGGCAGATGACTGTGGTTGCGGTGGAGGAACGTCGGGTCCGCGAGGTACGCCTCAGACCGAGCGCCGCTGATGGCGCAGCAGGTGCTTGACGCCTTCAAGGATCAGCACCACGACTGCCAGCCAGATCGGCAGGTAGGTCAGCCACTGGTCGGGACCGATGGTCTCGCCCAGTAGCAGGGCCACAGCCACCAGCAGCACCGGCTCGACATAACTGAGCAGGCCGAACAGGCTGAACGCCAGCAGGCGGCTTGCCAGTACGTAGCAGATCAGCGCCAGCGCGCTGATCACCCCCAGCAACGGAATCAGGCCGTACAGGGCCGGGTGTTCGACCAGGTCCTGGGCGCTCAACGGGCCCTGGATGACAAAGTACAGCGCCGTCGGCAGCAGCAGGCACATGTCGGCCCACAGGCCACCGAGGTGGTCGGTGCGGCATTTGCGCCGCAGGATGAAGTACAGCGGATAGCCGATGGCGACCAGCAGGGTTTCCCAGGCGAAACTGCCGTGCTGGTACAGCTCGTGGGCAACGCCGGTTGCGGCACAGGCCACCGCCAGTTTCTGCAGGCGTGACAGGCGTTCACCGTAGACCACGCGCCCGGTCAGAACCATGGTCAGCGGCAGCAGAAAATACCCCAGCGACACCTCCAGGCTGCGCCCGTGCAACGGCGCCCAGAGGAACAGCCAGAGCTGCACACCCATCAGCGATGAGGTGCCGATCAACCCCAGCAGCAGTATCGGCTTGTGCCGGATCCGTTTGAGCAGGCCGGTAATCAGCGGCCAGTCCTTGCTCAGCAGCATGAACAGGGTCAGGCAGGGCAGGGTCAGCAGGGTACGCCAGCCAAAGACTTCCTCACCGTCAAGCGGTGTTAACAGCGAGGTGTAGAAATACATCACGGCGAACAAGCACGACGCCATGACTGATGAAACGATGCCTTTGGACACGAGGGCCTCTGTAGCAGGAAAAAGAAGGGCGCTCAGCCACCCTGGGTCAGGACCTGGTTGTCAGTGGTTGACGCCAGGCCTTGTGCCTCCAGGGCCTGAATGAATGCCTCGGCCGACATTGGCCGGGCAAACAGGTAGCCTTGCTGGAAATCGACGTTGTGCCGGGCCAGGTAGTCACGTTGTGCCTCGGTTTCCACCCCTTCGGCAACGATACCCAGGCCCAGCTTGCTCGAAAGCTCGATGATACTGTCGAGGATATGCAACGACAGCGCATCACCGCCAATCATCGACACGAAGCTCTGGTCGATCTTCAGATAGTCGACCTGGAACTGCCGCAAATAAGCCAGGCTCGATTGTCCGGTACCGAAGTCGTCCACAGCAATCATCACTCCCAGGTCGTGAAGCCCGGCAAACAACGCATGGGTGACCTCGCTCGGGGAAATGAGTTTGCGCTCGGTCAATTCCAGGGTCAGGCGCACGCGGCCCTTGGGAAAGGCTGCGAGGAACGCATGGCAGTCATCGAGCAGGGCCAGATCCTGGCAATGATCGGCGGTGATGTTGATACCGATGTGAAAGCCATCCGCCATGCGCGCGGCATGCGGGGCCAATACCTCGACGGTACGGGCCATCAGCTGGCGGGTCATGGGCACGATCTGGCCGCTGTGTTCGGCATAGGGGATGAACAGGTCAGGACGGACCAGGCCTTCGCGTGGATGCTGCCAGCGCATCAGCACCTCGACACCGGCCCAGCGGTAGTCGCCATGGCGTACCACGGGCTGGAAGTAGGGGATGAACTCGTTGGCCTCGATGGCCCGCTGCAGTTCCACCCGTGGCGAGCTGGCCCGGCGCAGTTGCCAGTAGCAGGTAACGGCCGCCATGGCGCCGAGCATTACCAGCAGACCGAACAGGGCCGGATACTCGCTGCGCATTTGTTCGCCAACCTTGCCCTGGGTGTAACCGCTGTGAATAGAGAAGGGATAGCGCGTCGAAACATACTCGCTGGCGGCCACCTCAGATGTTGGGGCAAGGCCTTTGTGGACCTGACCACTGCGGTCTATCCAGTTTTGCCCCACTTGCAGGATTAACTGATTGTCGGTGCCGAGCAGGTAGAGGGCCCCGATCAGATGATCGCCATCGACTGTGGTGATAGCGCCCCGTTCGCCTTCAGACACCCGGTACACCAGCAATGGATGCCCGGGGGTTACCGAATTGCCATCCATCAGCCACAGTTTGCCTTGAACATAGTTATCGACGTTGACCGGCTCGCTGTAAGGCCCGAACAGTGAGTTGCAATACAGTTCGCCGCGGTACTCGAGGTTGGTGGAGCGAACAAAGGCGCGCCGGGTGACTTGATCACGCAGGGCCAGTTTTTCTTCAACGCACGGATGACCGGCCAGCGGCAGCAGTTCACTGGCGGCGCGGGAGGCACTGTCGAGGATCCGTTCAATCTGGCCACCTACCCGTTGTGCACTGGCTTCGCTGCGGTTCTGCAGCTCCCGGCCGGCTTGCCAGTGCATGATCAGCAGTCCGCACACCATGGGCAAGGCACCGACCAGCCAGGGCAAGAGTGTGCGCCAAAGGCGTAAAGGGCGGTGTTTTACCGAAAAGGGCATAGGGACTAACCTGAAAAATACAGAACTGCGCAGAGGATAGCCGTACGTCGGAATCGTGTCTGAACTTAAAGTGCGACAAATTGGATTACGCACTGTAGAATCATCTTACGCATACAATAATAAGGTTCCTCGCCACTCGAGGAATCAACCCGCCGAGAATGGGTCCATATGAAGTGTCATGGGTTCAAGCTGATCTATGGTGACTACCTCGCACGCAGTGTGAGGGGCATCTCCTGCGCGCCGCCATCTTCGCTCGACATCGATAGCAAGTAATCACCGTTTTTAGCGCTTTGATGATGAGGTAATGAGCATGGCCGACATTTTTGAAAACCCGATGGGCCTGATGGGCTTCGAATTCATCGAGTTCGCTTCGCCGACCCCAGGCGTCCTGGAGCCGATCTTCCAGATCATGGGCTTCACCAAGGTGGCGACCCACCGTTCCAAGGATGTGCACCTGTACCGCCAGGGTGACATCAACCTGATCCTCAACAACGAACCGAAAAGCATCGCTTCGTACTTCGCGGCCGAGCACGGTCCGTCGGTGTGCGGCATGGCTTTTCGCGTGCGCAACGCCCATGAGGCCTACGCCCGTGCCCTGGAACTGGGGGCTCAGCCGGTAGAAATCGAAACCGGTCCGATGGAGCTGCGCCTGCCGGCGATCAAAGGCATCGGCGGTGCGCCGCTGTACCTGATCGACCGTTTCGAAGAAGGCAGCTCGATCTACGACATCGACTTCAATTTCATTGAAGGTGTCGACCGTCACCCGGTCGGTGCCGGCCTGAAGATCATCGATCACCTGACCCATAACGTTTACCGTGGACGCATGGCCTATTGGGCGGCGTTTTACGAGAAACTGTTCAACTTCCGCGAAATCCGTTACTTCGACATCAAAGGCGAGTACACCGGCCTGACCTCCAAGGCCATGACCGCGCCCGATGGCATGATCCGTATCCCGTTGAACGAAGAGTCGTCCAAGGGCGCCGGGCAGATCGAAGAGTTCCTGATGCAGTTCAACGGCGAAGGCATTCAGCATGTGGCCTTCCTCACCGATGACCTGCTCAAGAGCTGGGATGCGCTGAAGAAACTGGGCATGCGCTTCATGACTGCGCCGCCGCAA
Organism: Pseudomonas alkylphenolica; assembly: GCF_000746525.1. Taxonomy (NCBI): domain Bacteria; kingdom Pseudomonadati; phylum Pseudomonadota; class Gammaproteobacteria; order Pseudomonadales; family Pseudomonadaceae; genus Pseudomonas; species Pseudomonas alkylphenolica. The sequence goes on from NZ_CP009048.1 coordinate 2,399,600, forward strand.
ACCTACTACGAAATGCTCGAAGGTCGTTTGCCAGGTCACGGCGAGCCAGTCGACGAACTGCAGGCCCGCGGCATCCTGCTCGATGGCTCTTCGCAGCCCGACGACAAGCGTCTGCTGTTGCAGATCTTCTCGGAAACCCTGATGGGGCCGGTGTTCTTCGAGTTCATCCAGCGCAAGGGCGATGACGGCTTTGGTGAAGGTAACTTCAAGGCACTGTTCGAATCCATCGAGCGCGATCAGGTACGCCGCGGTGTGCTGAACGCCGAGTAATCGAGCGCCATGACAGTAAAAGGCCATTGAGGGTTCTCAATGGCCTTTTTTGTTTGTGCTGTCAGGGCTGCGCAGGCGTTGAACGATTTCTCGTTCTTCTGAACATCCCCCAGTATCCGGCTGCCGAGGTCATGATGCCGACCAGCAGCAGTGACGGTAAGGCACTGCGCATCGCCTGGCGAATCACCTGCCAGGATTCGCCGTCCGGATAACCGGCGTGTACGGTGTACCCATACTGTTCTGATGTGAGCTTCAGGGTGTTTTCTGCATGATTGGGTACCTTGTAGTACTCGCCGTTGCCGGTTTCCCAGACATACTGGCCACCGAATTGCAGACTCAACACCACAGAGTTCTGGAAACCGAGCAACTCTGCCTGCAGGACCTTGAGGTTGGCGGCAGTAATTATCGCGGAACGGCCCTCCTGCAGCCGATACAGCAGGATGTCCGAGCCCGGGGTTGCAATGTTGCTTGGGTACACGCGCAGACGCCCTTCAACATAACTGCCCAGATCAAGGGTGATATCTGTCGAACCATACAGCGTACTGCAATAAATTCGATTGTCCTTTTTCAGTGCCAATGAGCGTACGTTCGGTTGTTTGACCATTTCCATGCGCAAGTCAGACAAAACCGCTTCACAGGGCTTATCAAGCAGTTTTATGGCTTGCTGACTGGTGTCGTGCAGGGACTGGATAACCCTGTCGATGGCGTACACGGCTTCGCGAGCGGTCACCTCAATGGTTTCTTCTTGCTTACGGTCGACCTGCAACACAAGTACCAGCAGGCCACAGGTGACAGGTGCCAGCCCGATCAGAAGGGTGACAAGAAACTCGATCAGGCTACGCCCGGCGTGGGAGTGTGGAACCATGGTTGGGTGCCTCTATGCTGAACGGAGGGTCAGCATAGAGAAGCGCACCCGGGTCGCCTGTAGGCGTCATTGCTAGCGGCTGTAGTACTCTTCAACTTGACGTCAGGTTCAAGTGGCCTTGCCTGCAGCCAGGGACTTCACAACCAACCTGGCTACCGCTGCCCCGGATGCCGGATTCTGGCCGGTGATCAATCGGCCTTCTTTCTGGTCGGCGATGGCAAATTCTTTCCAGGGATCTTCTGCCTTGCGATAGATCCCGCCCCGGGCACTCAGTTCGGTCTCGGTCAGGTAGGGTACCACTTTGTCCAGTTCGGCCAATTGTTCTTCGATATTGGAGAACCCCGTCACTTCACGGTCCTTGACCAGCAGCGTGTTGTCGCTGAGCTTGATATTGAGCAGCCCCACGGCACCATGACAGACTGAAGCGACCACCCCCCCGGCCTCGAAAATGCGTCGCGCCAGGTCCTGCAGCCCGGCATTGTCCGGGAAGTCCCAGATAACCCCGTGTCCGCCGGCATAGTAGATCGCTGCGTAGTCCTGAGCCTTGACCTGGCCAGGGCTCAAGGTGCTGCCCAGGCGATTCATGAAGGCTTTGTTGTTGTACCACTCCCAGTCAATGTCCTGGGCCATGCTCAGGCTGTGAGGGTCGATCGGCACATAGCCACCCGCCGGGCTGAGGTAATCGACCTTGTAGCCTGCCTTCTCGACGTGCTCGACAAAATGCACCGCCTCACCCAGCCAGAGCCCGGTGGCACGTTTGAGCGTCGGGTATTTGGCCGTATTGGTCAGGACCACCAGAATCTTTTTGCTCATCACCAGACTCCCTTCACTGGATCGGACCCGGTTCGCCCGGATCACCAAGGTAAACCCCTACAGCATAGTAGTGCCTGGCCAGGTTGCCATTCCTTGCTGGCTGTGTGCTAGCCTTGCTGGAGCCTCGAATCTGACACTGGAGTCAACAGCCTCATGAGCAACACGACAGCGCAAACGGACGAATTCATGCAGGCCGCCATCGACGAGGCGCGCCAGGGGCTGGAGGAGGGCGGCATTCCGATCGGTTCGGTGCTGGTGCACAAGGGCAAGATCATCGGTCGCGGGCACAATCGGCGGGTGCAGTCCGGCAGCGCAATCCTGCATGGCGAAATGGACGCACTGGAGAATGCCGGGCGACAGTCGGCCAGGGTGTATGCCGAGTCGACGCTGTACACCACCTTGTCTCCCTGTGCGATGTGCAGTGGCGCGATCCTGTTGTACGGGATCAAGCGGGTGATCGTCGGCGAAAACCAGACCTTCCTCGGTGAAGAGGCGTTGCTCAAGTCCCGCGGTGTGGCACTTGAGGTTCAACACAATGACGCCTGCATCGGCATGATGAAGGATTTCATCAAAGCCCGGCCAGAGCTGTGGAACGAGGATATCGGTCGCTAGGAGCGACTGGCAGCGGTGCAGGTGCTCCAATAGCAGATAGACCATGGTCCGCGCCTAGAGACCTTGCTGCACCAGCGGATCGTCGGGGTTCAACTGTTCGAGCTGGGCCAGCAGCACCTGCACATTCTGCATCTGCCCGGTTTCTTTCCAGTACTCGATCAACAACACCCTGGCCTTGCGGTTGGCCGGGTCACGGGATACCAGTGCTTCGAGCTGCTTCTGCGCCGGTTCCACCTGTTCAAGCTGGTGTAGCGTGGTCGCCAGGGTGTAGCGGTACTCGTTGTTATCCGGCTCGAGCTCCAGGGCGCGGGCAAACGCCAGCAGGGCATATTCATCCTGGCCGTGGCGCAGCAGCCAGTGTCCCAGTTCGTGCTGCAGGAAGGCCGAGTCCGGGCGTTGCTGCAAGGCATCGGCCAGTACCTTACGCGAGGCATCGGTCTGTTCCTGGCGCTCCAGCAGTTGTACCTTCACGGCCAGGGCCTGAAGGTTGTCCGGGTCCAGTTGCAGGGTTTTGTCGAGGGCCGCGGCGGCTTGCTTGAGACTGTTTTCGTGCAGGTAAAGCTGGGCCAGATGCAACTGCGCGGCAGGGTCGTCGGTCTGCTGCGCGAGTACCTGCTGATACTGCTCCAGGGTGTGCTGCAAGGGCCCGAAATACAGGCCGATATCGTCAGGCCCCAGCCCCAGCAAGGCATCGACCACGGCGAAGCGCACGCTTTGCTCTTCATCGTCGAGCAACGGTCCGAGGGCCAGGCTGCGCTGGGCACCGGGCAGCATGGCTTGAATGCTGGCGATGGCGGCACGGCGAACCAGTGGGTCATCGTGCTGCAAGTCGCGGTTGGCCAGTTTCAGCGCCAGCGGCGAGGGGTAGTTGGGCAGTTCGGCGTACAGGCCGGCACGGCGGATGGCGGAAAGATCGGTGCGGCCCAGCTGTTGATACAGCACCCTGGCCGCGCCGGGCTGGCCGTTGTGGGCCATGGCCAGGGCCTTGGCATAGGTGTGCTTGAGTGCCGGCGCCGGCGCGGGGCTGTCGTCACGCCAGAAGTACCCGCCAAGGCCCAGGACGATAAGCAGGATCAGGCTGATCAGGGTGTATTGGCGCTGTTTCGACATGGGTGGATCCGGGACACGCGGCAGGCAAGGGTATCAGCTTGTGACAGGTAGGTGTCTGCGTCAAATGCTGTAGGTCTTGGTGTGGGGCGCTGACCTTTGGATTGCGGTGTTGTGGTGTTGGGGCTGTGGGCTTATCCATTTTGTGTGGCGACGCTGCCGGCCCCTTCCGCCTTTACGGCGGCCTACTTTTTTCTTGGAAAAAGTAGGCAAAACCGCTCGCTCCTGCATCCGGCCCTACGCTGCGCTCCGGGTCCCTTCGCTCCGGCACCTTCCGGGGCCACGCGGCCTACGACTTGCTTCGCCAAGTCTACGGCTCGCGTTCTTCGGCTATGCCGAAGGTGCTGCGCACTGGCCCCTACAGGCACCTCCACTCAGCCTCATGAAGTCGCAGTCCGCGGCGCCTGAATTTGCGTGCATGAAGGCCAAGATCAACACTTTGAAGCGGGATTTTCCCGCGATGCGATGTAACTGGCAGGTCTATATCGCGGGGCAAGCCCGCTCCCACCGGAGACCAATTGACCCGGTGGGAGCGGGCTTGCCCCGCGATGACATCCTGGCTCCGCCAGAATCAGATTTCGAAGATACGTCAGCACAGGCGCCGCCCGTAACTTTGCAACTTCAGGAGGACACCGTAGCGAAGGGACCCGGAGCGCAGCGTAGGGCCGTATGCAGGAGCAGGCGGCTTTGCCTACTTTCCCCAACAGGAAAGTAGGCCGCCGTAAAGGCGGAAGGGGCCGTCAGCGTCGCCACACCCAATGGATAAGCTCGCAGCCTCAACAACCCAACCCCAGGACTGCAAGAAAAACCACAAAAAAGCCCCGCGAGCGAGAGCAGGCGGGGCAAAGGGCCGGTCAGAAACCAACCAAAGGAGTCGTTGAATCAGTTCGCCGCGGCAACACTCTCGGCCTGCCAGCCACCGCCCAGGGCTTTGTAAATCGCCACGATGCCACGGTACAGGTCAACCTCACCCTGAGCCTGAGCGTCTTCAGCGCTCAGGCGTTCGCGTTCAGCGTCGAGCAAAATCAGATAGTCGACAGTCCCTTCGCGATAGCGGATCGAAGCGAGGTCGGCGGCCTTGCGGCTGGCTTCACTCTGACGCAGCAGGGCAAGCAAACGTTGCTGACGCTTGCTGTAGTCACTGAAAGCGTTTTCCGACTCTTCCAGCGCCAGCAAAACCTGCTGTTCGTAGTTGGCCAGAGCCCCTTCGGCATCGGCATTGGCACCGCGCAGGCGCGCCCGCACGCTACCGAGGTCGAACGCCGCCCAGGTGATGCTCGGGCCCAGCGCCCAGGCTTGCGCCGCCGATGAGCCCAGTTGTGAGCCGCGACCGGCGGTAAAGCCCAGGAAACCGCTGAGGCTGACCCGTGGGAACAGGTCGGCCGTCGCCACGCCAATAGTGGCCGTTGCCGCTGCCAATTGCCGTTCGGCACTGCGCACGTCCGGACGCCGCTTGAGCAGTTCACCTGGATCACCGACCGGAAGCGCCTTGGCAATGGCCGGCAGTTGCGCTGGCGAGAGGTCGACGCTCAATGCATCCGGACGCTGGCCGAGCAAGGTGGCGATGCGATTGCGTGCACGTACCTGTTCAGCCTGCAGCTGCGGTACGGTGGCCTCTACCTGCGCCAGCCGCGCATCGGCACGGACGACATCGAGGTCATTACCGACCCCGGCATCGCGCAGGGTTTCAGTGATACCGCGCGAGTCTTGCTGGGTCTTGAGGTTGGCCAGGGCGATCTTCTCGCGCAACTGCGCACCGCGCAGCTGGCCATAGGCATCGACCAGTTCGGCGATCAGGCTGACCTGCAGCTGTTGCAGGTCGGCCTGGGCCACGTCCTGCTGGGCCTCGCTGGCTTCCAGCTGGCGCTGGATGCGGCCGAACAGGTCCAGCTCCCAGGCCATGTCCAGGCCCAGGTCGTAGCGCTCGCTGTTGACCCGATCGTCGGTCTGTCCCGGAACTTGCCCCTTGCCCAAGTCGCTGCTGACACGGCTGGTCACGGTCGGCAGGGCATCGTTGCTGACGTCGTCGCGAATCGCCCGTGCCGCCTTGAGCCGGGCGAAGGCCACGCGCAGTTCGCGGTTGCCTTGCAGCGACTGGCTGACCAGCTGGTTGAGTACCGGATCGTCGAACTGCTTCCACCAGATGCTTTCGAAACGGCTACGGTCAAATTCAGCTTTGGCCGCCGGGTCATTGGCGGCGCTCAGTTGCGCCGCTGCGGTGTCCGGGGCCTTGTAGTCCGGGCCCACCGCACAGGCGGCCAGGGCCAGCACCAGCAGGCTCGGCATAAAAACTTTCAGACGGCTGTTCATGCTTGAGTCTCCAGCTTCAGCGCACGTTCCGCCTTGCGGGCCTGGCTGCGTTCGACATAACGGCGGATCAGGACAAAGAACACCGGCGTCAGCAGCAGGCCGAAGAAGGTCACCCCGATCATCCCGGAGAACACCGCCACACCCATGGCATGACGCATTTCCGCACCGGCACCGGAGGAGAACACCAGCGGCACCACACCCATGATGAAAGCGATCGAGGTCATCAGGATCGGCCGCAGACGCAGGCGGCAGGCTTCCAGTACCGCGGCCAGCGGGTCGAGCCCTTCAGCCTGTTTGTCCTTGGCGAACTCGACGATCAGGATCGCGTTCTTGCACGCCAGGCCCACCAGTACGATCAAGCCGATCTGGGTGAAGATGTTGTTGTCGCCACCCGACAGGATCACCCCGGTGATCGCCGAGAGCAGGGTCATCGGCACGATCAGGATCACCGCCAATGGCAGGCTCCAGCTTTCGTACTGGGCAGCCAGCACCAGGAAGGCCAGCAATACGCAGAGCGGGAAGACGAACAGCGCGGTATTGCCGGAAAGAATCTGCTGGAAGGTCAGATCGGTCCATTCGAAGGTCATGCCGTTGGGCAGTTCTTCCTTGAGCAGTTTCTCGATCGCTTGTTCGGCCTGACCGGAGCTGTAGCCAGGGGCCGCGGCACCGTTGATCTCGGCAGTGATGAAGCCGTTGTAGTGCATCACGCGGTCAGGCCCGGAGGTGTCACTGACCTTGATGAAGGTCGCCAGCGGGATCATCTCGCCTTGGTTATTGCGCACCTTGAGCTGGCCGATCTGCTCGGCTTCGAGACGGAACTGCTGTTCAGCCTGGACGTTGACCTGATAGGTACGGCCAAAACGGTTGAAGTCGTTGGCATACAGCGAGCCCAGGTAGATCTGCAGGGTATCGAAGATGTCGCTGATGGCCACGCCGTGGGTCTTGGCCTTTTCCCGGTCGATGGCGGCATCGACCTGCGGCACGTTGACCTGATAGCTGGTGAACAGCCCGGCCAGCTCCGGCACGTTATGGCTCTTGGCGATGATGTTCTGGGTTTCCTTGTACAGCGCCTCGTAACCCAGGTTGCCACGGTCCTCGATCTGCAGACGGAAACCGCCGATGGTGCCCAGCCCCTGTACCGGTGGCGGCGGGAAGATCGCGATGTAGGCGTCTTCGATATCGGCGAACTGCGCGTTCAGTGCGGCGGCAATGGCGGCAGCCGACTGGCTAGGGTCCTTGCGCTCATCGAACGGCTTGAGTGGGGTAAAGACGATGCCGCTGTTCGGGCTGTTGGTGAAGCCGTTGATCGACAGGCCCGGGAAGGCCACGGAGTCGGCTACGCCCGGTTGCTTGAGGGCGATTTCACTCATCTTCTTGATCACCGCCTCGGTGCGGTCCAGGCTGGCCGCGTCCGGCAATTGCGCGAAGGCCACCAGGTACTGCTTGTCCTGCGCTGGCACAAAGCCGGTCGGAGTCGAGGAGAAGCCCAGCCAGGTCATGACGATCAGGCCGCCATAGACGAACAGGGCAATGCCGCTGCTGCGGATGACCCGGCCGACGGCGCCGACGTAGCTGTGGCTGGCACGGTCGAAGAAACGGTTGAACGGGTTGAACAACCAGCCACCGAACAGGCGCTCAAGCACTTTCGAGAAACGGTCCTTAGGCGCGTGGTGCTCCTTGAGCAGTACCGCTGCCAGCGCTGGCGAGAGGGTCAGCGAGTTGAACGCCGAGATTACCGTGGAGATGGCAATGGTCAGGGCGAACTGCTTGTAGAACTGCCCGGTAAGGCCGGAGATGAATGCCGCAGGCACGAACACGGCGCACAGCACCAGGGCGGTGGCAATGATCGGACCGGTCACTTCACCCATGGCTTTTTGTGTGGCTTCCAGCGGTTTCAGGCCCAGGCCGATGTTACGTTCGACGTTTTCCACCACGACGATGGCGTCGTCCACCACGATACCGATGGCCAGCACCAGGCCGAACAGCGATAGCGCATTGAGCGAGAAGCCGAACAGGTGCATCACCGCAAAGGTACCGATCAAGGAAACCGGCACCGCCACCAGTGGAATGATCGAGGCACGCCAGGTCTGCAGGAACAGGATCACCACCAGGACCACCAGAATCAGGGCCTCGAACAGGGTATGCACCACGGCCTCGATGGAGCCGCGCACGAACACGGTCGGGTCGTAGACGATGCTGTAGTCCATGCCTTCGGGGAAGTCTTTCTTCAGCTCGGCCATTTTCGAGCGCACTTCATCGGAGATCTCGATGGCGTTGGAGCCAGGGCGCTGGAAGATCGGAATGGCTACCGCCGGCTGGTTGTTCAGCAGCGAGCGCAGGGCGTACTGGCTGGAACCCAGCTCGACCCGGGCGATGTCCTTGAGGCGAGTGATTTCACCATCGGCGCCGGAGCGAATGATGATGTTCTCGAACTCTTCCTCGCTGACCAGACGGCCCTGGGTGTTGACCGACAGCTGGAAGCTGGTGCTGCCCGGTGCGGGTGGCGCACCCAGCTGGCCGGCGGCAACCTGACGGTTCTGCTCGCGAATGGCGGCAACCACATCACTGGCGGTAAGATTGCGCGAAGCAGTCTTGTTCGGGTCCAGCCACACCCGCAGGGAGTAGTCGCCCATGCCGAACAGCTGCACATCGCCGACACCGCCCAGGCGCGCCAGCTCATCCTTGATGTTGAGGATGGCGTAGTTGGACAGGTAGAGCATGTCGTAGCGGTTATCCGGCGAGGTCAGGTGCACGACCATGGTCAGGTCGGGCGAGGCCTTGTCGACGGTGATACCGATGCGGGTCACTTCCTCGGGCAGCTTGGGCTGGGTCCGGGTCACCCGGTTCTGCACCTGCACCTGGGCGTTGTCCAGGTCGGTACCGAGGGCGAAGGTAATGGTCAGGGTCAGCTTGCCGTCGGCGGTGGACTGCGAGGACATGTAGAGCATGTTCTCGACGCCGGTAATTGCCTGCTCCAGGGGGGCGGCAACGGTTTCGCCGATCACTTTCGGGTTGGCCCCGGGGAAGTTGGCACGCACCACCACGGTGGGCGGCACGACTTCAGGGTATTCACTGATCGGCAGCTGGAACAGCGAGATGCTGCCGGCAATCAGGATCAGCAGCGATAGCACGGCGGCGAAAATCGGCCGGGTGATAAAGAACTTGGAAAAATTCATCGGACCGGTTCCTTAACCGCGCGGTGCCGAGGCACTGGCGAGCTTGACGGTGGCAGTGGCGGCAGGCTTGCCCTGGGTGCTGGCTTCCAGCGCTTGGCGTTGTTGGGCGAGGGCGGCAATGGTCGCGTCGCTGGCCATCGGCGTGTCCTGCGGGTCGACCGGCGAGCCGGGACGCACTCGCTGCAGGCCCTTGACCACAATGCGGTCTTCCTTGCTCAGGCCACTGCGCACGATGCGCAGGCCTTCAAGTTTCGGGCCCAGTTCCACGGCGCGGTAAGCGGCCTTGTTGTCCTTGTCCATGACCAGCACGAACTTCTTGCCAAGGTCGGTGCCCACCGCTTCGTCATTGATCAGCACCGCTGAATAGGTGGCGCTGCCGACCAGCTTCAGGCGCGCATACAGACCCGGGGTGAATTGCCCGTCACTGTTATCGAACACGGCCCGGCCACGGATGGTGCCGGTCTTGGGGTTGACCTGGTTGTCGACGAAGTTCATCTGGCCCAGGTGCGGGTTGCCGGTTTCGTTGGACAGGCCCAGGTATACCGGGGTGCTCTGGCCGCGCTGACCGTTGCGGGCCAGTTGCGTGTATTTGAGGTACACGCGTTCGTCGGCGTCGAAGTAGGCATACACCTTGTCGGTTGAGACCACGCTGGTCAGCGGAGTGACATCGGCGCTGACGATGTTGCCGGCAGTGAACTGGGCACGGCTGACCCGGCCACTGATCGGTGCGGTGACCCGGGTGAAGCTCAGGTTCAGGCGCGCCAGGTCCAGTTGCGCCTGGATCGCGGCGACACCGGCGCGGGCCTCGGCAGCAGCACTGCTGCGCGACTCGGCCAGTTCCGCGGAAATGGCATTGCTGCTGCGCAGGCGCTCGCCACGGCGGGCTTCGTTTTCACTGCGGATGGCGGTGGCGCGGGCTTGCTGCAGCTGGGCTTCGAGACGGCGCACTTCGGCCTGGAACGGCCGCGGGTCGATCTGGAACAACAGGTCGCCCTGCTTGACCTGAGCGCCTTCGGTGAAGGCCACCTGATCGATCTGGCCGGAAACACGTGGTCGGACTTCTACCGTCTCAGGCGCTTCGAGGCGGCCGGTGAACTCGTCCCATTCATTGATCGGTTGCTCCAGCACCTTGGCGACGCTGACCTTGGCCGCCGCGGGGGCCTGTACGGCCTCCGGGGTGCGACCGCAGGCACTCATCACCAGTACTGCCAATAGAGCCAGGGGGTAACGCAAAGGTTTGAGTGACTGTTCCATGGAGAATCCGCCAATGTATTAAGAATGGGCGGATTCTGCGATTTGTAACTATTAACAACGAATCGAACGGGCCGAAGGTAACTATCATTCGGAATGATGGTAGGAGCGGGCTTGCCCCGCGATTGTCATTGGTCAGTTGCATCGCATCGCGGGGCAAGCCCGCTCCCACCGGAGGAGGCCAGCTACTTGCACTCGGCCAACACCACCCTGCAGGTATCGGGCGTCCCCCCGGAGCGGCCGGCGTAGCGTATGCAGTTGTTCAAGGATTTTTGCCGCGCCATTTGCAGGGTCGCGCCCCAGGCCAGGCCGCCTTCGCCAGCAGTGGGCAGGGCTTTGGCGTAACAGCTGGAGCCTGTTTGTGAGCTGGAGTAGGTGGTTTTCGTCGGTTTGCTTGTGCAGCCGGCCGCCAGCGCCAGACTGATGGCGAGGAGCGAAGGGACCAGCAGTGATACGCAGTTGAACGTTGATTTGCCGGTCATCGCGTTTCCCCTCTACTAAGTCCGACTGCGGTCAAAACGGTCGATACACCAATCGTAGCTGTCAATTACGCACGATCGGCACTGCTGGTCGGAATCGGCGGGCGCTGTCATTGCTGGACTGAACGCTGTGCCATCCAACGCCGGTACTGGCGGGCGCGCAGCGTGTTCGCCAGTTGCTGCTCAAGCAGTGCGCGCAACGGTGAAACCTGCGGCCTGGGCGCCTTGCCCAAGCTAAGCTTGCGCAGTTGGAACTTGACCAGCGCCATGTTCGCCAGCGACGCCAGCGCCTTGTTTTTCCAGGTGATCGGCGGCAATACCGGCGCGCTGTTCTTGCCCTGCTGCCAGGCGCGCGGCAGGTTGGGCTCGATGGCCAGTGCGGTACCGATGCCGACCATGGCCACGCCACTGTCGATCACCTGCTCGGCCACCGGCAGACGGCGGATGCCGCCGGTCACCATCAGCGGCATGCGCGCCACCTTGTGTACATCGCGGGCGAATTCCAGGAAGTAGGCTTCACGCGCCAGGGTGCGTCCGTCGCGGGCCTCGCCCTGCATGGCCGGCGCTTCGTAGCTGCCACCGGAGAGTTCGACCAGATCGACGTCCAGGGTGTTGAGCAGCCTCACAACCTGGCGCGCATCGTCGGCACTGAAGCCGCCGCGCTGGAAGTCGGCGGAGTTGAGCTTGACCGCCACGGCAAACTGCGGCGTCACCACGGCGCGGACGGCTTTGACAATCTCCAACAGCAAGCGCGCACGGTTCTCCAGTGAGCCGCCCCAGGCATCCGTGCGCGTGTTGCTCAACGGCGAGAGGAACTGGCTCAACAGATAGCCATGCGCGGCGTGAATCTGTACCCCGGTAAAGCCGGCCTGCTCGGCCAGTTGCGCGCTACGGGCGAAGCGCTCGATCACTTCGCCGATCATGGCTTGCGTCATTGCCTGCGGGGGACTGAAGTGCCGGGACATCGTGCCCAGCTCCAGCGCGATCGCCGAAGGCGCCCAGGTCTGCTGGCCGAGGTCGGCCGGCATCTGCCGCCCGGGGTGGTTGATCTGCAGCCAGAACTGCGCGCCCTGGGCGCGCCCGACGCGGGCCCAGCGCTGGAAGCTGGCCAGTTGCCGGTCGTCTTCCAGCACCACGCCGCCGGGGCCGGTCATGGCACGGCGGTCGACCATCACGTTGCCGCTGATCAACAGGCCGGCACCACCCTCGGCCCAGGCCTGGTACAGGCGCATCAGCGCCTCGGACGGCGCTTGCTCGGCGTCGGCCATGTTCTCTTCCATCGCCGCCTTGGCCAAACGATTGGGGATCTCGCTGCCGTTGGGCAGCGTCAGCTTGTCGAACACGTTCATGGGGGCTACCTCGATTGATCGTGTTCAAACCATAACTTTAAAGTTAACTTTAATGTCAACAGCTGTTTTCAGTTGGCAAGGGCGGGTGCCGGAGGCATTACCTCCGGCACCCGTGCATCAGCTGCGCACGAAGGCCAGCAGGTCGGCGTTGATGGTCTCGGCGTGGGTAGTGGGCATGCCGTGGGGGAAGCCCTTGTAGGTTTTCAGGGTGCTGTTGCTGAGCAACTTGGCCGACAGCAGTCCCGAGTTTTCGTAGGGCACGATCTGATCGTCATCGCCGTGCATCACCAGCACCGGCAGGCTGAGGCGCTTCAAGTCCTCGGTGAAGTCGGTCTGCGAGAAGGCGACGATGCCGTCATAGTGGGCCTTGGCGCAGCCCATCATGCCCTGGCGCCACCAGTTCCAGATCACTCCCTGCGACGGCGCCGCTCCCGGGCGGTTGTAGCCGTAGAACGGCCCGGCCGGAATGTCGTAATAGAACTGCGCACGGTTGGCCGCAAGCTGCGCCTGCAGGTCGTCGAACACCGACTTGGGCAGGCCGCCGGGGTTGCTGGCGGTCTGCACCATCAATGGCGGCACGGCGCCGAGGATCGCCGCTTTGCTGGCGCGTTCCTGACCGTGGCGGGCGAGGTAGTGCACTACTTCGCCGCCGCCGGTGGAGTGGCCGACATGCACCGCGCCGCGGACGCCCAGATGATCGACCACCGCCGCCACGTCATCGGCGTAGTGGTCCATGTCATGGCCGTCCCAGACCTGGCTGGAGCGCCCGTGGCCGCGGCGGTCGTGGGCAATCACGCGGTAGCCCTGGGCCAGGAAAAACAGCATCTGCGCGTCCCAGTCGTCGGCGCTCAGTGGCCAGCCGTGGTGGAAGAAGATCACCTGGGCGTCGCGCGGGCCCCAGTCTTTGTAGAAGATTTCAACACCATCTTTGGTTGTGACGAATGCCATGTTCGCTGCTCCTCTGAGATGTGCTTGTTGCGTGAGTCGACGCCAGGGTTTAAGTAAGGTTCAAGGTCAATGCCATACTGAAGGCGAGCTATGAGAATAGGAGAACTGGCGAAACGCAGCGGCCTGAGTGCTTCGCGTATTCGCTTTTATGAAGCCAGCGGCCTGATTACATCGGCGCGCAAGGCCAATGGTTACCGCGACTACGCGGCGCAGGCGCTATGGACTCTGCAGATCATCACCAGCGCCCAGGGTGCCGGTTTCAGCCTCGACGAGATCCGCCAGTTGCTGCCGGCGAGCCCCGAGGGCTGGCAGCATGAGCAGTTGCTCGCCGGGCTCAAGCGCAAGGTCGCCGAAATTGAGGTGCTGCAAAAGCAGCTGGAACAGAACCGTGCTCAGTTGCTGGTGGCCATCGACAGCATCGAAAACCGCCCCGAGGACCGGGCTTGCACCGACAACGCCAGAATGCTGATGGAGCGTTTGCTGGAACAGCAGGCGACCTGAACAGGCTGAAGGAAATACCCTCGGTGGGAGCGGGCTTGCCCCGCGATGCGATGTGACTGACAGATCGCAATCGCGGGGCAAGCCCGCTCCTACCGAGCATGGCCTTGGTCGCATAAACTTGAAATGCACAGCATTGCTCGACAGAATCGCGCCCCGATCAGTGGTGAGTAGGGGTAGCGGTTGAACCAACAGACATTGTCCATGCGCCTGGAGCGCGTGGCGGCGCAAGTGCCGGCCGGTGCGCGCCTGGCCGATATCGGCTCGGATCACGGCTATTTGCCGGTGGCACTGATGCGCCGTGGCGCCATCACCACGGCGGTGGCTGGCGAGGTGGCATTGACGCCGTTCCAGGCGGCCGAGCGCAGCGTGCGCGAGAACGGTCTGCAGCAGTTCATTACTGTGCGCCTGGCCAACGGCCTGGCGGCGATCGAGCCGGGCGACGGCATCACCGCGATCAGCATCTGCGGCATGGGCGGTGAGACGATCCGCGACATCCTCGCCAGCGGCAAAGCCCAGTTGAACGGCCAGGAGCGTCTGATCCTGCAGCCCAACGGCGGCGAGCAGCCACTGCGCCAGTGGCTGATGGAAAATGGCTACTGCATCCTCCATGAGGAAGTGCTGCGGGAAAACCGCTTCGACTACGAAATCATCGTCGCCGAGCGCACCGGTAAGGTGATGTACACCGCCGAAGAGCTGTACTTCGGCCCGCTGCAGATGCAGGTCCGCAGCCCGGCGTTCCTGGCCAAGTGGCAGCGCAAACTGCGCCTCAAGCAAAAGACTCTGAACAACTTCGCCCGGGCGCGGCATGCTGTGCCCGAGGAGAAGGTGCAGGACACCGCACGGCAGGTCCGCTGGATTACCGAACTGCTGGCTTGAGCTCGAAGCGGTTATTCACCAGCGCTCTATCGCCTGTGAAAAAACGGACTAGCTTTTGTCTTGATTGTCGTCGGGTAGCCACTAGCCTCGACAACAGCTTCTCGTTTCAACGCGATCAAGACAGGAGAGCGCTCATGAGCGAGCGAAGCAATACTGCGATACTGCGCTTTGATCCGGCGTTTGCGCAGTTGCGCGACGGTCTTTCGGTCGCTCAGCAGATCGGCGACACACTCTGGGTCGCCAACGACGAAACCACGAGCCTGGAACGCCTGCACATTCAAGACGCTACGCCCGGCGACGTGGTGATGTGCGATGAGCACCAGTCGTTCGCGCTCATGAACTATCTCGACCTGCCCATACCGGAGCCAGACGTCGAGATCGATATCGAAGGGTTGGCCTATGCCCCGGACAATGGCTACCTCTGGGTGGTCGGCTCGCACAGTCTGAAGCGCAAGAAGGCCGAGTCCGACAAAACTGCGCAGAAAAATATCAAGCGGCTATCGACGCTAGAGGCGGACGGTAATCGCTTTCTGTTGGCGCGCATTCCTGTGGCCCAGCAGAACGGCACCTATGTGCTCGCCAAGAAGGTGGATGCCGATGGACGTACGGCGGCGCAGTTGCGCGGCAACAAGGTCGGTAACGACTTGACCGCACAAATTGCCGAAGACGAGCAGTTACGCGACTTTCTGCGCATTCCGGGCAAAGACAACGGTTTCGATATCGAAGGATTGGCGATCATCGGCTCGCGCCTGTTGTTGGGCTTGCGGGGGCCGGTCCTTCGCGGTTGGACGGTGCTGCTGGAGATCGAGCCCGAACTGAAAGACGGTTCGAACGATACGCTGGCGCTCAAGAAGATCGGCCCGGATGGGCGCCGCTATCGCAAACACTTCTTCGCGCTGAACGGCCTGGGGGTGCGTGACCTGTGCATCAGCGGCGACGATCTGCTGATACTGGCGGGCCCGACCATGGACCTGGACGGCCCGGTAACGGTTTTTCGCTGGCGCGGCGGTTTCGTCTCTGGCGAGGAAAGCGTGGTGTTCGCGGACCAGTTGGAGACCGTGCTGGATGTGCCGTTCGGGCAAGGCGACGATCATGCCGAGGGCATGTGCCTGTTCGATGCGGATGAGCAGGGTAGGGAGCTATTGTTGATCGTCTACGACTCGGCGGCGCAGAGCCGTAGACACGGTGATCTGAGTGTGGAAGGGGACCTGTTTGTCGTCAATCCGCCAGACTAGCGTGCATTAGCGACGATAGTAGCGGTGATCGTTTTCGTAACGGTGGCGCATCGCCCGGTCATGATGGCGTTCCCAATCACGGCGTCGTTCCCAGTCACGACGGCGTTCGGCTTCCCGGCGGGCTTGCTCTCTGCGCCAGTTATCTCTACGCCAATCGTCTCTACGGTCGTCCCAGCGGTGGTCGTGCCAGTAGCGGTCGTCATGGGCCAGCAACGGCCCCAGTTGCTTGTCGGCCATACTGGCCAGGCTTGGCCAAGGGTTGCCGGCCGCCGCGGCCGGAGCCTGAACGGCTGGGGCTTCGCTTGCGAAAACAGGGGTTGAGGCCTTCATTTGCGTTGCTGATGCCGAGCCCATTGCCGCGAACGCGAACAGGCCGAAGAGCACCATCCGTGGGACATGGAATTTCATGAGCGAAGACAACCTCTGAATGACAATTGGACGTGTGGCCATCGGGCTGCGCGAACCTGCGTGTCGCGCTTAACGAGCTGATGGGCTTATGCAGATAGACCTTTAAAAGGGGAAAAGTTCTACGTAGCCAATCATTCAGGCGGGCGTCTGTGCCTTACGCCTTGATTATCTTTTCTTTGGTGTCCTCGTCGAGGAGGCTCCGAAGTGATTCAAACAGCGGATCGGCATCGGTGTATTTTTTGCCGTAGGCCAGATTGAACTGGTAGTCGAAGTCAGGAGGATTGTTGCCCTGATTGTGCTGAAGGATTGTCTCCAGCTTGTCTAGCGCCTTGACTGCTTTTGCCTCGGCAGACCGCGCATTTTCGTAGTCATCCCAGAGCGCCAGGATCTCGGCTTTCAACGGTTCATCCAGTGCGCTGGTCAGCAGCAGAAGATCGTTTCGCTCTTGCTCGCTCTTGTTGGGAAACGCCGCTTTGCTGACGGCGGGAATATCGCCATTGATTGCATCTCCCAGGTCGTGAATGACGCACATCTTGAGCATTTTCAGTACATCGAGACGGGGCAGTTGATCCTCGAAAACGATGGCCATCAGACACAGGCGCCAGCTATGTTCTGCCGTGCTTTCGGTGCGCCCGCAAGAGGTATGCGCGCTTCTGAGTACATCCTTGAGCTTTTCCGCCTGGCGCAGAAACTCGAGACGGCCTTTGATTTTTTCGATGTCCATACATCCCCTGCTGACTCAATCGCTGTGGGTGCCAGACTAGGCGCAGCACTGTTCAGCGTCCACGCATAAAATATGCGCGGGGCAGGTCAGAGCGTCTCTACCAAGCGTGCTGCAGTGCCGTCCGAGAGGGGGATACGGGTCCAGCGACAGTGGCTCTGGCTGATGGGCACGAGGGCAGAGTGGTTGTTGCCGGTTGTGAACTCCAGCGCGGGTGGGGCGCAGGTTTCCCGCCAGCCGGACTCATCCAGAGCGAGCTCTTTGCCAATGATCTCCGGTGTTGCAAAACGCTATAGCGAACGCCCCAGCAGCTCGCTGACCGGCAGGGTGAACTGCTGCCTGGTCCATTGCCTGTACGCCACTTTCCCAGCGAGAAATGGTCGATTGGGTGACGTTGAACAACTCTGCGGCATGGTTTTGTTTGACGCGGTGCAGCAGACGCCATCGCCTGAGCGCAACGCCAGGCAAGGCTGGCTTTAGCAACATGTCAGGCATTTCGGTTTCCTGGAGAGGCGGGCGGGTTGGCTAGTTTGGTTTATGTAAGTCCACCCTGCAAATTGCTTGGATAAATGGATACAGTTGGCTCCCCTCGGCGCAAGAGCGCTTGCGGCCGAATTCGGCCTGTCACAAAGAACTGAAAACGCGAATGGCAGTAGTTGATTGGGCCGCATCGACGGCCCAGGCCAATCGCAGGCTATCACTCCTCCGCCGATTGCCCTGCTTGCATCGAGCGACGCAACAACGCGGTCGTTGCCGAGCGCGCTTCGACCTCGTCCAGCAACGCCTCGACCAGTGCGAGGCTCATCTCTATCGATTGCTCAGTCGCCCAAAGCAACCCGCGCACCTCGGTATTGACCATTTCACAAGCGTGGGCGTTGGTCTGGTAGGCGCTTTTGAGCAGGACGGAGGCGTGGACCAGGGCGTCTTGAATAGGGTGGCAGCTGTGCGCGGGTTCGCGGACCGAGGCAAAAGGAAACCCGGCAGCCCCGAAGGTCTCCCACGCACAGCCGCCATTGCACAGAAAGCGGACACAAAAAAAGCGCCTGCAATTGTGGTGGTGTGGCGCTGTAGCGCCTCTTGCCTTGCGGGCCGCGACGCCCGGTCGCTGAATTGGCAGCGACTGGGGGAGGTTAACGGTGTTGGGGTGGGGATTCAAGGGGCTAATTCTGTGCGCAAGCTTTCGGAGAAAACGGACACCCGCCGTTAGCAGGAGGGCACATGCAACGTTTGCCACGACGAAGCGAACACAGAGTTACTTGGAACTTTGAAGGTTAGGTTCATATGTATCGACGATCTAATGCATGGTCAAGCGGGTTAGCCGATATGCTCCGGCTGCTGTTCTGATTGCATAGGGGGCAATCAGAACAGTGGTTTGCCTTCACTCCAGCAACTGCATGATCAGCGCCGCATCAGCCACTCCGGTGGCCGGTAAACCGTTGGCGTTCTGGTAGTCCTTGAGCCGTAAGCTGCTGGTCTGGCCGAACAGGCCGTCGGCTTTGATGTTCGCACCATGGGCGGAGAGCCCCAACTGCACCAGGCGCACGTCCAGGCCTCGCGCCATGGGCGTCTGCAAGGCCAGCTGGCGGCTGCCGGGCTGGGGCCCGACGTAGCAGCCCGGTGGTGTTGCATTTAGAGTGGCGGTGGAAATTTCCAGGCCGCGAACCACCAGCGGCAGGTCCAGTCCCCAGTGCCCCAGCTCGATCAGCCGGCTGAAAGCCTGAGTGCGATAGACCGTGGCGTGCAGCACTTTGTTGTCGTGGTTGGCGAGCCACTCTTCGCGCGCCTCGACATAGGCCGTGATCCACTCGCGTTCGCCTGCGGCGTCGGGGCTTCCCTTGTCGTTGGTGACACGGTCGCGGATAAGCTTCCAGGAACCGTGCACCGTGCTGTCGTAGACCACCGCCAGGCCAAGCGGCGTGGTGATGTGCAGGCTGTTGGCGGATTTTTCCGCGGGCTGCCAATAGGTCTGATCGAAGAATTGGTCCTGGGTCTCGCGCATGACCGGGTCGTCGGCGGTGGCGCGCAGGATGTTGTGCAGGTGCCCGGCATGGTCGAGGGCGGTGTCACACGCTGCCAGACGAGCCAGGAAGGGGCTGAGACGTGCACTGAATCGCGCACCGGGATTCTGGCAATAGCGCTCGATCAGGATATGCAGGTTGCCGGTGGCCAGGGTGGTTTGCGATCGACCGAAGGTCAGGTGCCCGGAATCACCCTTGATCAAGGTGACATTGCCATAGTCACCGAGGACGCTCCCGGTTTCGAAGATGTTGACGATGGCCTGGGCGGTTCGTTTCTGTAGTGGCGTCAGCATGGCTGTTCTCCTCGCGTTCAGCGAGTGACGAGGAGCAACCTCCTGCTCTTGGTCGCAGAGCTACATCTGTTCATCGGCACTAGTTAATAGGGTTAGCCGAGAGTTTTATACGCGTCTACCCGCATGCGCGGTCGCACGACGGAAGGTGTTTGCCGGGGCGCCTGTGGATGTCGCGCAAACGCTCAGGCTATTCTCCAGCGCTCTATCGGCTGTGAAAAAACAGACCAGCGAAGGGGCTTTAACGTCGTCGGGCAGCCACTAGCCTCGACAACAGTTTCTTGTTAAACGCCATCAACAAAGGAGAGCGTTCATGAGCGAGCGAAGCAATATTGCGATGCTGCGCTTTGATCCGGCGCTTGCGTCGTTGCGCGATGGCCTTTCGGTCGTTCAGCGCATTGGCGACTCACTCTGGCTGGCCAACGACGAAACCACGAGCCTGGAGCGCCTGACAATCCAGGACGCTGCACCTGGAGAAAGGGTGATCTGCGATCAGCACCAATCGTTCCCGCTCATGATGTACCTGGACCTGCCCATACCGGAGCCAGACGCCGAGATCGATATCGAGGGATTGGCCTATGACCCTGACAGTGGCTACCTCTGGGTAGTTGGCTCGCATAGCCTCAAGCGCAAAAAGGCCGAAGCCGACAAGCCTGCACAGAAGAACATCAAGCGGCTATCGACAGTAGAGGCGGACGGCATCGCTTTCTGTTGGCGCGCATTCCTGTGGTACAAGAGAACGGCAGCTATGTCCTTGCCGGGAAGGTAGCTGCCGATGGACGCACGGCGGCGCAGCTGCATGGCAACAAGCTCGGTAACGGCCTGACAGCGGAAATTGCAGAAGATGATCAACTGCGCGACTTCTTGCGCATTCCGGGCAAAGACAACGGTTTCGATGTCGAAGGGTTGGCGGTAATCGGCCCGCGCCTGTTTTTGGGTTTGCGCGGTCCAGTCCTTCGCGGTTGGGTCGTGCTGCTGGAGATCGAGCCCGAGCTGAAGGACGGCTCGACTGACACGCTGGTGCTCAAGAAGATCGGCCCGGATGGACGCCGCTACCGCAAACACTTCTTCGCCCTGAACGGCCTGGGTGTGCGTGACCTGTGCATCATTGGCGACGATCTGCTGATCCTCGCCGGCCCAACCATGAACCTCGACGGTCTGGTAACGGTCTTTCGCTGGCGTGGCGGCTTTGCGTTCGGCGAGGAAAGCGAGGTGTTTACCGATCAATTGGAAACCGTGCTGCAAGTGCCGTTCGGGCAAGGCGACGATCATGCTGAGGGTATGTGCCTGTTCGATAGCGGTGAGCAGGGTAGGGAGCTACTGCTGATCGTCTACGACTCGGCGGCGCAGAGCCGTAGACGCGGTGATCTGAGTGTGGGAGGGGACCTGTTTGTCCTCAATCCGCCAGGCTAGCTTGCACTAGCGACGGTAGTAGCGGTGATCGTTCTCGCAGCGGTGGCGCATCGCCCGATCATGATGGCGTTCCCAATCACGACGGCGTTCGGCTTCCCGGCGGGCTTACTCTCTGCGTCAGTTGTCTCTGCGCCAATCATCCCGACGCCAATCGTCTCTACGGTCGTGCCAGTAACGGTCGTCATGGGCAAGCAACGGCCCTGGTTGCTTGTCGGCGATACTGGCCAAACTCGGCTAAGGGTTACCGGCAGCCTCGGCCGGCGCTCGGACCGCTGGCGAAAGCAGGGGTTGCGGTCTTCCTTTGTGTTGCTGATGCCGCGCCCACTGCCGCAAACGCGAGCAGGCCGAAGAGCACCATCCGTGGGACATGGAGTTTCATGAGCGAAGACAACCGCTGAGGGACAATGGATGTGTGGCCATCTGGCGGCGGGAATCCTTCGTGTCGCGCTTACCGGGCTATGGGCTTATCCAGATAGACCGATAAACAGGGGAAAGCTCGGGTTAGCCAACGCAAAAATAGCCAACGGTTTTTTAACATTCACCTCTAGCCCAGAACGGCGGTAGCAGACGTCGCTAGGACGGCCCGAGGTATAGCGGATTTCTCTCAGTGGCATTTTCGCCTAGCTGACGCGCCTTAAGACGATCTTAACCACGTGGGTCGGGCCATTCAGGTTGGTTTCAGGTTGGCCGGTTAAGCTCGAACCATCCTTTCTGGAGAGGTTCACCATGCACAAGACCGCCATCACCCTCGCACTGGCTGGCGCCACCGCGCTGCCGGTCGCCGCCCAAGCCCGTGAAATCACCCTGCAGACCACCCTCAAGGAATACCGGGGCAACGAAGCCTATCTGGCCATCTACATCACCGATGCCCAGGGCCATTATCAGCGCACTCTCTGGGTGGCCGGCAAGAAGGCCAAGTACTACAAGCATTTGCCGGGCTGGGTGCGTTCAGGCAACCAGCGCTCTGAATACGACGGCCTCACCGGCGCCAGCGTCGGCAGCGGCGAAACGCTGGAGGTAGCTGTCGAGCTCGAAGATGCCTTGATCGACGCAGGATACGAGATCCGTATCGACAGCGCCGTCGAGGACAAGCGCGACAACCGCGCCGAGATCAGGCTGCCGCTGACCGCACAGGCCAGCTCGGTGGAAGGCAGTGCGCAGGGCTATGTCGACCGCTTCGGCTATCGGTTCTGAGGAGGCTGGTCATGTCGCAGCGCATCCATCTGGTTGCCAGCCTCGCGCTGGGGCTTCTCCTTCTGATCTCGGCCGTGACCGGCCTTGGCCTTGCCAGCAGCCAGTTGCTCAAACAGCTGCAGGCACCGACGTCCCCTGACAGCGTGGCGCAGATTGCCGAGCGCATCGCTGCAACCGTGCGGGGCATCGAGCGCATCGAACGCGTGCCCAGTGGCGAACTGCACGTGAGATACAGCACGGCCGAAAACAGCGGCGTGCTGCGGGTCGATCCGGCCAGCGGCGCGGTGATTGGTCCCTATGAATCTTCCGCCCTGATGGACTGGATCCGCGACCTGCACCGCGAGCTGCTGCTTGGCGCGGCCGGACGCTGGCTGAGCGGCCTGGCCGTGCTGGGCCTGCTGCTGCTCAGCCTGAGCGGGGCCTGGCTGTTGGCCCGCCGCTTGGGTGGCTGGCGCCGGCTGCTGCTGCCGATTGCACCGGGCAGGGGCCTGTCGCACTGGCACACGGTGGTGGCGCGTTGGACGCTACCGGTCCTGGCGCTTCTGGCGCTGAGCGGGCTGTACCTGTCGGCTAGCAGTCTGGCGCTGATCGGTGGCGATGAAGAGGTCGGTCCGGACTACCCCGAGGCCGCCTATTCGGCGCTGGCCACCGCCCTGGGCAGCCTGCCGGTGCTGCGCCATCTGGCGCTGGAAGAACTGCGTGAACTGGACTTTCCCCGCGACAGCCAGGAGGGCAACTACTACAGCCTGCGCACGGCGACCGGTGAGGGCTTCGTC
This sequence comes from Pseudomonas alkylphenolica, assembly GCF_000746525.1. NCBI lineage: Bacteria > Pseudomonadati > Pseudomonadota > Gammaproteobacteria > Pseudomonadales > Pseudomonadaceae > Pseudomonas > Pseudomonas alkylphenolica. The sequence goes on from NZ_CP009048.1 coordinate 2,422,212, forward strand.
AATGCCGCCAGTGGCCAGTGGATCAGCTATCAGCGTTACGGCCTGCCCCAGCGTCTGTATGAAACCGCTTACACGCTACACACCGGCGCCAGTTCGGTGTTCTGGTCGCTGGTGCTCGCGGCCAGCAGTGTGGCGCTGCTGTTTCTCACCGGCTCGGGCCTGCAGGCCTGGTGGCGGCGCAAGCGGCTGATCGGCGATCTGCACGGTAATGCCCCTGCCGATCAGGCGCAGGTCATCCTGCTGGTCGGCAGCCAAGGCGGGAGCACCTGGCACTACGCCCGCCAGCTGCATGCGCAGCTGCAGGCGGCCGGTCAACGGGTGCACGTCGCCAGCATGAATCAGTTGCAGCCTCACTATCCGCAGGCCAGTCACCTGCTGTTACTGGCCTCGACCTATGGCGACGGCCAGGCGCCCGAGTCGGCCAGCGAGTTTCTCGAGCGGCTCAAGCGCAGCCGGCCGTCGAAAGATCTGGAAACCGCCCTGGTGGGCTTTGGCGACTCGCGTTTCCAGCATTTTTGCGGCTTTGCCCAGCAGGTGGAGCAGCAGCTTGAACGGCAAGGTTTTGCGTCTTCGCTGGCGCTGCAGTGCATCGATCGTGCTGAGCCGGCGGCGCTTCAGAAACTGGCGCAGAACCTGGGCGAGTGGCTGGGTTGCGCGCTGCAGCTCGTTCCGGCGCAGCCGCATGTGGCCCTGCAGCGCCTGCAGTTGCTCAGCCGGGAGCTCTATGGCGAGCAGAGCGAGTCGCCGGCGGCCATCCTGCGCTTTGCGCAGCAGCCCGAGCCGCGCCCGCGTGGCCTGGCGCGTCTCTGGCAGCGTCGTGCCCGTTTCATGCCAGGCGACCTGTTGGCGATCCGCCCGGGCGATGGTCATGCGCCGCGTTTTTACTCGATCGCCAGCAGCGACGAGGACGAGGCCGTGGAAATCTGTGTGCGCAGGCAGCCGGGCGGGCTCTGTTCCAGTCGCCTGCACGAACTGCGGCCGGGCGACTGCCTTGAGGGCTTCATTCAGGCGCACCCGGACTTTCGCCCCGCAGCGGGTCGGCACCCGGTGATCCTGGTCGGTGCCGGCACCGGGCTTGCCCCGCTGATCGGCTTCGTGCGCAAGAACGCCAACCAGCGCTCGATTCACCTGTACTGGGGCGGACGCCATCCGCAGTCGGACTTCCTCTACGAACGTGAGCTGGAAGCATACCTGGCCGATGGCCGCCTGACCGGGCTTAGCCTGGCCTTTTCCCAGGGGCCGCAGCCGCGCTATGTGCAGGATCGCCTGCGCGAGGACGCACAGCGTCTGGCCATACTGTTTCAGCAGGGCGCCCAGGTGCTGGTCTGCGGCTCGCGGGAGATGGCGGCTGGCGTCCGCGAGGTGATCGAACCGTTGCTACAGGGGCAGGGCAGTAGTGTCGAACAGTTCCGTCTACAGGGGAGGTATCGCGAGGATGTCTACTGAACAGCTGCGCTACAACCTGAGCGGAGCCACCATGGGCACGCGCTTCAGTGCCGTGCTGCAGGCTCCGGACGGGCTCGATACCGCCGCCATCGGCACCGCGCTTCAGGCGGCGGTGGATAGTGTCGACCGGCAGATGTCGATCTGGAAGCCGGACTCCGACCTGATGCGCCTGAACGCCGCGCCCTGCGGGCAGTTGCTGGCAGTGCCCGACGAACTGCTCTGGGTGCTCGTCAGCGCACTGCAGGTGAGCGCCGCCTCCGGGGGGGCCTTCGAGATTTCGGTCGGCGAACTGATCAAGGCCTATGGCTTCGGTCCGCAGCGGTCCAGTGGCCGCACTCCAGGCCGACTTGTGCGCGCCAGCGAGGCACTGGAAATCGACCCCGCGCTCAAGCGCGTGCGCAAGCATTCCCCGTTGACTCTGGACCTGAACGGCATCGCCAAGGGCTTTGCAGTGGACGAGATGGCGCGCTGCCTGGAGGCGCACGGCATCGACGCCTACCTGGTGGGTATCGACGGCGAAATGCGCGCCCGTGGCGTGAAGGCCGACGGTAGTGACTGGAGGGTGGCACTGGAGCGGCCGGTCAGGGGACGGCGTGAGGTGCTGGGCGCGCTCGACCTGTCCGACATCGCCATCGCCACCTCCGGCGATTACCGGCACTGGCGCGAGCAGGACGGAAAGACCTACTCGCACACCATCGACCCGGCAGTCGGCGAGCCCCTGCAGAGCAACCTGGCCTCGGTCTCGGTGCTATGCACCAGCTGCATGTACGCCGATGCCTGGGCCACGGCGCTGATGGTGCTTGGGCTGGAACGCGGCCGGGTGCTGGCCGAACACCAGGGCTTAGGCGCCATCTTCGTGCTGCGCGAGGGCAATGAGTTGCGCGAGGTGGCCGTCGGGCTCTGAATCGTCAGTTGGCCATCGGTGCCAAGCCAGCGCAAGCGTGCTCCATGCGTGGCACCTTTGGTTATTCGGTGAAACCTGATTTCCGGTTCAAAGCACCCTTGGATCGTTGAGATTGAAATGGGTATCGAGTCACGTCGAACGTTTTGCTACCCACCGCCGATATTGACGGGTGCGACATGCCGTGGCGAGCTGTTGCAAGATCAGTGCGCGTAACAGTGACACGCGTGGATCAGTCTTTTTAAGTTCACTGAGTTTGCGCAGTTGGAACTTGACGAGCGCCATGTTGGTCAAGGACGCGACGGCTTTGTTTTTCCAGGTGATCGGCGGCAATTGAGGGGCATTGTCTTTACCTTGGAGCCAATCACGAGGTAGGTGAGGATCGATGGCCAACGCCGTTCCGATACCCACCATGTCCACACCACTCTGGACAACCATTTCAGCAACGGGACGTCGACGTACGCCTGCGGTGACCATCACGGGCATCCTGGCGACGGTCCGGATGTCACGGGCAAACCCAACGAAATAGGCCTCGCGAGCCAGGGTGCGAGCATCGCGCGCCTCACCCTGCATGGCGGGTACTTCGTAACTGCCACCTGATAACTCCACCAAATCCACACCCAGATCGTTGAGCCGTTCAACCACCTTAGGGGGCAGCCCCACTCATCCGTTCTTTGATTAGTCAGCGGCGAAAGGAACTGACTCAATAAATAGCCATGGGCGGCGTGGATTTCCACGCCGGTGAAACCGGCTTGTTCGCCGAGGCGTGCGTTGCGCGCAAAGCGCAGAATGACCTCTTCGATCACCAATGCTGCCGTTGGCGAGGGGCCGAAACCGATAGCGGACCTTGCCAACAGACTCAATCCCACCGTGCATTGCCAACGGTATCCAGCAGGCTCGCTACCCAGCCGCCGACGAACGCTGCCTTTTAATCCGGTACATCTCGCCATCGGCATGGCTGAGCAGCGTATCGGCATCTTCCCCATCCGCAGGATAAAAGGCCACGCCGATACTGCAGGACGGCATGTTGATCGCGCCAAACTCAGCACCCAGCGGCTCGGCCATGGTCGCGAGAATCTGCGCCACCTTCTCGGCAACGGCTTCCTGCGACTGGATATCCGTCAACAGCACGGTGAACTCATCGCCGCCCATCCGCGCCACGGTGTCCGTCTCACGGACGCAGGCTTGCAGCCGTCGTGCAACCATGCACAGCACCTGATCGCCCATTGCATGCCCATGCACATCGTTAATGCCCTTGAAGTCATTGATATCCAGGAACAGCAACGCCAGCATGTTGTTGTGGCGATGTGCGGCGCGCAGGGCCGAGTCCAGCCGGTCATTGAACAGCGAGCGGTTGGTCAGCGCGGTCAGCGGATCGTGATGGGCCATGAAGCGCAATTCTTCCTCGGCCTGGCGGAGGGCGGTCACGTCCCGCGCGACACCGATCCGCGCCTCCACCTCATCGGACCAGAAGGCCGCCCAGAGAATGTGCACGACACCGCCATCCTTGCGGATGTAACGGTTGCGGAAATCGACGTGGGAATGCCCGTTCATGACCCGGATGATGGAGGCCCGTGTCACCGACAGGTCGTCAGGGTGGATGTAGTCGGTGATCGGGGTGCCGATCAGCTCGACGGCCCGGTAACCGAGCAGGGTTTCGCAGGCATCACTGACAAAGACAATCTGGTTGTCCCGATCGACCACGAACACCGTGTCTAGCATCAGGTGGATCAGTTTGGGGTAGAGCGCTTGTAGGTCAACGGGCATAGGCCAGGAGGTCCGGTTCAAATTGCTTGATCATAGCCTGACCGCGCAGGGCGGCGGCAAGCAATCCTGCAGACTTGCGCTGCGCCTGTAAATGGACTTGCGTGCCATTCAAGGCTAGTCTCGCGCCACCTGACAAACGGATCTTGCAAGCGGGATTGGATTGAACACAAGGACAGTGATTTGCCTCGCAAGGCTATGCGGTAATCCCTTCAATTGTTTGTGACAACGAGCTGGCGCTGGCTCGTGACCTCGTCGACGGTCTGATAGACCGGTACAGGCAAGGTGAAGAGATGGTGTTGTCGGCGGGGTTGAGCATCGGTGATGCGGGGCGTCGCCATCCGCAGCGCAACCCGGGCATCGAGCTTGAAGCGTGCACGCATGAGCCGTTCATCATCAGTGACCTTATCGGCCTTGAGCCCCGCTTTGCGCGGTTTATCTCACAGCAATCGATCTGGGACCGTGTTGCCGAGCTGTTCGACTGCGCGCCTTGCGATCTGCTCTTTCACTTTGCCAACCTGACCCGCAAACCCGGTGAAACAGGGCCTGCCATAGGCTGGCATCGAGATGGGGGCAACACCTACTTCGCCAGTGAAGATGGTCGCACCGTACGTCTGCTGATCCCGCTGCAGTTCATGTCAGCCCTAAATGGCGGTACCGCAGTGGTGCCGGGTTCTCATCTGACTACCGATACCGTGACCGACACAGCGCTATGCCCGGACGTGCCCGTCGGTAGTTGCCTGGCACTACATTCAGCCACGTTGCACGGGGGGACAGCCAACCGTAGCGGGCTGGAGCGCGATGTGATCGTCCTCCAGTTCGGCTTGCGATCTTCAGTGCTACGCTGCACGGCAGCCGAAATGTTGGCGCTATCGACACGAGAGGAGCTGTGGGAGCGGGCCTTGTCCCGCGATCTGCCGCAAAGCGGCAGCGAACCCAGCCGGCCCGGTGTGACAGTTGTACCGTGAGTTCAGGTTTTACGGCCGCTTCGCGCCCGATCGCGGGGCAAGGCCCGCTCCCACCGGGAATAGTTTCAAACACCCGCCACCGTACGCTCCACCAGACGAACACTGTCGCGCCCACCGCGCTTGGATTCGTAGAGCGCCGCATCACCTTGCTCGATCAATGCCGCCAGGCTTGCCGGCGGCTGGTCGAACAAGGTGGCGCCGATGCTCAGGGTCACGGCATCGGGAGTGACGAACGAGGCTGAGGCCGTCTGCTGAAAGCGCTCGCGCAAGGTATTGCCCAGCTCGACAATGCGCTGCGGTGAGGTATTGCTCAGGACAATGACGAACTCGTCACCGCCCAGTCTGGCGGCCAGCGCGCCTTCGGGCAGGTGCGAACGAATCATCTCGCTCAGGGCGATGAGCAGGCGGTCGCCGGCCAGATGGCCGTGCAGGTCGTTGACGCCTTTGAAGTTGTCGATGTCGATCAGCATCAAGGCGCCTGGGCGCGTGGCCGAAACACCTTCGAGCAAGCGTGGCGCCCGCACTTCAAGGGCGCGGCGGTTGTACAGGGAGGTCAGCGGGTCGCGTGCGGCCAGCCGCGCTATGCGCGCTTCACGGCGGTGGCGCTCGGTACCGGTCATCGACAGTGCGATCAACATGATCGCCATCGCGCCTTCGACCAGCGAAATCTGGATGATCTCGCCATGAAACGCCGCCAGATCGATCAGTGTGCCGGGAATCACTGCGGTCAGGGCCTTGGCCAGATAGAACAGGCCGTGGATCAGCAATACATAGCGCAATTGCACGGCGCCAACGCTCAATGACTTGCCATGGGGGCGCAGAAGCAAGCTGGCTCTGAGCGCCAGCACGGCAACCAGCAGCGAGTTGGCCATCAACATGACCTTCGACCACCATGGCTCGCTCGGCAGTAGCAGCAGCGCCAGCCAGGTGACGAAGACCAGGTACCAACCGCGTGACAGACGAGTTTGGGTGACGCGCGCGACGCCCATCAGAAATAGCCAATGGGCCAGCACCAGCAGGCCGTTGGCGAACCAGATGCCGATCAGCAGCAGGCCACTGATACGCAGCAGGGCGAGGGTCGAGCCGACGCTGATGGTGGCAAAGCCTGCGCTCCAGAACAGCAGCGAGGATTCGCGAATGCTGCGCCATTCGACCGCCAGATACAGGGCGGCCGCCGCGGCGAGGGCGATAGAAAGGATCAACAGCGTGGGAGGGTCGAGAGCCATAGCCTGAGGGGTCTGTCTGATGGGCAGAAATGCAATCAATTGTAAGCGTTTGCGTCGATTTTTCCCGCGTCCCGACCTGCCACAGCCCGAACGCTGGAGCGCTGCGGCTGCAAGATACCCTTGCATCCTGGTGCCCACCCCAAAGGAGAGGTGTGGAACCCGTCTGTCTCATGCATAAGCTGCGGGTGCTGCAGATAATGGATTACCACGGAGAATAATAATGAAACGATCATCGCGACTGGCGCTTGCCGGAGGCGTTTTTGCAGTTTCCTGCCTGACGGCCGCGTTGCAGTCATCTTTTGTCCACGCCAGTGAAACCGTCACTGCGCCACAAACGCAGGCGTTCTCGGACCAGGAGGTCAGTGACGCCTATATCTATTTGCTGGGTCGCCTGCTGGTGCTGCGCCAACAGCAGCTGGACTTTCAGCAAGGGATGCAGTGGAACCAGCTTGTGCACCGCAAGCCAGGAGCCGTGGACTGGCCCAATCCCAACCTTGATGTCGCGTACTCGGAAGCTTGGCTAGCCCTGGACGAGCGCAGTTGCGCGCAGATCTCGGTGCCGAAAATCGTCGATCGCTACTACACAGTGCAGTTCCTCAATGGCTGGGGCGAGACACTGGCCAATATCAATGAGCGCAGTCAGCCCGATCATCCTTTTGGCGACTTTGCGGTCTGCCTGAAGGACGCAAAGGTGACGCTGCCCGCTGGCGTCAAACGTATCGATCTGCTGGTGCGCACCGCCCGCGTGCTGTCGCGGGTGGAGCTGGGCGCCGATGCCAGGCAAGCCGAGCAGCTGCAGCAGCAGTTCACCTTGCGTCCTACCGGCACGCCAACGCTTCCGGCGGTCCCCGAGGCGCTGATGTTCGAGCTGAACAAGCTGCCTGGCGTCGAGGCATTCGACAAGGCTGAAGCTGCCCTGCAGGAGCCGGACCTGAACCCCGGCATGCAAGCCGTGCAGGCCAGGGTCCGGGCAATCGCCGCGCAGGTTGCAGATCCGGCCACGCGCGCACGTATCGATCAGCAGATCAAAACCCGTACCTATCCTGCACTGGCCAGGTCGGCGGCTACGATCGGGCCGGGAACCGTACGCAATGGCTGGGTGCGCCCGGCAGTCTCCGGCGCCTACGGCAGCGACTTCCTGACCCGGACCCTGGTCGACTATGGCGGCATCTGGGCCAACACCCAGCAGGAGGTTCACTACTTCCGTGCGGCCGCAGCGGGCAGCGGCGAGGTGCTTGACGGTGGCCAAAGCTATTCGCTGACGATTCCGGCTGACCAGTTGCCGCAAAATTTTGCCCGCTACTTCTGGTCGATCACCGCCACCGATGCGAAAAACTTCCGCGTGTTGCCTAACGCGCTAGGGCGCTTTCTGCTCAACAACCAATCCGACCTGAAATACAACGCCGACGGTTCGCTGACCCTCTATTTCGGTCCGCAACAGCCGGCAGGCGCGAGCCAGGGCAATTGGCTGCCTACCGCTGCGGGCCAGCCGTTCAGGCTGATCCTGCGCTATTACGGCGCCAAGGGTGTGGTAGCCGCTGGCGACTATTTCCCTCCGGCGCTGGTCAGGCTCTGAGAGGCGTCAAGACCGCGGCCAGCGCGCCGCGGTCATTGCAATCATAAGGACAACAACAATGAATGAATTGAAAGCACTGGTGGCGGCTATCGCCTTGTACGGCGCCTACCTGCCGGTAGCGCATAGCGATGCGTTGCAAACGGCGGCGGTGCCGGTCACCGTCGACAACTTCGCCCGCGCCGAGACCGACCGTTACTTCGGCCTGACCGCCAAACGCGGCGGTTTTGGCACGTTTTCCCATTGGCGCAACCTGATTCCGGTGGACCGCCCGACCGTGATCCGGCCGAACCGCGACACGCTGTATTCAACCGCGGTGTTCGATATGGACGCCGGCCCTGTCAGCGTGACCCTGCCAGACGCCGGCGGGCGCTTCATGTCGCTGGTGATGATCGACGAGGATCACCAGGTCATCGGCGTTCACTATGGGGCAGGGGAGTACCGCCTCAACCGCGCGGATGTGTCCACCCGCTATGTCATGTTCGGCGTACGGACCCTGATCAACCCCGCCGACCCGCAGGACCTGACCAAGATTGCCGCCTTGCAGGATGCCATCGTCGCCAGGCAGGACGGCGGGCCTGGGCAGTTCCAGGTGCCGAACTGGGACGAAGCCAGCCGCGCGCACATACGCAAGGCGTTGTTGGCGCTGGGCTCGACCCTTGAAGACTCGCGCGGCATGTTCGGCAAGCGTGAAGACGTTGACCCGGTACGCCACCTGATCGGCAGTGCCATGGCCTGGGGTGGTAACCCGGAGAAGGATGCTTACTACCAGGTTGTCACGCCGCAGCTTAATGATGGCAAGACCCCGTACCAGCTGGATGTTTCCAATGTGCCTGCAGGGGCTTTCTGGTCCATCAGTGTTTACAACGCGCAGGGGCAATTCCAGAAGAATGCCCAGGAAGCCTACGCACTGAACAACCTCACTGCACGCAAAGGTGAGGACGGTAAGGTGTTGGTTCGCTTTGGCGGATGCGAGGCGACGGTTGCCAACTGCTTGCCGATCATGCCGGGCTGGAACTACATGGTGCGCTTCTATCAGCCGGCCAAGGCGGTGCTGGATGGCTCGTGGAAGTTGCCTGAGGCACATCCCGCCTTTTGAGGTGAGTGGGCATTCTGTGGGAGCGGGCTTGCCCCGCGATGCGGTGTGACGGACAAACCGCAATCGCGGGGCAAGCCCGCTCCCACCGGGAAGCAGCCTTACAAACTCCCCACCAATTGGCCGCCATCCACCGCCAATACCGACCCTGACATATAGGCCCCGGCCTGGCTGGCCAACAGCAAAAACGGTCCTTCAAGCTCCTCCAGGCGTCCAAGGCGGCGCATCGGCACGGCGTTGCGGATGTACGCCTGACCCTGTTCGCTGTCGAAGTAACCGTCGGTCATTTCGGTGATGAAGTAGCCCGGTGCAATGGCATTGACCCGAATGTCATAACGGGCCAGCTCCAGCGCCAGCGACTTGGTCAGTTGCACCACGCCGGCCTTCGCCGTGCAGTAATGGCTGTAGCCGGTACCAACGCGCAGGCCGAGCATGGAGGCGATGTTGACGATGCTGCCGCCCTGCTTGGCGCGCGCCAGACGTTGCGCTGCACACTGGGCCACGCGCCAGACGCCGTCGAGGTTGGTCGACAGCATGTGGCTCCAGTCCTGCTCGCTGACTTCAAGCACGCGCTGGCCATTGCCGACACCAGCATTGTTGAGCACCACGTCGACAACGCCGAACGCGGCTTCGGCAGCGTCGAAGGCGGCTTCGACGCTGGCCCGATCGGTGACGTCCATGGCCACTGCCAGGGCTTGGCCACCGTCCTGGCGCAGCGCTTCGGCCAGTTCGTGCAGGCGTTCCACGCGGCGTGCGGCCAGAACCACCCGCGCACCGGCACGGCTGGCAACGCGGGCGAGGTGGGCGCCGATACCACTGGACGCGCCGGTGACCAGCACGGTTCGGCCACTCAGGGAGAAGGGAGAGGTGATGTCTTCTTGCATGGGCTAATCCTGTTTGTGCGAGGGGCAGGCGCCAGCGTGGCGCCTACCTGATGCATCAGATGCGTTCGATGGTGGTTTTGCCGGCGGCCACCAGGCGTTCGAGCAATGGCGCCGGGGTAAACCACATCCGGCCATAGTCACCCAGCGAATCGCGATAGTGGCGGATGCCGGCCAGCACTTTGTCCAGGCCGTACTGCTCGGCGTAGTGCATCGGGCCACCAAGATGGGCCGGGAAGCCATAGCCGTTGATCCACACTAGGTCGATATCCCCCGAGCGCAAGGCGATACCCTCATCGAGCAACTGGATGCCTTCGTTGATCAACATGAACAGGCAACGGGCATGGATTTCCCCATCGTCGACGGGGCGGCGGGTGACATGCAGCTCACCGGCCAGGCGCTCGGCGAGCGCGACCACTTCGTAGTCATTGTGGCGTTCGCGACCTTCATACTGGTAGAAACCGCGCCCGGTTTTCTGGCCGTAGCGACCAAGCGCGTAGAGCTCATCACCGACACGGCAGTAACTCTCGTCGTGGGCGATGGCAGCGCGGTTGGCATCGCGTACCAGAAAGTTGACGTCGATGCCGGCCAGGTCAAGCATGCTGAACACACCCATGTTCAGGTCCACCCCGGTGAGCACGCCATCCACTTGCGCCGGGGTGGCGCCTTCGAGCACCAGGCGGTGGGCTTCACGGGCGTAGGGCTCAAGCATGCGGTTGCCGATAAAGCCGAAGCAGACACCGGAAACCACCGGGATCTTGCCGATGCTGCGGCCCATCTTGAGTGTGGTGGCCAGCACATCGGCGGCGGTTTCCCGGGCGTTGACCACTTCCAGCAGGCGCATGACATTGGCCGGGCTGAAGAAGTGCAGGCCGATCACGTCCTGCGGGCGCGAGGTCACGGCGGCGATCTGGTCGACGTCCAGCGACGAGGTATTGGTGGCGAGAATCGCGCCCGGCTTGCACACGCGGTCGAGGGTGCGGAACACCTCCTGCTTGATCTGCAGTTTTTCGAACACCGCCTCGATCACCAGGTCGGCGTCGGCCAGGTCGGCATAATCCAGGGTGCCGCTCAGCAGTGCCATGCGCTGCTCCAGCTGGGCCTCGCTGAGCTTGCCGCGCTTGACGCTGATGCCGTAGGTCTGGCGGATCTGGGTCAGGCCGCGGTCCAGGGCATCGCCCTGGCGTTCCAGGAGGATTACCGGAATACCGACATTGGCGAAGTTCATGGCGATGCCGCCACCCATGGTGCCGGCGCCGATCACGGCGACCTTGGCAATCGGGCGCAACGGTGTGCTGGCGTCGATTCCGGGCACCTTGCCGGCCTCGCGTTCAGCAAAGAATACATGGCGCAGGGCCTCGGACTGGCGCGAGGCTTCAGCCTGCTTGAACAGCGCCAGTTCGCGTGCCAGGCCTTGCTCCAGCGGCAGCAAACAGGCGGCTTGCACCGCCGAGAACACCAGGCGCGGCGCCAGCCGGCTTTTCCAGCGCGGCTCCTGCTCGACGCAGTAACGTTCGAAGAAGTCTGCAGCCACACCCTTGGCCGGATCGGCAAAAGGCTCGCTCGGGCGGGCCGGAGCGCCGTTGGCGATCAGTTCGCGGGCATAGGCACAGGCGCTGGCAAGCAGCTGTTCGGCGCTGTCGGCGAGGCGGTCGACAATCCCCAGCTCCAGGGCGCGTTTGGCCGGGACCTGGGCGCCACTGATCATCATCTCCAGTGCCGCTTGTACCCCGATCAGCCGCGGCAGGCGCTGGGTTCCACCGGCACCGGGCAGCAGGCCGAGGTTGATTTCCGGCAAGCCGACGCGGGTCTGCGGTTCGCCGATGCGATAACCACAGGCCAGGGCCAGCTCAAGACCGCCACCCAGGGCGAGTTTGCCAATGGCAGCAACCAGAGGCTTGTCGAGCCGGGTCAGGCGCAGCAGGACGTCGGGCAGATTCGGTGTGGCAAAGGATGCCGGGCTGCCGAATTCAGTGATATCGGCGCCGGCGCAGAACAGCCCCGAGGCGCCGAAGATGACGATGGCACGCACCGAAGGATCGCTGTTGGCCTGTTCGCATGCCTGCAGCAGGGCGGCGCGCAGCGGCTGGCCGAGGGCGTTGACCGGCGGACGGGCGAGGCCGATCAGGGCCAGGTTGTCTTCCACCTGATAGGTAACCAGAGAATTCATGGTGACTCCTTTGTAGCGCTAATGAGGGGGACGGGCTCAGAACCACTGGTCCTGCATGTCAACGCTGGTGCGGTTGGCACTGGCGAGCAGGCGGGCCTGGGCATCGATGCCGGCCAGTTCCCAATCCATGAAGTAACGTGCCGCCTGCAATTTGCCGTTATAGAAGTCGGCTTCGCTATTTACTGCCCCGGCACCCAAGGCGCGGCTGGCGACCAGTGCCATGCGCAACCAGAGCCAGCCCACCAGCACGCGGCCGAACAGGTCCAGGTACGCAGTGGCGTTGGACAGGCCGCGATTGGCGTCGGCGGCAACCTGGGCCAGCAGGCTTTCGGTGACATCCTGCAAGCGATCCACGGCGCCGCTCAACAGGTAGGCAAGGGCGGCGCAGCGCTCGTCGCGCCCGGCTTCGTCGAGGGTGCGGCGGACCCGCTCGCAGAACAGACGGTAACCTGTGCCGCCGTTCTGTTGCAGCTTGCGCCCGAGCAAATCAAGGCCGTGAATACCTTCGGTGCCTTCATGGATGGGGTTCAGGCGATTGTCCCGGTAGTACTGCTCCAGCGGGTACTCGCGGATGTAGCCGGAGCCGCCGAGGATCTGTACGCCGATGTCCGAGGCGATAACGCCGTACTTCGACGGGTAGGACTTGACCATCGGAATCAGCAGGTCGAGCAGTTCGCCGGCATCGCGGCGCGTTTGCTCCTCGGCTGCGGTATGGGCGTCTTCGTACAGGCTGCTGGCATACAGACACAGCGCCAGGCTGCCTTCGGCGTAGGTCTTCTGCTGCAGCAACATGCGCCGCACATCGGCGTGTTCGACGATACGCACCTGTGCCGACAACGGATCCTTGGCGCCTGGCAGGCGGCCCTGCGGGCGTTCGCGGGCGTAGTCCAGGGCATGAATGAAGCTTTGGTAGGCCAGCGCCGAAGCGCCCAGGGCCACGCCGATACGCGCTTCGTTCATCATCTGGAACATGTACGACAGGCCCTTGTTGGCCTCGCCCACCAGGTAACCGACCGCACCCGCCTGTTCACCGAAGTTCAGCACGGTCGAGGTGGTGTTGCGGTAGCCCAACTTGTGCAGCAGCCCGGCCAGGGCCACGTCGTTGCGCTCGCCGCGTTGACCGTTGCTGTTGACCAGGTACTTGGGCACCAGAAACAACGAGATGCCACGGGTGCCGGCAGGAGCTCCTTCGATCCGCGCCAGCACCATGTGCACGATGTTGTCGGTCAGCTCGTGGTCACCACCGGAAATGAACATCTTCTGCCCGAACAGGCGGTAGCTGCCATCGTCGGCCGGGCGGGCGAGGGTGCGCAGATCGCCAAGGGCCGAGCCCTGGCCCGGTTCGGTCAAGGCCATGGTGCCGCTGAAGCGGCCATCGAGCATCGCTGGCAGAAAGCGTTCGCGCAGGGTGTCGCTGGCAAAACTCTTGACCAGGTTGGCAGCACCGATGGTCAGGAACGAGTAGGCCACGGTGGCGATATTGGCGGCATTGAAATAAGCCATGCTGGCGCGCAGGATGACTTCCGGCAGCTGCAGGCCACCGTCGTCGGCATCATGGTGGGCGGCGAGGAAACCGGCTTGGGCGAAGGCGTCCCAGGCAACCTTGGTTTCTGGAATCAGGGTGATTTTTTCACCGTCGAAGGTGGGCTCCTGGGCGTCGCCTTTCTGGTTGTGCGGGGCGAAATATTCGGCGGCGATGCCGCGAGCGGTTTCTAAGGTGGCGTCAAATACCGCACGGTCGTGCTCGGCATAACGTGGACGCTGCAGCAGCGCCTCGGTGTCGAGCAGTTCATAGAGTTGGAAACTCAGTTCGCGTTCGTTGAGCAGTGCATCGGTCATCGTGGTCTCTCGCACAGGTCCTGGCGCCTAGGTGGCCAGCGGTTTGTGATCGCTATCAGTAGAGCCAATTGCCGGGAGTGGTGCGCCCCCCCAAAGGGGTGGGACAAGAGGTTGTTGATGTTGAGGCTGTGGGCTTATCCATTTTTTGTGGCGATGCTGGTGGCCCCTTCCGCCCTTACGGCGGGTCCCTTTTGTCTTGGCAAAAAGAACCAAAACCGCTCGCTCCTGCATCCGGCCCTACGCTGCGCTCCGGGTCCCTTCGCTAGCGCTCGACTCGGGCCACGCGGCCTACGACTTGCTTCGCCAAGTCTACGGCTCGCGTTCTTCGGCTACGCCGAAGGTGCTGCGCACCGGCCCCTACAGGCACCTCCGCTCGGCCTCCTGAAGTCGCAGTCCGCGGCGCCTGAACTTGCGTGTATGAAGATCAAGATCAACATGTTGAAGCGGGATTTTCCCGCGATGCGATGTGGCTGACAGTCCGCAATCGCGGGGCAAGCCCGCTCCCACCGGGCGACCAATTAACCCGGTGGGAGCGGGCTTGCCCCGCGATGGCATCAGTATGGCTACGCCAGTGCCTGGTTTCGAAGATGCGCCAGTGCAGACGCCACCCGTAACTTTGCGACTTCAGGAGGCACCGCAGCGTAGGGCCGTATGCAGGAGCCAGCGGTTTTGGTGGAACTGTCCCATGACAAAAGGGACCCGCCGTAAGGGCGGAAGGGGCCGCCAGCGTCGCCACACAAAATGGATAAGCTAACAACCCCAACACCCAAACACCCCGCCTCTGTCAGGTCGGGCAGGGTTCAGAACTGCTGATCGTCCATCTGCAAGACAGCATCCGCCCCCTGAACCACGACCCGAGACAGACTTTCGACCTGGGCCAACAGCTGATCCGCGTAGAACCGGGCGGTAAGCAGTTTGCCGCGATAGAAATCCTGATCGTCGCTGCCGGCCTTGAGCTGGCGGTGGGCGACCAGCGCCGAGCGGGCCATCTGCCAGCCACCGGCGACGATACCGAGCAGCTCCAGAAACGGCACGGCACCGGCCGCGACACGGGCCGGTTGCGTGGCAAAGTGGCTGACGATGAACTCGACACTGGCGTTCAGCGCCACCAGCGCCCGGGCCAATGCGCTGGCGTTGGCCTGCAGTTGCGGATCGTCGGTCCAGGCCAGCTCTTCCATCACCCGGTAAATCTGCTTGCTCAACTGGCCGATGGCCTTGCCGCCATCACGGGCGACCTTGCGGCCGATCAAGTCGGCAGCCTGGATACCGGTGGTGCCTTCATACAGCGTGGTGATCCGCGCATCGCGCAGGTGCTGGGCTGCACCGGTTTCCTCGATAAAGCCCATGCCGCCATGGATCTGGATACCCAGCGAGGCGATGTCCACGGCGTTCTCGGTGCTCCAGCCCTTGACCACCGGGATCATCAGGTCGACCAGCGCTTGGGATTCCTGACGCACCGCCGGGTCCAGATGGCGCTCGGCGCAGTCCATTGCTGCCGCGACGGCGCAGGCGAGGGCGCGCATGGCCTCGGTGCGCGACTTCATCGACAACAGCATGCGCCGCACATCCGGGTGGCGGATGATCGCGACGTTGCTGCGCTCAACTGCGCCGATCTCGCTGCCCTGGATCCGCTCGCGGGCATAGGCGCGCGCCCGTTGGTAGGCGCGTTCGCTTAAGCCCACGCCTTCCACACCGACGCTGAAACGGGCCGCGTTCATCATGATGAACATGTATTCCAGGCCACGGTTTTCCTCGCCCACCAACCAGCCCAGGGCGCCTTCATGGTCACCGAAAGCCAGCACGGCAGTCGGGCTGGCGTGGATACCCAGCTTGTGCTCGATGGATGCGCAGCGCACATCGTTGCGCGCGCCTAGGCTGCCGTCGCTGTGCACCAGGAATTTCGGCACGACAAACAGCGAGATACCTTTTACCCCGGCCGGCGCGTCCGGTGTACGGGCCAGCACCAGGTGGACGATGTTTTCGGTGAGGTCATGTTCGCCATAGGTGATGAAGATTTTCTGGCCCTTGATACGGTAGGTGCCATCGCCCACCGGCTCGGCGCGTGTGCGCACCGCAGCCAGGTCGGAACCGGCCTGAGGCTCGGTGAGGTTCATGGTGCCGGTCCATTCACCGCTGATCATCTTCGCCAGGTAGGTTTGTTTCAGGTAGGCCGAGCCGCGCAACTCGATGGCCTCGATAGCGCCACGGGTGAGCATCGGGCATAGACCGAAAGACAGGTTGGCGCCGTTCCACATCTCTTCCACCAGCGCCGACACCACCCGTGGCAGCCCCTGTCCGTCGAACTCGGGGTTGCAGGAGAGTGCGTTCCAGCCGCCATCGATGAAGCGCTGGTAGGCCTCACGCCAGCCTTTGACCGTGCTCACTTCGCCGTCGCACCAGCGTGCGCCTTCGCGGTCACCTTGTGTGTTCAGCGGCGACAGCACGCCGTGGGCGAACTTGCCGGCTTCGCCGAGAATGGCTTCGACAAGCTCGGTATCGAGCTGATTACAGCCGGGTAGTTCCCGCACCTGGTCCAGGTAGCCTAATTCATTGAGAACAAACTGCATGTCGCGCAGGGGCGCGTGGTATTCACTCATGACTGGATCCTTGGCCGATTTTATTGAGGCTCATGAAGACTGCGAACAGGGAGCTTGTGTGCACAAGCACTGACGCGAAGTTCAACAGATTGGCTGGACGAAGTGCCCACCCCTGTAGGGTGGGCGTTGCCGTGCGGGGATCAGGGCGTTTTCTTCTGGCTCTGCAAAAAGTCCTGTACCAGGTTCGAGCGGTCAAACGACTTGGCCTGTTGCACCGGTGGGTACTCGGCCAGGGTCTTGAGGTGCGCGCCGATCAGCTCGCCCATCGGCCCCGAAATCCAGGAGGATTTCTGAATCAGCTGGCCATAGGAGTCCTTGCTGTCGTAGCTCTCGAACGGGTCGCTGCGCAGGTTGAACATCAACGGTGCGAAGCGCGGTACCAGTTGCGCGTAGTAGTCCTCCTTGGTGGAGAAATGCAGCTTCCAGGGGCCCATGCGCACCGCGGTCAGTTTGCTTTCGATGTAGTAAAGGATGCTGGTGCGCTTGCTCACCGGCGACTTGCCGGTCCAGTACTCGAGGTTGTTGATGCCGTCGATGTACTGCTTTTTCTCGGTGCGGATCCGCTCCGCGACATCCGCCACTCCGGCCGCGGTCGCCAGGGTGGTGAACATGTCCTGATGCGCCTGGATGCCGTTCTTGATCTGGCCCGGCTGGATCACGCCCGGCCAGCGCAGCATCGAGGGCACGCGCACGCCGCCTTCGTAGGTGGTCATCTTCTCGCCGCGAAACGGCGTGGTTGCACCATGGGGCCACGACGAATGCTCCGGACCATTGTCGGTGGAGTACCAGACGATGGTGTTGTCCTCCAGGCCCTGATCCTTGAGGAAGGCGAGCACCTGGGCAATGTCATGGTCATGCTGGAGCATGCCGCTGCCCTGGGTATCGTCTTCGTGGGTGTACTGCGCGGCGGCGTGGCGCCATTTGTCGTTGAGGTGGGTGTAGAGGTGCATGCGGCTGGTGTTGAGCCAGACGAAGAAGGGCTTGTCCTGATCGTGCGCCTTGCGCATGAAGTCCAGGGCTTTGGGGATCACTTCGGCGCCATCGAAGTCTTCCATGCGCTGCATCGTCAATGGCCCGGTGTCTTCGATGGTCTGCTTGCCGACCGGCCCGAAGCGGGGGTCGACAGTGGTGTCGTCCTGGTCACTGGCGAAGGTATGCAGCACGCCCCGGGTCTGGAATTTCTTCGCATAGGCCTGCGGCCCGCCGGGATAGTCTTTGGCGTAGTACTGGTAGTCGGTGTACTGGTGCTGTTCTTCGGTGTTGAGGTGGTACAGGTTGCCAAAAAACTCATCGAAGCCATGCACCGTCGGCAGGTTGGGGTTGTTGTCGCCCAGATGGTTCTTGCCGAACTGCCCGGTGTTGTAGCCGGCGCTTTTCAGCACCTGGGCAAGGCTTGGCGAGGCGGCCTGCAGGCCGAGTTTGTCACCCGGTTGGCCGACGGTGGTCATGCCCGAGCGGATCGGGTATTGGCCGGTGATGAAGGCGGCCCGGCCTGCGGTGCAGGAGGGCTGTGCGTAGTGGTCGGTAAAGCGGATGCCCTGCATGCCGATGCTGTCGATGTTCGGCGTGCTGTAGCCCATGGTGCCCATGCCATAGGCGCTGACATTCTGCCAACCGATGTCGTCACCCCAGATCACCAGGATATTGGGCCTGGCTGTCTGCGCATGGGCAAGCGGGGCGGCCAGTGCCAGGCAGGTTAGACAGGGTACGGCCAGCAACCGCTTCAGGTAGCTGATCATCGGCGCTCTCCTTTATCCGCCGGTAAAACCTGCAGCGTCTCCAGCGCATCGCGCAGCGCCGCTGGCAGCGGCACCGGCCGGCGGCTCACGCGGTCGACGTAGACATGCACGAAGTGGCCCTGGGCCGAGGCCTCGGTGTTGTCGTTGGCGAACAGCCCGACCTCGTAGCACACGCTTGAACTGCCCAGGCGTGCCACGCGCAAACCGGCGCGTACCAGGTCGGGGAAGGCAATCGAGGAGAAGTAGCTGCAATGGGTATCGACCACCAGGCCCACGGTCGGGCACTGATCGAAGTCCAGCAGCTTCTGTTCCAGCAGCCAGCCGTTGACCACGGTGTCGAACCAGCTGTAGTAGATGACGTTGTTGACGTGACCATAGACGTCGTTGTCCATCCAGCGTGTGGTGATGTCACGCAGGTAGGGGTAGGCGCTGCGCGCTTGCGCTACGGGTTTGTTCATGGCTTCAAGCCTCCTGCTGCAGGCGGCGCACACGGATGTCCGCCTGCTCTTTGTGCCCCGACATATGTTCATAGCTGCACAGCCGCGAGCAGTACTGGCCGATCATTACGCTTGCGGCGTCGGTCAGCACGCGCTGGTAGGTGTGGGTCTTGATGAACTTGCCGACCCACAACCCGCCGGTGTAGCGACCGGCGCCCATGGTCGGCAGGGTGTGGTTGGTGCCGATGACCTTGTCGCCATAGCTGACATTGGTGCGGTGGCCGAGGAACAGCGCGCCGTAGCGGGTCATGCGCTGGTGGTACCAGTCCGGGTCGCGGGTCATCACCTGCACATGCTCGGAGCACAGGCGCTCGGCGACTTCCAGCGCCTCTTCGTCGCTGTCGCACAGGTAGATCTCGCCGAAGTCGCGCCAGGCGACGCTGGCGACCGGTGCTGTATCCAGGCGTGAAAGCACCTGCTCGATAGCGGCCGGGAGCTGTTCGGCGATGGTTTTACTGGTGGTCACGCAATAGGCCGGGGAGGTGGGGCCATGCTCGGCCTGGCCGAGCAGGTCGACGGCAACCAGTTCGGCGTCCACCGTGTCGTCACAGATCACCATTGTTTCGGTGGGGCCGGCAAACAGGTCAATACCGACGCGGCCATACAGCTGACGCTTGGCTTCGGCGACATAGGCGTTGCCCGGGCCGACGATCATGTCGACCGCCGCGATGCTTTCGGTGCCAAGCGCCATCGCCGCCACGGCCTGGACGCCGCCCAGGCAGTAGATTTCATCGGCGCCGGCCAGGTGCATGGCGGCGACGATTTCCGCGCAGGGCTTGCCTTCGAAGGGCGGCGCACTGGCAATCACCCGCTTGACCCCGGCGACCTTGGCGGTCAGTACGCTCATGTGCGCGCTGGCGATCAACGGGTACTTGCCGCCAGGAATGTAGCAGCCCACCGAGTTGACCGGGATGTTGCGATGACCAAGGACTACGCCGGGCAGGGTCTCGACTTCGACATCGTGCATCGAGTCTTTCTGCACCTGGGCGAAACGGCGGATCTGTGCCTGGGCAAACAGGATGTCATCGAGTGTCTGCTTCGGCAGGCTGGCGATGCAGGCGTCGATCTGTTCCTGGCTCAAACGCAGGCTTTGCGGCGTCCAGTTGTCGAATTTCGCCGAGTACTCGCGTACCGCCGTATCGCCGCGCTGCTCGATATCGCTGAGGATGCCCTCGACGGTGGCGCGCACCTGGGCCTGGTCGCTGGCCTTGGCCTGGGCCGATTGCCCCTTTTTGAGGTGTTGAATCACGGTAGATCTCCTTCAGGTTTCAGAGGTCGCGCCTCAGGCGGATTGGTAGGTCGGCACTGCAGGCCGGGCGACCCGCAGCACAATGGCACTGGCGAGCAGGTACAGGCCCATGACCAGGAACAGGCTGTAGGTGGTGCCGCCGCTGGCGGTATTCAGGGCACTGGTGAGCGAAGGAATGACCGCTCCGCCGAGGTTGCCGATGCTGCTGACCAGGGCAATGCCCACCGCTACCGAGGGGCGCGGCAGGTATTCCGAGACCAGGGCGAAGAACACCGGCGGTACCGAGGCGATGCCCAGCATGGCCAGGCACAGGCCGAGCAGCGAGACGCCCAGTTGCCCCTGGGCCAGGACGATGATCGCCAGGCCGCAGGCGGCCACCAGTGCGCCGCTGGAAAAATGCCAGCGCCGCTCGCGAAGGCGGTCCGAACTGCGGCTGAGCAAGAGCACCCCGGCCACCGCGCATAACTGCGGCAGGGTGGCGTAGATGCCGATTTCCATCAGGTCGGAGACGCCCCAGCCGCGAATCAGCGTGGGGGTCCAGAAGGCCATGGCATAAGTGCCCGCAACCATGAGTACGTAAACCAGCGACAACGCCCAGAACCGGGTATCGCCGAGCAGGTCGCGCAGCGACGCATGGCTGGCCTTGAGCGCTGACTGCTGCTCGGCGTCCAGTTGTGCGCGCAGGCGGGCTTTCTCTTCGGCGCTTAGCCAGGGGGCCTGTTCAGGACGGTCGACCAGTACGCGCCAGGCCACCAGGCCCAGCAGCGGGGCGGGCAGGCCTTGCACCAGAAACAGCCACTGCCAGCCGTGCCAACCATTGAAACCGTCCAGGAATTTCATGATCGCACCCGACAGCGGCCCGGCGATCAGGCTGGCGAAGATAGCCCCGAGCAGGAACACCGCGATCATCCCCGCACGCCGTGCCGGCGGGTACCAGAAGGTCAGGTAGAGCAATGCCCCGGGGGTGAAGCCGGCTTCGAAGGCGCCCAGCAGAAAGCGCAGCACATAGAACTGCGTGGGGGTCTGCACGAACATCATCGCCATGGCGACCACGCCCCAGCAGACCATGATGCGCAGCAGCGTCTTGCGCACGCCGATCTTCTCAAGCATCAGGTTGCTGGGCACCTCGAACAGCAGGTAGCCGATGAAGAAGATACCCGCGCCCAGCGCATAGACGGCGTCGCTGAACGCCAGCGTCTCTTTCATCTGCAACTGCGCGTAACCGACGTTGATGCGATCAAGAAATGCCACGACGTAGGCGGCCATCAGCAGCGGCATGATGCGCCAGCCGATTTTTCGATAGAGCTTGCGGTCGTCTGCGGTTTCGCTGCGGTTCATGCCTGTCTCCTGATGGTTCTTGTTGTTATTGACCTGCAAGGGCGTGGCGCTAAGCCGTGGAGCGCCGCACCAGGTGCCCGGGTACTTCGTACAGCGCCGGGGTGCTGCCAGCAGGGCGGCCTGCGCCCAGCAAGCGGATGGCGCAGGCGATCATCTGGCTGACCGGCTGGTGCACGGTGGTGAGGCCATGCTCCGGATAGCCGGCGGCGAGGATGTCATCGAAGCCGACCACGGCGACGTCTTCGGGCACCCGCAGGCTAGTGTTCATGCGCAGGTGACTCAGCACCCCAAGGGCCATGACGTCGTTGGCACAGAACACCGCGTCGATGGCCGGCTGCCCGGCGCTGAACAGGTGGGCGGCTGCGGCGCGTCCGCCTTCGTAGCTGTACCCGCCGTGGATGCGGGCAACCACCGCCTGACCATGCACCGCCAGGCCCTGTTCGAAGCCGAGCAGGCGGTCGGCGGTAGTGGAGACGTCCGGGTCACCGGAAACGAAGGCGCAGGCGCGGCGTTTTTGCCCAACCAGGTATTCGGCCACCCCGGCGGCCATGCGCTGGTTGTCGCAGCACACCGACCAGACGGTCGGGTCTTCGACGCGGCGGTTGAGAAACACCACGGCAACCCCCTGGCGAGCGCACAGCTCGGACATGTGCGAAGACAGCCTGGCCGCGGTGACCACAATGCCATCGACCTGGTACTGCAGCAGCTGGGGCATCAGCGCGTCGGCATCACCGCCGGCCGGGACCACGAACAGCAGCAATTGCTGGCCGGACTCGCGCAGTTGCAGGGAGAACGCCTCAAGCACTGCGGGGTAGAACGGATTGCTCATGTCGCCCATCACCAGGGCAACGATGCCGGTACGCCGCCGGTTCAGCGAGCGGGCGATGGCATTGGGCCGATAGCCCAGCTCATCGGCCATGGCCAGGATGCGTGCGCGCACTGCGGCGGAGATCCGCGACTGGGCGTCGAAGGCACGGGTGACCGTCGAAGTAGCGACCCCCAGGCGCAGGGCCAGATCCCGGGCGGTGATCCGGCTGACGGCCAGCTGGCTGGGGTGGGCGGGTGACTCCGTGGCGCCGCGCTCGTGTGGCATGCCAGTTCCTCAGGCGGTTGTGCAATCGTGTGCACTGATGACCCGGATGCTATCCACGTTGCTCGTCACGCACCCCTCCCCAATGGAGGGGGGAACCGATCGGCAGGTTTGTCGAGAAATGGCTTTTCGTTGCCCCGCAGCGGGGGCAGGCGGGCCGATGTCAGTCGATCAGCTTCTGGTTGCGGGCCTGGACCATGGCGTCGTAACGGCTGGAAACGCCGAGCTTGGCGAAGATATTGCGCAGGTTCCACTTCACCGTTTCCAGGGTGATATCCAGGGTGTGGGCGATGCGTTTGCTCGACATGGCCTGGGCCACCAGACTGAGGATTTCGCGCTCGCGCGGGGTCAGTAATGGCTGCTGCCCGGGTGGGGTGGTGCGCCGTGCGTGTGGCGTTGCAAGGTTTGGTGAGCAGGGGCCGGTGAGTTTGTCGATCAGTTCGTTCACATACTGGCGTAGCGGGTCTTGCAGCTCAGTGCTGGCCAGCGCACACAGCAGCTTTTCACTCAGCGCACCTTCGTCCAGCAAGGTGCGCACCAGGCCCAGGCGCTGACCGGCTTCGACGGCCTGGCGCAGGCGCAGCAGCGCTTGATCATGACGCTTGAGGTCTTCCAGTACCTCCGCCGACAACAGGTCGACGAGCACGCCCAGGCGTCCGCGGTGGAAGCGCTCGGCAAAGTCCTTGACCCTGTCCAGCGCCTGCAGCGCAGCGTGTGAATCCTCACTGACCAGTATGCGCGCGTGCGCCAGGGCGGCGAGGGCCGGCAGCTCCGCCCGGCCGCCCTGGTCCTTGCCGTGCTCGTGTGCCAGCGCTTGCAGGGCGTGCAGCAGTTCGATGGCGTGATTGCGCTGGCCCTTGATCAGGCACACGCGGATCTGCTCGCCCAGCAGGTGAGCGACCGGGCGCATCTGCCCCAGGCTGCGCAAGTGGGCAATCTGCTGGCGCAAGAAGCTCAGGGCCGCGTCCGGGCCTTTCTGCAACAGATCAAGACGGCTGCGGCTCAGGTTGGTGCGCACGATGACATCGGGTACCGAGGAGTGCAGCAGGCCGAAGCGATTGGCGATCAGCTCACGGGCGTCATCGATCCGGTCCAGTTCATAGAACGCGTCGGCCAGCAGGCTGGCGCAGAGGTTGGCGCAGATTGAACGGTGTCCGCCTTCGCGGGTGGAGCGTTCCAGCAGTTCGGACGCCAGTACTTCGGCCTCGACGATGTCGCCGGCCAGCAAATAGGTGGTCAAGCGTGCGGACTCTGCCACCAGGGCCATGTCATTGCTGCGATCCTCGGGGGGGATCGGATGGGTGTCGAACAGGCGCCGGGCATCGGCATAGCGCCCTGCGGTGGCATAGGCAACCGTCAGGGCGGCGAGCAGTACATAGCGCAGAAAGGGGTTGTCCATCGGTGCGTCGCGCACCGGTTCCAGCAGGCGTATGGTCAGTTCGCTGTCGTCTTCCTGGATGGCCACCGCGGCATGGATCAGCGGCAGGCCACTGGCAAGTTCAGGGTGGGCGTTCAGGTTGCAGGCCTGCAAGCGGCTGAGCCAGGCTTTCGCCCGCCCCGGACGCGAGGTCAGCGACACCGTGAGGCAGGCCAGGAACAGCAGGCGTTGATGGCGAAACAACACGTCTTCGGGCAAACGTTCGAGCAGGCGCAAGGTCGGTGCCAGGTAATCCAGGCTCCAGGTCGCCGGCGTGGTCTGTTCAATGACCTGGACGGCAAAATCGGTGTCGTCAGCGAGGCTGGCGTGGCGGACCGCTTCGGTCAGGCAGTTGTGCCCGGCGAACCAGTGGGCGCCGAGGCGGTGCAGGGGCCGCAAGTCGTGCTCGCGGCGTTGCAGGCGGGCGCTGAGAAACTCGCCGAACAAGGGGTGGAAGCGATACCAGACGATGCGGTCGTCGGAGTCGACCCGATAGATCAACAGGTTCTCGTCTTCCATGCGCTTGATCAGTTCGCCGGCTTCGGCGTTGCCGGTCACGGTAATGGCCAGGGCTGCGTTGAAACGCCGGAAGATCGACAGCGCTTCCGCCACCTCCACCAGCTCGCTCGGCAAGTGCGCCACCACTTCCTCGCTGAGGTAGGTCTGCAGGTCGTTGGAGCGCCACACCAGGTCATCGAGGATCGAACGGGGATTGGGGCGGTTCTTCAGCATGATCGCGATCAACTGCAGGCAGGAGGGCCAGCCGCTGGTCAGGTCGTGGATCAGGCTGAGTTCATCGGCGTTGAGCTTGTCGGGGCCGAGGTTTTCTTCGATGAAGGTGCGGGTTTCGGCCAGGTCGAACGGCAGCTCGGCACTTTCAATCTCCACCACCAGGTCCATGACCCGCAGCCGTGACAGGCTCAAGGGCGGATTGACCCGTGAGGCAAGCACCAGGTGCAGGTTGCTGGGGCTCTGGTCGAGCAGTTTCTGGATCAGCTTGTGGGCATGCGGGGCTTCGACATGGTGGTAGTCATCGACCACCAGGAACAGCTCCTTGCTCAGCATCGCCGCCGCGTTGACGATGATCGCGACCGTGCCGTCTATGGCCGAGAGGGTGTTGTCTTCGCGCTGCAGGTTGATGTCGATATCGATGCCCAGGCGCCGCAAGCCCTCCAGAAAGGCGGTGCAGAACGCGGAGTAACCCTTGTCATCGGCAGTCAGGGAAACCCAGGCCACTTCCGCACCGGCTTTGAGCCGGTCGTGGCGCCACTGCGCCAGCAGAGTGGTCTTGCCATAACCCGCAGCACCGGTGACCAATACCAGCCGGCAATGATGCATGCGTTTGAGCTGCGCCAGCAGCGCGGCCCGGGCGACATGCCGGGTACCGATGCGCGGGGGCGAAAACTTGGTCGAGACCAAGTGCCTGGCAGGATTCTTGGGCAATGTGTTTTCCACGATTCTTATTGGTTCGAACGAAGCTAGCCAAGCTGTCCAGACAGGTCAAGCCTTGCGCGGACAGCCGCTGACCGCCCGCAAAGGGAGGGACGGGAGGGCGACGTTGTTTTCTAAGATCCGTCAGGTCCCCATTCAGGGTGCTAACCAAGGAATCACGATGAAACTGGATAATAAAGTAGCCGTTGTCACGGGGGCGGCCTCGGGGCTGGGCCTGGCCACCTGCAAGGCGCTGGCGGCAGCCGGGGCCAGGGTGGTGGGTTTCGATCTGGATCAGCAGCGGCTCGACGCGGCGCTTGAAGGTATTGCCGGGATCGCCGTAGACGTTGCCGACGAAGCCAGCGTCAAGCGCGGTATCGATGCCGTGGTGCAAAAGTATGGGGCAGTGCATGTGGCG
This sequence comes from Pseudomonas alkylphenolica, assembly GCF_000746525.1. Taxonomy (NCBI): domain Bacteria; kingdom Pseudomonadati; phylum Pseudomonadota; class Gammaproteobacteria; order Pseudomonadales; family Pseudomonadaceae; genus Pseudomonas; species Pseudomonas alkylphenolica. The sequence goes on from NZ_CP009048.1 coordinate 2,447,852, forward strand.
GTGAACTGCGCCGGGGTGCTGGGGCCGTGCAAGACCCTTTCCAAGGGCCAGGTGTTTCCAACCGAGTTGTGGAACCGGGTATTGGCGGTCAACCTCACCGGTACCTTCAACGTCATTCGTCACGCCGCCCTGGCCATGTCGGGCAACGATGCCGAAGATACCGGCGAGCGCGGGGTGATCATCAACACCGCCTCGGGCGCTGCGCGCGAAGGGCAGATGGGCCAGGCGGCGTACAGCGCCAGCAAGGCCGCGGTGATCGGCATGACCCTGCCCATCGCCCGCGACCTGGCTGAACATGGCATCCGTGTGGTGAGCCTGGCACCGGGGTTGTTCGAGTCGGGGATGTCGGCGGGCATGCCGCTGAAAGTCTCGGAAACCATCGTCAACGGCTTGCTGTTCCCCCGTCGCATGGGCTATGCCCACGAGTTCGCGGCGTTGGTGCAGCATGTGGTGGAGAATGCCTACCTGAACGCGCTGACCCTCGATATCCAGTGCGGCACCCGCTGATGGTCGGCGCGGGCTTGCCCCGCGATACGATGTGTCTGACACAGCGCAATCGCGGGGCAAGCCCGCTCCCACCGGGTGGGGGGCTGACACAGCCTGACGATTACAGGCGTTGGTACCAGGCCACGCCTTGGTCGTCGAGGCTGACGCTGATCTCGCCACGGTGTAACAGATAGTTCAGGCAGGCGAGGGCCTCACCGGTCGCCAGGGTGTATCGCGTGCTGTCTTCGCTACGCACTGTGGCGCGGAACAGCAGCGCGAACAGGTCGACCACCCGCCTGGGCTGGTCCAGGCCTTCGCGCAGACGCTCCAGCGCGTCATCGGCATCCGCCTGTAATTGCTCGATGCGCGCATGCAGCCCATAGAAGGGTTTGTTATGCGCCGGCAGCACCAGCACATCATCCGGCACGCACCGGCGCAGCTTGCTCAACGAATCAAGCCACTCGCTCATTGGATCGGCGTCCGGTTCTGTCGGCTGCACCGAGACGTTGGAGGAGATGCGCGGCAACACCTGATCGCCCGATATCAGCAGCTTTCGCTGCGCGTCGTAAAGGCAGGCGTGCTCCGGCGAATGACCAGCGCCGACCAGCACTTGCCAGCGATGGCCGTCAATGTCGAGCTGCTCGCCGTCTTCGATGCGCCGATAGCTGTCCGGCAGGGCCGAGAGCATGCGGCCGAAACCGCCGAAGCGCGTGCGATAGCGCTGCAGCGCCTGTTCGTCCCAGCCAGCGCGTTGATAGAACCCTAGCGTCTCTTCGGGTGCCGCGCGGCGGCTGTCGCTGGCTTGCATTCGACAGTGCAGGTATTCCAGGCGGGTCATCCACAGGCGGCAGGCGCAATGCCGGCTGAGCCAGCCGGCCATGCCGACATGGTCGGGGTGCAGGTGGGTGGCGATGATCCGGGTCAGTGGCCTGTCGCGCAATGCGCCATCGAGCAGTGCGCGCCAAAGAGCCAGCGTCTGCTCATCGTGGATGCCGGTGTCGACCAGCGTCGTCCCAGCGCCGTCAGCCAGCAGCCAGACATTGATGGTTCCCAGCGAAACCGGCAGTGGCAACCTGAGCCAGTGCACGCCCGCAGCAATCTGTTGTGGCACGCCAGGTGCGGGCGGCGTGGCGTAGGGGTAGCGCAGTTGCGCGTCTGAGCTGAGCGAAATGCCGTCCATCGTTCTGTTCTCCTGTGGATGTGCCAGACGCTACAGCAGGGGGGGGTAGGGGGCACCTCCCTTTCAGAAAGGGGGGGGAGGACAGTTGCACGACGCTGGCACCCTTCCGGGCACTCGATCACTGATTGAGCGGCTTGCGAACCTGGAGGTCCAGGTTCAACCCAGGGGAGGAGACACCCAGATGAATAACAAGAAAAAATCGAATCCACGTCGTCCCACCAGTAACCATGCAGTCCGGGCAACGGTCGTGACCTTGTGCACGCTGGCCTGCGCCAATGCCGTGGCCGTCGAGATCGACACCGGTAATGAAGATATCCAGCTGCGCTGGGACAACACCCTGCGCTACAACCTGGGCATGCGTGTCGAGGGGCAGGACAAGGCCATCCTGACGAACCCGAACAACGATGACGGCGACCGCAACTTCGACAAGCACCGCCTGGTCAACAATCGCCTGGACATCCTCAGTGAGTCGGACATCGTCTACAAAGGCAAGTACGGCGCGCGCGTCAGTGCCGCGTTGTGGTACGACGCCGCCTATGCCGGTGACCTGGACAACGACAGCGTCGCCACGTCCAACCACCTGGGCGCTGGCGGGCGTCCGGCCACGGGCTTGAGCCGCTATACCAACCGTTACTACGAGGGTCCGTCCGCCGAGTGGATGGACGCCTTCGTTTTTGGCGAGTACAACCTTGGCGAGATGCCGCTCAAGGCCCGTCTGGGTCGTCACACCGTGAACTGGGGCGAGTCGCTGCTGGGTGCCGGCGCCATTCATGGCATCTCCTACGGCCAGGCGCCCCTGGACCAGGGCAAGGCCCTGGCGCTGCCGGGGATCGAGGCCAAAGAGCTGTACCTGCCGCGCAATCAGTTCTCCACCCAGTTGCAGGTCAACCCCGCGCTGTCCTTTGCCGCGCAGTATTTCTTCGAGTGGCGGCCATCGCGGGTGCCTGAGTCTGGCAGCTACCTGGGCTTTGCCGATATCTACCAGCAAGGCGGCGAGTCGTTCATCCTCAGCCCCAGGCTGCGCGCCCTGCATGGCGATGACATCGAGCCGGACAACGCCGGTGACTGGGGCGTGATGGCGCGCTGGAGCCCGGAATGGCTGGACGGCACCCTGGGGTTCTACGCGCGCCAGTTCTCCGACACCCTGCCACAGGTGATCCTGCTGGCTAACGCACGGCCGCAGTACTTCCTCAACTACGCCGACAAGATCGACATGTACGGCATCAGCCTGTCGAAGGAAATCGGCGGCATCAGCGTCGGTGCCGACCTCAACTACCGGCGCAACATGCCGCTGGTGAGCTCGGCGGCGCGGGTGACCTCTGCGGCGCAGTTGCCGGATGACGGCGACATTCTCGGTGCCCGTGGTGACACCTTGCATGGCGTCCTCAACGCCATCGGCTCGCTCAGCCCGACGCCGCTCTACGATGGTGCCAGCTGGTCGGCCGAGCTGACCTGGAGCCGCTGGCTGTCGGTCAACTCCGACCCGCTGAACCTGTTCAAGGGCTCGTCTGCCTACAAAGCGGTACCCACCAATATCGACGCCGTGACCCGCGATGCCTATGGGCTGGCCGTCAACTTCACGCCGACCTGGTACCAGGTGTTCCCCGGTGGCGACCTGTCGATGCCACTGAGCTTCTCCCAGGGCATCAACGGCAACTCGGCCGTGGGCTCGGGGGGTAACGAAGATGCCGGCAGCTACGCCGTCGGCCTGGCGCTGGATGTCTACAGCCGTTACCGCTTCGACCTCAAGTATGTGGACTACTTCGGTGATTACTCGACCAACCCGGTCACTGGTGCAGCTCTGACCCCAAGCGGGAGCCAGGCGCTGCTGGAAGACCGTGGCGCGGTGTACTTCACCTTCAAGACCACGCTCTGAGCCGCGCTTGCCACTGCTGCAAGCTTCCCGGCGCTACTCCCGTTTGCGGGACCAGTGCCGGTGCAATGCGCGCTCGCGCGCAACTGATGTGAGGTGAACACGGTGTTCAAACAACGTTTACGACTATCACTGATCCTGACTGCGCTACTGGCGGGCCAGGCGCTCGCGCAACCGGCATTTGTCTCGCCCCTGGATATGCCCGCGGCGCAGAGCAGCCAGGCGATCCATGCGCCACTCAACGCCTTGGCGCAGGCCGGTGGCCGGCTGATTGCCGCCGGTCAGCGCGGCCATATTCTGTTTTCCGACGACAGCACGACCTGGGTTCAGGCCCAGGTGCCGGTCAGTTCCGACCTGACCGCATTGATGTTTCCCAGTGCCAGCCAGGGCTGGGCTGTGGGCCATGAAGGCGTGGTCCTGCACAGCAGCGACGCGGGCAAGACCTGGCGCAAGCAGCTCGACGGCCGGCAGATCGCGGCGCTGTTGCTCAAGCACTACGGCAACCCGGCCAACCCCGATGACCCTGAAGCGCAACGCCTGAAACAGGATGCCGAGCTGTTTGCCCAGCAGGGCGCCGACAAGCCGTTGCTGGATGTGTGGTTCACAGACGAGCGCAGCGGTTTCGTCACCGGTGCCTTCAATCTGATCCTGCACACCGAAGATGGCGGGCAAAGCTGGACGCCCTGGCAGGATCGCGTCGACAACCCGCGCAGCATGCATCTGTATGGCCTGCGCCCGGCGGCCGGCACGCTGTTCATGGTCGCCGAGCAAGGGCTGGTGCTGAAGCTCGATGCTGCCAGCCAGCGCTTCGTCAAAGTGCAACTGCCTTACGAGGGCACCCTGTTCGGTGTGCTCGGCGATGACCAACTGGTGCTGGTTTATGGCCTGCGCGGCAACGCCTTGCGCAGCCTTGATGGTGGCGCCAACTGGAGCAAGGTCGATACCGGCATAGAAGCCGGTATCACCAGCGGCCTGATCGCCGCTGACGGCACGATCGTGCTCGCCAGCCAGACCGGGCAGCTGCTGCGCTCCACTGACCGTGGGGCGACCTTCAGCCGCGTGGCGCTAGATCGCGTGGCCCCCAACTTTGCAGTGGCAGCCGTTGCCGACGGGGCCGTCGCCCTGGCCGGGCTCGGTGGCGTGCGTGTGCAGAGCCTGCAACTGAACAAGAACGCCGGAGAGCTCTGATGGGTATCCACAATGCCAGCGACAACCTGCAGACCATTAGCAACCTGAAGGATTTCAATCACCGCTCAGGCAGTCGCCTGGAGCGCCTGATCTTCAACAATCGCTTGCTGGTCATCCTCTTCTGTGCGGTGGTGACGGTGATACTGGGGTGGGATTCGACCCGCTTGACGCTCAACGCCGCGTTCGAGAAAACCATCCCGCAGAACCAGCCTTACATCCGCAACTTCCTTGACAACCGTGACGAGCTCAAGGGCCTGGGCAATGCCGTGCGCGTGGTGGTCGAGAACCGCTCGGGCGATATTTTCGAGCCTGCCTACCTGCAAGCCCTCAAGCACATCAACGACGCGCTGTTCCTGACCCCAGGCGTCGACCGGGCCAACGTCAAATCGTTGTGGATGCCGGTGGTGCGCTGGAACGAGGTCACCGAAGAGGGCTTCGCCGGCGGCCCGGTGATGCCCGACAACTACACCGGCTCGCAAGCCAGCATCGATGCCCTGCGCCAGAACATCAGCCGCGCCCAGTTGCTCGGCAACCTGGTGGGTACCGATTTTCGTTCGAGCATGATCTTCCTGCCGCTGCTCGACAAGGACAGCAACAGCGGTGAAGCGCTGGACTACTGGGAACTGTCCAAGCGCCTGGAAAGCATTCGCGCCCAGTACTCCGGCGATCAGGGCGGCGCCGACCTGGATATCCGCATCGTCGGCTTCTCCAAGGTGGTCGGCGACCTGCTCGATGGCCTGCAGCAAATGGTCATCTACTTCGCCGTGGCGGCCTTGATCGCGGCGCTGATCATTTTTGCCTGGACCCGCTGTGTGCGCAGCACCGCGCTGGTGCTCGGCTGTTCCTGCATCGCCGTGCTCTGGCAGCTCGGGCTGATTGCCCGCCTGGGTTACGAGCTCGACCCATACTCGATCCTCGTGCCGTTTCTGGTGTTTGCGATTGGCGTGTCCCATGGCGCGCAGAAGATGAACGGCATCATGCAGGACGTGGCCCGCGGCACCCATAAACTGGTGGCTGCGCGGTACACCTTCCGCCGCCTGTTCCTCGCCGGGGTCACTGCGCTGGTCGCCGACGCCGTGGGCTTCGGGGTGCTGATGCTGATCGACATCCCGGTGATCCAGGACCTGGCCATCACCGCCTCGATCGGCGTCGCCCTGCTGGTGTTCACCAACCTGATCCTGCTGCCGGTGATGCTCTCCTATACCGGCGTCAGTCCCAAGGCTGCTGCGCGCAGCCTGCGCGCGGAGCAAAAGCCTGCCGGTGGCCTGTGGTTGCTGCTCGAGCGTTTCACCGAACGCCGTTGGGCGACGGCGCTGCTGGTGGTGTCGGCGATCCTCGCGGTGGCGGGCTTTATCGTCAGCACCCAGCTGAAAATCGGCGACCTGGATGCCGGGGCCTCGGAGCTACGCCCCGATTCGCGCTACAACCTCGACAACGCCTACATCAACAGCAAGTACTCGCTGTCGTCCGACCAGTTCGCGGTCATCGTCAAGACTAAAGCCGAAGGCTGCCTTGAGTACCAGACGCTGGTGGATGCCGACCGCCTGGGCTGGGCCCTGCAGCAGGTTCCGGGGGTGCAGAGCACGGTGTCGCTGGCCGACGCGGTACGCAAGATTACCGCCGGCTCCTACGAGGGCAGCCCGAAATGGATGTCGATTTCGCCGAACCAGGACGTGCTCAACTACGCCGCCCGCACCGCCAGCACCAGCAACCCGGAGCTGTTCAACAACGATTGCTCGGTGATGCCGGTGGTTGCCTACCTGACCGACCACAAGGCGCAGACCCTGGACCAGGTGGTGCAGGCCGCCGAAGCCTTCGCCACCGCGAACAGCACAGCGGAGCGGCAGTTCCTGCTGGCCGCCGGCAGTGCCGGAATTGAAGCGGCGACCAATATCGTGGTCAAGAAAGCCAACCTGACCATGCTGATGTACGTGTATGCGGCGGTGATCGTGCTGTGCTTCATCACCTTCCGCAGCTGGCGTGCGGTGGTGGTCGCCGTGGTGCCGCTGGTGATCACCTCGATTCTCTGTGAAGCGCTGATGGTCGCCCTGGGCATGGGCGTCAAGGTGGCGACCTTGCCGGTGATCGCCCTGGGCGTGGGCATCGGTGTCGACTATGCGCTGTACCTGCTGAGCATTCAGCTGGCCCGCCAGCGCGCCGGTGCGAGCCTGGCCGAGGCCTACCGGCATGCCTTGCGTTTCACCGGCAAGGTCGTCGCCCTGGTCGGTGTGACCCTGGCCGCCGGGGTCATCACCTGGGCGTTCTCGCCCATCAAGTTCCAGGCCGACATGGGCATCCTGCTGACCTTCATGTTCCTCTGGAACATGCTCGGTGCATTGGCCCTGATCCCGGCGCTGTCGCACTTTCTGCTCAAGGACGTGCGTGCCAGCGGCTCGGCGCTGGTCACCCCGGTGGTGCGTGAGACCGAGGCGGCCGCCGAACCGCAAGCCCGGACTGTGCAGTGTGTGTAACGCCAACCTGAACCTGTCTTTAGCCCCGAATTCATAAGGAATCACCATGAGCGACACCTGTGCAACCTTCCTCAGCGAACAGGAAATCATGATCCGCGACTCGGCACGCAAGGTCGCCGCCGAAGTCGTTGCTCCCACGGCTGCCGAGCGAGACCGCAGCGCCGCCTGGCCGCGCAGCGAACTGCGCGCCGTTGCCGAGCTGGGCTTTCTCGGCATGCTGATACCCGAAGCGTACGGCGGTGCCGGTGCCAGTTTCGTTGAGTATTGCCTGGCCATTGAGGAGTTCGCGGCCGCCGATACCGGTTTCGCCACCTTGATCCACGTGCACAACTCGGTGGGCCTGGCCGTGGCCCGCCTGGGCAACGAGGCGCAGAAACGCAACTACCTGGCGGACCTGGCCAGTGGCAAGCGCATCGGTGCCTTTCTGCTCAGCGAGCCGCAGGCCGGCTCCGACACGGCGGCGTTCCGCACCCAGGCGCGCCTTGAAGGCGACCATTACGTACTTAACGGCAGCAAGCAGTTCATCTCCAACGGCAACGAAGCCGGCCTGGGCCTGGTGCTGGCGGTAACCGACAAGGCTGCCGGTAAGAAAGGCAGCAGCCTGTTGATGGTCGACCCGCAGGATAACCCGGGCTACGTAGTGGCCGCTGTCGAACACAAGATGGGCCAGCGTTCGGCCCACGTTGCCCAGATCCAGCTCGATCAATGTCGCGTACCGGTTGCCAACCTGCTGGGGGGCGAAGGGGAGGGCTACCGTAATGTGATGGGCTCGCTGTCGGAAGGGCGGGTGGCGATTGCCGCAGTCGCCACCGGCACCGCGCGCGCGGCACTGGATGCCGCGGTTGGCTATGCCAAGGAGCGCGAGGCCTATGGTGCGCCGATCATCAACCTGCAAGGGGTGGCGTTCGACCTGGCCGACATGGCCGCCCAGGTTGAGGTTGCCCACCACTACATGGTGCATGCCGCGCGGCTGTGCGAGGCCGGTGTGGCCTGTGCCAAGGAAGCCTCGGTGGCCAAGCTGTTTGCCAGCGAAATGGCGGAAAAGGTCTGCTCCGACGCGCTGCAGATTCACGGCGGCTACGGCTACCTGAATGACTTTCCGGTAGAGCGTTATTGCCGGGATGTGCGGGTAACCAAGATCTACGAAGGCACCAGCCATATTCAGAAGCTGATCATCGCCCGCGGCCTGGTGTAGGAGCGGGCTTGCTGTGGGAGCGGGCTTGCTGTGGGAGCGGGCTTGCCCCGCGATTGCGATCTGTCAGCTACATCGTATCGCGGGGCAAGCCCGCTCCCACCGAAGCCCGTACCCACAGGCAGTTGCTGCTAATTTCGCCTACCCCCTCCTCATTGAGGGGGGGGCAACCGGTCAGTCACAGGCATAACCTGCTGCGAACGGCGCGCGGATTTGAGCAGGGAACCAGAACCATGACGATACCGATCACCACCGATGTGCAGCGACTGGCAGTGGAAAGCTTCCGCACCTTCCTTGCGTCCGAGGTAGCGCCGGTGGCCCGCCTGTTCGAGGGACGGAGCATACCTGCACAGAAAATGCGCGAACTCACCCAGGGCATTGCCGAGTTTGGCCTGCCCGGCGCCAGTATCGCTCAAGCTCACGGTGGCATGGGCCTGTCGGCGCTGACCGAGGCCATGTTGTTCGAGGAGCTCAGTGCGGTCTCCAGCGTGATCGCCGAGTGTGTCCTCGGCAACCTGCTGGTAGCGTCGGCGTTGGCAAATTTGCCAGCGGGCCGGGACGCGTTACGCACGCGCTACCTGCCGGAGTTACTGGCCGGGCGCAGTATCGGCGGCTTCTTTCTGGAACAGGCAGAAGGCGTCAGTGCCAGGCCGACAGATGATGGCTGGCTGATCAACGCTAATCACCAGTGGGTTTGCCATGGCCAGTTCGCGGATGTCCTCGTCACCCCGTTGCCTACCGAGGAGGGTGCCTGTTGTTACGTAGTGGTGGAGCGTGAGCAACATGGCCATGTATCGCCCAACGGCGCCCCGGTCCCGGCACAGCTGACATTCAGCAACGTACGTTTGTCGGCCGACCTCAGTGACGCTCAGAAACTGTCTATCGCTCATGTGCTCACAGGGATCAGCGCGCAGGGCTGATGGTTTTACTGCTTCAAGGAAGGCTGTCAGAGTGTGGCCAGCCAGAATAATAACGGTGGACACGATCCACGCTTAAGGAATCCATATGCGCTATTCACTTGCTGCACTTGCCACTGCCATTGCGTTGTCCAGCGCCCCCTCCTGGGCGGCAGAGGTGGCCTCCACCAACCCGGCCAAGGCTGCCAGCCCGACGACGGCCGCGGTCAACCAGGCGGTGCTCAAGGCGTTGCCGTTCGAGGATCGCGCCGACTATGACGCCGCGCGCAAGGGCCTGGTGGCCGCCTTTGAAGGGCAGGTGAAAAATGCTGATGGCAAGCCTGTGTGGGATACCCACCAGTATGATTTTCTCAAGCAGGCCCAGGCGCCGGACTCGGTGAACCCCAGCCTGTGGCGTATCGCCCAGCTCAATGCCAATGCCGGCCTGTTCCAGGTCACCGACAAGGTCTACCAGATTCGCGGCATCGATCTGGCCAACATGACCATCATCGAAGGTGACGACGGGTTGATCATCATCGACCCGCTGTATGTGACCGAGACGGCCAAGGCCGGCCTCGAACTGTACTACCAGAACCGCCCGCGCAAGCCGGTGGTGGCGGTGATCTACAGCCATAGCCACATCGACCACTTCGGTGGCGTGCGCGGCGTGGTCGATGAGGCCGACGTCAAAGCCGGCAAAGTCCGTATCTATGCCCCGGACGGCTTCATGGAGCACGCGATCCAGGAGAACGTGCTGGCCGGCACGGCGATGTTCCGCCGCGGCATGTACCAGAGTGGCGGTGCGGTGCCCAGGACAGAGCGTGGCCAGGTCGATACCGGGATCGGCAAGGGCGCGCCGATAGGTGGCACCATCAGCCTGATCGCGCCGACCGATCTGATTGTCCAGCCGCTGGAGAGCCATGACATTGCCGGCGTGCAGTTCGAGTTCCAGCTGACGCCTGGCACCGAGGCACCGTCGGAGATGAACGTGTATTTGCCGCAGCTCAAGGCACTGAGCATGTCCGAAAACGCGGTGATGTCGATGCACAACGTACTCACCCCACGCGGTGCTGAAGTGCGTGACGCCAAGGCCTGGTCGAAATTCATCGATGACAGCCTGGTGCGCTATGGCGACAAGGCCCAGGTCATGTTTGCCCAGCACAACTGGCCGACCTGGGGCGGCGAGGGCATCCGCAGCATGCTCGCCGACCAGCGCGACATGTACGCCTTCATCAACAACCGCACCTTGCACCTGCTCAACCAGGGCATGACCCCGCTGGAGATTGCTGACGCGGTGAAGAAGCTGCCTGGCGAACTCGATCATAAATGGTACGCCAGGGGCTACTACGGCACCTTGAGCTTCAACACCCGTGCGGTGTACCAGCGTTACCTGGGCTTTTACGATGGCAACCCGGCCAACCTTGACCCGTTGCCGCCGGTCGAGTCCGGCAAGCACTATGTGCAGGCCATGGGTGGCGCCGGGAAAGTGCTGGAGCTGATGCGCACGGCGATGCAACAGGGCGACTACCGCTGGGCCGCGCAGCTGGGTAATCACCTGGTCTTCGCCGAGCCTGACAACAAAGCCGCCCGTGAAGCCCAGGCTGACGCGCTTGAGCAGTTGGGTTACCGCAGCGAATCGGCGATCTGGCGCAACATGTACCTGACCGCCGTCCAGGAGCTGCGCCAGCTCGCACCGCAACAGGGGGCGCGTGGCAGTGCCGATCTGGTGCGCGCGGCGACACCGACGATGTTCATGGACATCCTCTCGGTACGCATGGACTCCGACAAGGCCCAGGGCCATGACATGACCCTGAACTGGGACTTCGACGATCTTGACCAGCACTTCGCCCTGACCTTGCGCAACGGCGTACTGACCTATCGCGAGCACAGCAGCCATGCCCAGGCGGACGCCACGGTGAAAATGAGCAAAGCCGTACTGGACCAGATCAGCCTGCGCCAGCTCGATTTCCCGACGGCGATCAAGCAGGGTGATATCAAGCTCGAAGGCGATGCTGAGCGCTTCAAGGCAATGCTCGGCATGCTGGCCAGCTTCCAGCCGACGTTCAACGTCGTGACGCCCTGACCCATGGGCCGTCGTCCAGACACGGCGCCACGCCACGAGGGGACAGGCTCTCGTGGCCAGGGCAGCCATGACAATGTCGTGGTGGAGCTGCCGGCCAGGCCGCGCAAGCAACCGAAGCAGGCACGCTCGGTCGCCCTGGTCGAGGCCTTGAAAACCGCCGGGCGGGAAATCCTCGAAGGGGAAGGGCGCGAGGCACTGTCGATCTATCGTCTTTCCGATTACTCCGGGGTGGCCATCAGTTCGATCTACGAGTATTTCCCCACCATCGAGTCGCTGATCGGCGCTATTTTCGAGGATTATCGTGCCGATGCCCGCCTGCAAGTGATTGCCAGTATCGATGCACTACCGGCGTCGGCGACCCTGTATGACGGTATCGAAATCATCTTGCGCACCGGTCTTTCAGCCTTGCATCGCTGGTTGCAGATCGACTCTGAGCAGAGCATCAAGACCGCCTACTATGGCGAGCTGGTGCGCCTGGAAATCGTCAAGCCGGAGCGTTTCTGGATTTCGATGGTGATTCCGGCGCTGGTGCAACGCTTTTCCAATCAGGTGCTGGTGGGTGATCGCGAGAAAGCGGGATTTCTTGCCTATCAGGCGGTAACCGCTTTGCCCCGTGCGTTGTTGATCGAGAAGCCGCATTACCTGATCGAGGATGGCACCGTGCGCATGCTGGCGCGGATGATTCATGCGTTGTTGACTACGCAAGATCCGGAATGACCCGTTGCGCAAATCTTCGCCTGAAAGGCGAGAACGCTATGGAACGTTTCCACGGTTTTCATCCAGAACCTGATATTTCTGTCAGTTGTCGACTGTGCGAATTGGACGTTTGATAGGCCATCGGAAGGGCCAGACGTTTGCAGGGATGCTGCTTGCATGTGCCACCGGCCCTCCTTCCAGCGCCCTCAAGGAGATTCGCCATGGCCACTGCAAGCACGGCTTCCGCTTCTACCCTTGCTCTGAAGCACATCCCGCCCACCGCCGTCCCCTTCAAGATCACCACCCAGCCCGACGGCTACGTACCGGACATGGACGGCTTCGAGCTGCAGCGTCTGGGCTCGCTGGACAGAGGCTGGCACAGCCTCTGCCCGATTCGTGCGGGGCGTGACCTGGTCGAAGGCGAGGTGATCAGTGCCTGCCAGGTCCGCGAGCGCGACGGCGAGATGGTGCGCGTCGACTATACGGCCACCAAGGGCGCACTCAAGGCCAACCAATGGCCGCAAGCCTTCGCGCAGTACATCGTCGAGCACGGTAGGGGCCTCAGCGCTGGCGGCTGGAACGACCAAGGCGCGCTGACCTGCGAGGGCGCGGTGCAACTGCGCTTGTGGTGCCGCAACGCCTACCGTGCCTTCAGCACTGCGCCGTTTGCCAACAACCAGGTGCAGGCGCTGGCCTGCGATGACGACTACGTTTTGGCAAGCGGGCAGAGCCTGTGCCTGCAGGTCCGCGACCTCGCCACCCAGCACTTGTACGAACAGCACATCTTCACCCCCGGCAGCGGCCAGACCGGCAAGGCCTGGTCCGAAGCGCTGTGCACGCAGCTCAACCTCAAGAGCCGATTGCTGCGGGCCGGGGTGTTGAATGCCGAGGCCGGCACCGTGACGCCCGCCGCCAAGGGCAATGCGTTCTGGGTGGCGCAATGCGCCGGGTTGAGCGTGACCTTGGCCGAGGTGCAGTGGTGGGGGGGCCAGGTGGTACAAGGCGCGCAGGCGCTGACAGCCGGGCAGGCCGTGCAGGCGTGGGCCTATGATGCGTACTCACATCGCTTGCTGGACAGCTTCAGCTGGACCCCGACAGCGGCGCAATGCTCGGCGGGCAAATGGCTGGGCGCCTGGGCAGCGGCGCTCAATGCCTCCCCATTGGGTAGCTGGTTGCTCGCCAGCGCGGCGCTACCGACGCCCGCCGCGACGGGGGTAACCAACGCCACGCAGCTGACCCTGTGGCAACGCGGCGAGGGCGTGCGCCTGTTCACCTCGCTGCCGGCGGGTGATAACTGGGTGGCCGGGCCACGTCTGGATTCGGTCTGGGGCAGCGTCAACGATGCGGTGCTGGTGACGGTGCGTCATCCGTACAGTCAGCAGTTGCTGGGGCATGAGGTGTTTCAGCCCACAGAGCTGAGCGACCAGAGCGCGTGGGAGGCGGCGCTGGCCACAGCCATTGGCGATAAATGGCCAGAGATGCTGGCGGGGCGTGAAGGCGCTGACGCCAGCCTGGACCGCGCCGGGCAAGGGCAGGGCGCCTGGCGCTTGTGGCAGCCACGGTTTGCCGGGCTGTTGCTCGAACTGCAGAACCTTGGCGACAGTAGCAAGTGGACGGCTGATCGGCTGGGCAAGTACCTGCTGGCTACGGACGAGTTGCCCGACAGTTCTTCTACTGAGGGTGTGTGGGGGCGGTCCGAGGTCAAGATGTACGCCTATACCCAGCCTGAGGGCTCAGTATTGCTGGAAATCAGACATTCTGAGGATGAACTGGTTTTTCGCCTCAGCGATCAAGCGCGGGCTAAAGGCTATCGGGTGGTGGACTGCTATCCGAAGCCAGGCATACGTTATGACAGCAACATCGCGGTGAAAACGGTCAGCAGTGACACGGTTATCTGGGGCAAGGGGCGTGGGCACCGTGAATTCAAGTTGGTGCTGGACTATCCGGATGCCTGTCGAGATGCCCAGCAACTGACGGTCGGCCATGTGGGCTATCTGGACGACCGCTACCTGTGGCAAAACCTGACCGAGGTCAAATTCACGCCGCCCGCCGCCCGCGACCCTCCCGGACAACACCCTGCTGGATTTGTCCGAAACCGGTGACGGTGGCAAGTACCAGGCCGGAACCCAGACCCTGTCGAGCTTCAGCCGCAGCGGCTCGGTCACCACCCTGGCCAGCGACGCCGGCGCGGCGCAGGGTACGGAGTTCAAGGCCGGGCTCTGGCAGCACCGCCTGACCGCCAGCCTGCTGCCGGGTCAGCAACGGCTGGACGAGACCACGCCGCGCAGTACCAACAGCGGCCGCATCTGGCAAACGCTGCGCGGCCAGACGGTAGCCACGCTGCGCGCTGACGGGCACTGGCAGCGCGTGTTCTCAGACCATCAAGACCGCCCGCTGCGCAGCTGGCATGACCATGAGGACGTGCTGTACCGCCATGACGATCAGGGCCGGCTGGTGGAGCGCCGGGTACACGCCAAGCGCTCGGGCGCGCAGTGGCAGGTGAGCAGCGAGCACGACGTGTTCGGCCAGGAAACTCTGCGCACCTTCAGCCACAACGGCCAGGCAGTGTTCGCCCAACAGCTGGAGTGGCGCGGTGATGGTCAGTTACTTGCCAAACACAGCCGTGAGTCGGGTGCCCTGGTGCGCAGCGAGCAGTTTACTTACGATGCACTCGACCGCTTGACTGGCTACACCTGCACCGCCGCCGATGCCCGGCACCGCCCCTGTGATGACCAGGGTAAAGCGGTCAAGGCGCAGCGTTTCACCTGGGATGCACTGAGCAACCTGCAAACCTGCATCACCACCTACAGTGACGACAAAACGCGCACCCAGACGTTTGCCTACGATGCCAGCAACCCCACGCGCCTGAAGAGCGTCACCGCCGATAAACAGGTGGTGGAGGTGAAACACAACGGCAACGGCTACCTGACCGAGGATGGCAAAACCCGCAAGCTCACTTACAATGCCGGCGGGCAACTGACCCAGGTCAGCGACACTGGCGGCAGCGTGCTGGCGCGTTACGCCTACGATGGCTACCAGCGCCTGGCCGCGCAGTACGTGGCCAAGGACAAGAGTACCTGTGAGTTGCGCTATGCCGGTGACACGCTGATCGGCGAAGACTGGTTCGATGCCGATGGCGCATTAAGCCGCCAACGCAGCATCAGCCCGGGCCTGGCCGAATATGAAGACAACACCGTGAGCTGGCTGATCGACGACCCGCAGTGCGGGGTTGCCGGGCAGTACAGCGACGCGGGGTTGCAGCTGACCCCGCTGCTGCCTTTCGGTGCGGGCAAGGCCACGACTGGCATCAGTTTGGGCTACAACGGCATGCGTCGAGACCCGGTGACTGGCAGCTATCACGCCGGCAACGGCTACCGCTGCTATGACCCGTGCCTGTACCGTCACGCCCAGCCGGACTGGCTGAGCCCGTTCGGCGAGGGCGGGATCAACGACTACGTGCATTGCCCGGACCCGGTCAACCTGCACGACCCCAGCGGTGCGATCATGATCAGCCGCTGGGGCCAGTCGCAGATGCTCGCCAGCCTTGAGCAAAGCCTGCGCGATACCCAACCTTTCCCGGTAGGCGATCGCTGGCGGCGCATTGGCACCTCCGCCGTAATTGCGGTGGTTGGCATCGCGGCTTCGGTTCTTACTGGCGGCACGGCATCGATGCTGGTGTTTGCCGCGCTCACTGCACTGAGTGTCGTGTCGCTGGGGCTGGAGGTTGCCTCGATAATGCTGGAGGACAGCAACCCTGAGCTGTCGAAGAAACTGTCGACTGCCTCGGTGGTGGTGGGGGTGTTGTCCATCGGCAACTTTGTCGGCGCCTTCAAGCAAGCCGCCTCGGTGTTGCGCACCGCGGTCACGGTGGCAGCGCGTATGGCCAGAAATGCCCTGCGCTCTGCTTGGAAAACGCTGCTGGTATGGGGCAGCAACGGGTTTGTGCGAACAGGTCGTTATGTGCGTGCCGCAAGCAAGGCCGCCAAAGCCTCCCAGGCGAGTGCAAAAGCCCTGACCGCGGCTAAACAGGCCAAGGTGACGGATGTCCTGGGCGACTTGGTCTCCCATAAGCTCACCGTCGTTGAGAGTGACGGGCTGCAAAAAATGCTAACAGGAAAGAAACTCCAGGTGCTGACCGGCTGGAAGGCCAAGGTGCAAGCTTCGGTCACGCACATGCCAGAGTCTGCGAAGTGGTTTTTTGAAGCGGTTGATACGGGCGTTACTAAGTACGTCGTTCATGGGGGCGCTAAGGAAGTCGGTCTTGGGTTTTTGCCGGCTTAGGGTTGCTACGAAATGTCGCCGAGCGGCGATCAGGCCAGGTGAAAACAGGTGAGGCATGCCCGGCGTCGAACTCGACTTGACGGGTTGTCAATGAGCATCCGCGCCTGTTTTCAACGCAACAGGATCGTTGCGCGGGCACATTTCGTAGAAAAAAAAGCTCCGATGTCCCCGCCTGACCAAGGACGGAAGGGGACATCAGGGCACAAAACGAAGGGGTTTCTTAACGAACCAAGGCGCGTCAGGACACGCAACGCGCCTTGTCTTTCCAGTACTTTTCCCGCACCTGGCGACGCAACACCTTGCCCACCACACTGACCGGCAGCGCGTCGACAAACAGAATCGACTTGGGCACCTTGAACCGCCCCAGGCGGCCTTTCACATGCTCGATCAACGCCTGGGCTGAAACGCTTTCACCGGCTTTGAGCACCACTTCGGCATGCACCGCCTCGCCCCATTCTTCATGGGGAATGCCGACCACCGCCGAATTGGACACCGCCGGGTGGGCATTGAGCGCTGCTTCCACCTCGATGGCGTAGACGTTGAAACCACCGGTGATGATCATGTCTTTCTTGCGATCAACCAGGAACAGGAAGCCCTGTGGGTCGATGTAACCCATGTCGCCGGATTTCCAGTAGCCGTTGTGAAACTCCGTGGCCGTGCCTTCAGGATTCTTGTAGTAACCGGCAATCGTCCCGCGAGAACGCACCCACAGCTCGCCGGTGGTGCCCAGCGGCACTTCCTGGCCGTTGTCGTCGACAATCAGGATCTCCGCGCCGACGGCGATGCGCCCGGCCGAAGACAGCTGCTTTTCGTTCTCGGTCAGGTGATCGGCCTTGCTCAGCAGGGCAACGGCATGCAGGCTTTCGGTGGCGCCGTAGATCTGCATGAAAATATTGCCGAAACGCTCCTGGGCCTGACGCAGTTTTGTCGGGCTCATCGGTGCGGCACCGTAGGCCATGGTCTGCAGCGAGGACAGGTCGTAGTCCCTGGCTTCGGGCAATTCCAGCAGACGGTAGATCATGGTCGGCACCAGCAGGGTCATGGTGGCCTTTTCTGCTTCGATGTTGCGGCACAGTTGCGCCAGGTCCGGGATGTTCTGGGTCAGGGTGCAACCACCACGGAACAAGGTTGGCAACAGTCCCAGGCCGGAGCCGTGGCTGATGGGCGCCATGTGCAGGAAACGGGTGTCGGGCTGGTAAGGCTGTTCAGCCTCCAGGTACATCGAATCGCGCAGCGCCATCCAGTTGTCGATGGTGTAGGCAGCGCATTTGCTCTGGCCGGTGGTGCCACCGGTGAAGCGATAGACCAGCGCGTCTTGCTGTACGTCGTTGTCGATGCCGGGGTTGTGATCCGGGACGCCTTCAAGCAGGTCCCAGAAATACCACAGACCCTCGCGCGGGGTGGCGGGAGGGTCCATGCAGACAACCTTGATGCCTTGGCCATGCAGCAGGTCGAAATAGCGATCGATCAGGGCGTTCTCGATAAACACCACTTTCGGCCGCAGAAACTCCACCTGCCAACGATGCTCTTCGAAGGCGTCGCGATAGTTGGTGTAGGCTGCCGATGCATCACCCTTGAGCGCGGTCCAGGCATGGAACAGCGAGATGTTGTCGTTTTGCAGAATGCACAGGTAGACATCGCCGCGGCGCAGTTCAAGACGCTCGCGCAGCATGTTGACAATGCGATTGGTCAGCGCGTGCAGCTCACGGAAGGTATAGCGTCGATTGCGCTCGATGTTGACCAGGGCTTCCCGGTCGCCGAAACGCACGGCCAGGTTACCGACCGTGTGTGCGAAGTTCATTATTGTCATGGTTATTCTCCGTCCGGGCGTGTGGCTGCACGCCCGTTGCGATCATCATCGCACGTTTATCTCGAGCCCTGTCCCGCGCAAGCTCAGGCCTGCTGAGCCTTGATGGCCTGCAGGGCGGTGTCGATGAAGACCTTCACCTGCTGGTTGGCGTCATCGCGGGGCACGGCGCTACTCCAGTCGGTGATCTGCTCCAGGTGCGCCTCGATGGCCTCTGGCGACAGCTCGTCGTTGCCGATGTACACCGGCGCGGTCTCTTCCATGCGCACGGCGCTGAACACGCCGGCACCGGCGCCGAGGATCAGCTTGGTCGGTGCGTTTTCACTGACCAGGAACAGCGCGCCCGGGGTGACCTGCTCAGGACGGCTGGCGGCCAGCAGTTCGGCCGGCATGACGTCTTCGGTCATGCGGGTGGCGGCCATCGGCGCCAGGGTATTGACCAGAATGTTGTTCTTGCGGCCTTCGATGGCAAGCATGTTCATCAGGCCGACCACGGCCATTTTCGCCGCGCCATAGTTGGCCTGGCCGAAGTTGCCGAACAGGCCGGCCGCCGAGGTGGTCATCAGGATGCGCCCGTAGTTCTGCTCGCGCATCAGCTCCCACACCGCTTTGCTGCAGTTCATCGAGCCCATCAGGTGGACATTGATCACCGCCTGAATGTCGGCCATCTCCATCTTGGCGAACGACTTGTCGCGCAGGATGCCGGCGTTGTTGATCAGGATGTCGACGCGACCGAAGGCTTCTACCGCCTGTTTGACCATGGCCTGGACCTGCTCGTAGTCGGCCACGTTGGCACCGTTGGCGATGGCAGTGCCACCGGCCTGGCGGATTTCTTCGACCACAGCCAGGGCCGCGTCGGAAGAGCTGCCGGAGCCGTCGCGGCTACCGCCGAAGTCGTTGATCACCACCTTGGCGCCACGGGCGGCCAGGTTCAGGGCGTGAACGCGGCCCAGGCCGTTGCCGGCGCCGGTGACGATGGCTACACGGTCATCGAAGCGAATGGTCATGGTGTTTTCCTCTTGTTATTGATAATAGGTGGCGAACGGCGGAGGAAGTGCGTGGTTTCCCCTGAGTCGCCGTTCCCCATAAAGGTCAGGCGCGGCTGAAAATACCGACATGCTCGGTGGACTCTTCCACGCGCCAGAGGCCGCCGCCGTTGCCTTGCAGGGCAATGCGCGCACCTTCTACCTGACGCGGGCCGCAGTTGCCACGCAGTTGCTCGACCAGCTCGAAAATCTGCCCGATGCCGGTGGCGCCGATCGGATGGCCTTTCGACTCCAGGCCACCGGACGGGTTGACCGGCAAGCGGCCGCCGAGGGCGCTGTCGCCGCGTTCGGCCATGACCCCGCTCATGCCCGGTTCGCATAGGCCCAGCGCCTCGATGGCGAGCAGCTCGCCGATGGCGGTGGCGTCATGCACTTCGGCCACATCGACGTCCTGCGGAGCAATACCGGCTTGTTCGAATGCGGCCTTGCCGGCCAGGTGGGTACAGCCGTTTTCGTAGTCGTCGGCAGCGCGGGCTGAGGCGGAACGCACCACACTGGCCAGGACCTTGATCGCACGGTTTTTGTCGAAGCCGTATTTTTTCAGCGCCGACTCGGTGCACAGGATCGCCGCAGCGGCGCCATCGGAGATCGGCGAGCACATCGGCAGGGTGATCGGGTAGGTGATCGGCGGCGCGGCGAGGATTTCCTCGATGCTCATGGCGTTGCGGTACTGCGAGCGCTGGTTGTGCACCGAATGACCGTGGTTCTTCGAGGCGACGGCGGCCAGCTGGCGTTGCGTCACGCCATAACGCTCCATCAGGCCGCCACGGCCGAGGGCCGCGTAGACGTCCATGAACGGGCTGTAGGGCTTCTCCGATTGCGAACCGGCAGGCGGCACCACGCCTTGGCCCATGGCGGCCAGGTAGTGCTTGTTCTCTTCGAAGGTTTCAATGTCCCAGGCCGATTCGAAGGCGGAGAACATTTTTGCCTTGTCGCTGTAGAACATCTTTTCCGCGCCGACCGCCAGGGCCACCTCGGCAGCGCCTGCCTGCAGCTGGGTCACCGCCAGATTGAAGGCATGGCTCGACGAGGCACAGGCGCCTTCGATGTTGAAGATCGGGATACCGTCCAGGCCCAGCGGCAGCAGCGCCACCTGGCCACGGATCATGTGCTGGCCATCGAAATGGCCCTGGGTGCAGTTGCCGAAGAAGCCGACCTGGATCCACTTGCGCTCGCAACCGGCGTCTTTGAGCGCGTCTTCCACCGCCCAGGCGGTGAGTTGCTTGACGGACTTGTCGATGTGCCGGCCAAAGGCGGTCATGCCAACGCCGACGATGTATACGTTTTCCATCGTTGCCTCGAATTGTTCAGAAGTAAGGGGGGGGGCAGGGCGCCCGGCTCAGTAGCCCTTGAAATCAGGCTTGCGCTTCTCGGCAAAGGCGCGCACGCCTTCGGCCATGTCGTAGGAGCGCTGGTGGTTGCGCAGCTCCAGCAGTTCCTGGCGCAGGGCATCGGCACGCGACTTGTCACCGGCTTCGTCGGCGACCTTTTTCATCTTGCGCAGTACCAACGGGCTCTTCTGCGCCAGTTTGTCGCCCAGGGCCTGAACGCGTTCGACCAGCTCGGCATCGGCGACCACTTCGCAGACCAGGCCGTAGGTCTTCATGTCCTGGGCGGGTAGGGCGTCACCGGTGAACAGCATGTACTTGGCGATGTTCTCCGGGATCTTGCGTGGCAGTACCGCCGCGCCACCACCGCCAGGGAACACCCCGAAGTTGGAGTGGGCATCGCCGAAGCGCGCGCTCTGGGCGGCGATGACTAGGTCGCAGCACAGTACGGTTTCCAGGCCACCGGCCAGGGCCAGGCCGTTGACGGCGGCGATGACCGGCTTGGGGAACACCCGCAAGGTATCGAAGAAGGTGACGATAGTGTCCAGCAGGTCTTTCTCGCCTGGCAGCGGGGTGCCACCGGCCTTGAGGTCGGCGCCGGCGCAGAACGCCGTGCCGGTGGCGGTCAGCACCACCACGCGGACCTGGTTGTCGTTTTCCCAGGCGTGCAGGCGGGCGGTCATGGCCTCCAGCATTTCACGGTTCAGGGCATTCATGGCCTTGGGCCGGGTCAAGGTGATCCAGCCCACCTGGCCCTTGATTTCAAAAGAAACGGACTCGCTCATCTCCAATCCTCAATCACGCTGCAATTGACGTTTCTGTCTGAATTGGAACTTACGCGAGTGCCTCAGGGCCTCACCCCCCCCCTTGCGGACGGGGGCGCCCACCCTGGTGTCTGTTGCAGGATGCGGGCGACATCCAGGCAACACTGCCACGGGCGGAGACTCTAATAATGCATACAAATGTCATCAACGCCGGCGATCTGCTGGTCGCCACCAAGTTCTCGCCACCGCGCCTGAACGCTCGGCACATTGTCCGTAGCCAGCTGCTGGGCCGCCTGCGCGAGTCGCAGCCGTGCAGCGCAACGCTGATTACCGGGGGGGCAGGCTTTGGCAAGACCATCCTGCTCGCGCAATGGCGTCTGGAACTGATGAAGGCCGGGCTGGACGTGGCCTGGATCTCGTTCAGCCTCGACGACCGGCAGTTCGGCAGCTTCCTCTCGTATTTGCTCGAAGCGTTGCAGCGTCTGGGGATTGCCATCGAACAGGACTGGCTGCACAGCGATGGCAGCGAGCAGTCGATCAACACCCTGATCGCCATCGTTACCCACGCCGCACACGGCATCGACAAAGAACTGCATCTGTTGATGGATGACTTTCATCATGTGGAGTCGCCAGCCGCCCACCGCTTGATGCAGAAGCTGCTGGATCATTGCCCGGCCAACCTGCATATCACCATTGCCTCGCGCTCCACGCCAGCGCTGAGCCTGGGACGTTTGCGCATGCAGGGCCACGTGGTCGAGATCGATACCGTCGAGTTGCCCTTCGATACCGACGAAACCCGCGACTTTTTCAAGCAGAACCTCAGCACCCTGGTACTCAGCGCCGACGAAGAGCGGCTGATTCATGACCTCACCAGCGGTTGGCCGGCCAGCCTGCAGCCGATTGCCACCATGTTGCGGGTGCGTCCGAGCAAACGTGCGCACCTGCGCTCGATCCTGCGCAACTCGGCTGACCTGCAGGCCTACCTGGCCGAGGATGTGCTGGTGTGCCTGTCGCCGGAGTTGCTGGAGTTCATGGAGAAAGTCTCGATATTGCGGCGTTTCAACGCCGACCTCGGGGCGTTCGTCAGCGCCAACCGCCATGCCCCGGAGATGATCAAGCGTGCCGAGGACGAGAACCTGCTGATCTACCGTATCGAATCGGATGACAGCACGCCGTGGTACCGATTCCATCCCTTGTTCGGCGAATTTCTCACCCAGCGCCTGGCGGCCCGTGGGGAGGGTGCGGTTCAGGCGCTGCATCGCCGTGCGAGCCAGTGGTTCGCCGAACAGGAGTATCTGGTCGAAGCGGTACGCCACGCCAACCTCGGCGGCGATCGCGACTATGCGATCAAGGCAATGGAGGAGGCCGCGTCCAGCACCTGGAGCATGGCCTATATCAGCCCGATGCTGAGCCTGCTTGAGCGGCTGCCGCAGGACACCCTGTTTTCGCATCCCCAGCTGTTCATCACCGGCTGCCTGACCTACGCCTTCACCGCCCGCCCGGAAAAGGCCCAGCGCTGGCTGGAGCAGATGCGCCGCAGCGAGGCCGCGCGCAATCCGGCGATCTCCTCGAAACTGGTGCTCGCCGACGCGGCAATCGCTCTGCAGCTCGACCAGCCACGGCGGGTCATCAGCTTGCTGGAGGCGGCCCATCAGGCGCCTCTGGAAAACCGCTCGTTGCGCTACATCAGCTTCTCCGGTTTGGCCACCGCCTACCTTTCCGTCGGACGTGCGGCAGATGCGCGCAAGCTGCATGAACAGTATCCGATCGACCTTCAAGACCGTGCCAACGACATGGCCATGGTGTTTGAAAGCACGCAGGCGCTGGCCCGCCTCAAGGAAGGCAATGCCCGCCAGGCCCTGAGCATTGGCGAAAGCGTTATCGCCCGGGCCGAGGAGGCCTATGGGCGCGGGTCGGTGTCTGCCAACCTGTGCGCCGCCACGCTGTGCGACGCCTATTACGAACTGGACCGCCTCGATGACGCCCTGCGCGTGCTGGCCAACCGCAGCGGCATTTTGCGTTCATCCATGCCTGATGTGATGGGCCGGGCTTCGATTTGCCGCGCGCGCATCATCCTGCAACAAGACTCGCCTCAGGCGGCGCTGAGCTTCCTCGACACCCAAGGCGCGCATTTTCAGGTACTGGGGCTGGACCGGCTGCTGGCATTGATCCTGGCCGAGCAGGTGCGGGTGCTGGTGCTGCAAGGCGAAAGCCGCCGTGCCGCCGAGGTGGCAGGACGTCTGGCCAACCTGGCGGCGGCGCAGCGCCCGCATGCCGAAGCACGTGGCGAAATCGACTACCTGGTGGCGTTGTCCCGCGTGCGTCTGGCGCTGGCCGGGCATGACGGGCAGTCGGCACTGGAGGCGCTGCCGGCTATCCATGCCTACGTCGAACAGGCGACACGTGGCCGCAGTTGGGTCAGGGCGCACCTGCTCAGCGTTCAGGTGCATGCGTTGCTGGGGCAGACGGATGCGCTGCTGGTGAGCCTGCAGCAGGCGTTGGAAGCCGGCGCGCGGATGGGCCTGGTGCGCACCGTGCTCGATGAAGGCCAGGGCGTGCTTGGCTTGCTTGCCAGGCACCAGGATGCGATCGCCTGGGAGCCGGCTGTTGCCGAGTACGTGCAAGCCCTGTTGAGTCGCGAAACGCCTGTGCAGGCGCCATCGCCGCTGGCCTGTGCGGCAAGGAACACGGTCGATTCGCCACGGGCCAGCCTGACCCCCCGCGAGCTGGAAATCCTCGGGCTGGTGGCCCAGGCGATGTCGAACAAACGTATCGCCCTGACGCTCAACATCACCTTCGGCACGGTGAAGTGGAACGTGAAAAACATCCTCGCCAAACTCGGCGTCTCGAGCCGCTATGCGGCGATTACCCTGGCGCGCCAGCAGGGCGTGCTCAAGTGACTGGACGCTGGCGGCGGCCGCTGCGCCCTCCCGAGAGGATAGGCGCGCATGGCCGGGGCCAGCCCGCATGCTCAGGTCAGCTACGACTATCCGACCCGGTTCAAGAGGAAGACCATGAGCGATACATCTGCAGCATTCCTGAGCGAGCAGGAAATCATGATCCGTGACGCCGCCCGCAAGGTGGCGCAAGAAGTGGTGGGTGCCACCGCCGCCGAACGCGACCGTACCGGTGCCTGGCCACACGCCGAGCTGAAAGCGGTGGCCGAACTGGGCTTTCTGGGCATGCACATTCCCGAGGAGTCCGGCGGCGCCGGCATGTCGTTTCCCGAATACTGCCTGTGCATCGAGGAGTTCGCGGCGGCAGACGCCGGTTTCGCCACTATCCTGCATGTACACAACGGCATGGCCGACATGCTCCACCGCTTCGGTACCGAGGCGCAGAAGGCCAAGTACCTGGCGGGCATGATCAGCGGCGAACTGATCGCTGCCGGTTTGCTCACCGAACCGCAGGCCGGTTCCGACACCGCGGCGTTTCGCACCACGGCGCGGCGTGATGGCGACCATTACGTGCTCAACGGCAGCAAGCAGTTCATCTCCAACGGTAACGAAGCCGGGATCGCCTTTGCCATTGCCGCAAGCACCGAGACTGCGGAGGGCCGCAAAGGTCCGAGCATGTTCATCATCGATCCACGTGAGCCTGGCTACATCGTTACCCGTGTGGAAAGCAAGATGGGCCAGCGCTCCGCTCACGTCGCCGCGATTCAGCTGGACAACTGCCGGGTACCGGCGCACAACCTGCTGGCCGAAGAGGGCACCGCGTACAAGCGTTTGATGGCGACCCTGTCTGAAGGGCGCATCGGCATCGCCGCCGTCGCCGTGGGTGGCGCCCGTGCTGCGCTGGAGGCCGCAGTGAAGTATGCGCAAGAGCGTGAAGCCTACGGCGCACCGATCATCAACTTGCAAGGGGTGGCGTTCGACCTGGCCGACATGGCTACCCAGTTCGAGGTCGCGCAGAACTACATGCTGCACGCCGCGCGCCTGCATTACGCCGGTGTGCCCTGCGCCAAGGAAGCCTCGATCGCCAAGCTGTTCGCCAGCGAAATGGCCGAGAAGGTCTGCTCTGAAGCGCTGCAGATCCATGGCGGCTACGGCTACCTCAGCGATTTCCCGGTGGAGCGCTATTGCCGTGATGTGCGGGTGACCAAGATCTATGAGGGAACCAGCCATATCCAGAAGGTGATTATCGCGCGCAACTTGTAAGTGAGGAGGGAAGGGACATGACTGACAGTGCGGTGCTGTATGAACGGATCGGCAAGACAGCGCTGATCACCCTGAACCGGCCGCAGAAGAAGAACGCCTTCGAGGCGGCCATCAACGAGGCCTTGCCGGTTGCCCTGAAGGCGGCGCGCGATGATCGTTCGGTGCGTTCGATCGTGCTGACCGGCGCTGGCGGCGCCTTTTGTTCCGGTTTCGACCTTGGCAGCCTGGATGCGGGTGAGGATGCGACGTTTGCCGGACGCAAGCTGGTGCTGGGCTTTCAAGAGTGGTTCACCGGCCTTGCCGACATGCCCAAGCCGGTGATTGCCGCGGTCGATGGCGCGGCGGTGGGCGCAGGCTTTTCCCTGGCCCTGGCCGCCGACTTCATGTTTGTCACGCCACGCGTGCGGCTGTTGCCGACGTTCCTGAGCCTGGGACTGGTGCCGGACCTGTCGATGCTTTATGTACTGCCGCGCCTGGTCGGCCTGGCCAAGGCCAAGGAGCTGATCTTTTGCGCCCGTGCCCTCGATGCGCAGCAAGCCTTGGCGCTCGGCCTGGCGCAGGCGATCATCGATCAGGAGCAACTGCTCGACAGCGCCCTGCAGTTCGCCCGGCAGTTCGATGATGCACCCGCGGATGCATTAGGATTGAGCAAGACACTGCTTAACCGCTCCTTCGAAACCGATCGCCCGGCGATGACCGAGTTCGAAGCCTGTGCCCAGTCCTTGTGCGGGGCCAGCCATTACCATGCCGAAGCCGTACGGCGCTTCCTCGGCAAAGAAGGCTTGCCCTACCGTGGCGCGGTGTTGCCAGCGCCGTAAACCTCCAAATAGGGAGGGGCCGTGTGCTTGAGCGCGCGCCTATCCTTGAGACTCAAAGCCTGCCGCCCGGTACAACCCGGCGTACAAGCCCGCAAGGGCCGGCAGGGTATCCAACGCTGAGGAGTAAGACATGAGGCAGAAAGTCGTCATCGCGGGTGTCGGTATGATTCCCTTCGTCAAGCCTGGCCAGAGCGAAACCTATGCAGTCATGGGCGAGCAGGCCGTGCGCCTGGCCCTGGCCGATGCCGGGGTCGGTTACGAGTCGGTCCAGCAGGCCTTTGCCAGCTATGTGTTCGGCGACTCCACCTGTGGTCAGCGCGTGCTCTACAACGTCGGCATGACTGGTATCCCGGTGATCAACGTCAACAACAACTGCGCCAGCGGCTCTACCGCGCTGTTCCTGGCCAATCAGGCGATTGCCAGCGGCATGGTCGATATCGTCCTGGCCTTCGGTTTCGAGCAAATGATTCCCGGTGCCATCGGTAGCGCCTTCCCGGATCGTCCGAGCCCGCTGGAGCTGTTCCTCGATCAATGCGACGAAGCCATTCCTGGTGCCTCCGAAATCCCGGCAGCGTTGCGCATCTTCGGCAGCGCCGGGGTGGAGCACATGAAGCGCTTCGGCACGCCGCTGGAAACCTTCGCCAAGATTCGCGCCAAGGCCAGCCGTCACGCGGCCAACAACCCCAAGGCGGTGTTCCGTAAGGTGATCACCACCGAAGAAGTCATGGCCGATCAGGTGGTCTGGCCTGAAGTCATGACCCGGCTGATGGCCTGCCCACCGACCTGCGGTGCTGCCGCGGTGGTGCTGTGCAGCGAGGCCTATGCGTTGAAGCATGGCCTGGACCGCAGTGTGTCGATTGCCGGCCAGGCGCTGACCACCGATGGCGCGGAAACCTTCAAGTCCGGCGACATGCGCGACGTGGCCGGTTACTCGATGTCGCGCGCCGCGGCCCGGCAAGCCTATGAAATGGCCGGTATCGGTGCCGAGGACGTGCACGTGGTCGAACTGCACGACTGCTTCGCCCAGAACGAGCTGCTGACCTATGAATCCCTGGGCCTGTGCCCGGAAGGCGGGGCGCAGAAGTTTGTCGACGATGGCGACAACACCTATGGCGGCCAGTACGTGGTCAACCCGTCCGGCGGCCTGCTTTCCAAAGGCCACCCGATTGGCGCAACGGGCCTGGCGCAATGCACCGAGCTGGTCCTGCAACTGCGTGGCCGCGCCGAGCAGCGCCAGGTAGAGGGTGCGCGCATTGCCCTGCAACACAACATCGGCATTGGTGGCGCCTGCGTCGTCACCCTGTACCGTAAAGACTGACAGGGGAAACACCATGGATTTTCGACCTGATACCAGCCTGGAGGCATTCCGCGAGGAGGTCCGTCAGTTCCTTCGCGACCAGGTCCCGGCGGACCTGAAAGGGCAACAGCGCTGCACCCGCTCGCCGCGCGAGCAGATCATGCGCTGGCAAAAGCTCCTCAACCAGCGCGGCTGGGGAGCGCCGTACTGGCCCAAGGAGCACGGCGGCACGGGCTGGTCAGTACCGCAGATCCTGGTGTTCGATGACGAGTGCAGCCTGGCCGGTACCCCCACCCAGGATGGCTTCGTGCACAAGATGCTCGGGCCGGTGCTCAATGCCTTTGCCACGCCTGAGCAAAAGGCCGAGCACCTGCCGGCGGTGTTCAATGGCGAGCGCCTGTGGTGCCAGGGCTTTTCCGAGCCTGGCGCCGGCTCCGACCTGGCGTCGTTGCGCACCCGCGCCGAGCGTGACGGTGACCACTATGTGGTCAACGGCCAGAAAATCTGGACCAGCTATGCCCACCACGCCGACTGGATCTTCCTGCTGGTGCGCACCGATGCGCAGGTGAAGAAGCAGGCCGGTATCAGCTTCCTGCTGGTGGACATGCGCACGCCCGGTATCACCGTACGGCCGATCCGCAGCATCGACGATGCCCATCACCTGAACGAAACCTTCTTCGACAATGTGCGGGTGCCGGTAGGCAACCTGATTGGCAGTGAAGGGCAGGGCTGGAGCATCACCAAATTCCTGCTCAACAACGAACATGCCACCACCGCTGACTTGCCTGAGCTGAAACGCTACCTGCGGGAACTGCGCTTGATCGGCTCCACGCTGCAGGTGGCCGGCCAGCCGCTGTTCGAACGCCCGGAGTTCGCCCTCAAGCTGGCGCGCCTGGAGGCGGAACTGCAGGCCATCGAAATGCTGGTGCAGCGCGTCGCGCGTCTGGATGAACAGCACAACCCGGCGTCACACACGCTGGGTTCGATGCTCAAGATCCGCGCCACCGAATTGCAGCAACGCATGACCGAGGCGCAGATCGAGGCGCTGGGGGACTACGGTGCAATCGCCTATGCGCATCCGCATGAGGCCGATCCCGAACAGCCATTCCCGCAGCAAGCGCTGGCCCGGGGTATTTGCAACGATATGTTCCTGCGCCGGGCATCGACCATCTACGGCGGCACCAGCGAAGTGCAGCGCGGCATTATCGCCAAGATGCTGTTCCAACTCTGATATCAGGAAACCGCTATGGATTTCGAATTCACTTCGGAACAACAACTGTTGCAGGACAGCCTGCGACGTTATGTAGACAAGGCCTACAGTTTCGAGGCGCGTACCGCCCTGCTCAAAGCGGGCAAGAACGGTAGTGCGGACAATTGGGGCATCTTCGCCGCCAACGGCTGGCTGATGGCGGCGCTGCCGGAGGCCTATGGCGGGCTTGGCGGTTCGCTGGTGGATACGGTGATTATTGCCCAGGAACTGGGCCGCAGCCTGGTGCTGGAGCCTTTCCTGGGCTGTGGCGTGCTGGCTGCCCAGACCGTGCTCGCCGCCGCTAGCGAGGCGCAAAAGGCTCAGCTGCTGCCGCAGATGGCCGATGGCAGCTACCGCGTAGCGCTGGCCTACAGCGAAGCGGGTTCGCGTGGTATGCCGGAGCCGGTAACGCTGCAGGCCGAGCGCAAGGGCGACGGTTTTCGCCTGTCCGGGCGCAAAAGCCTGGTGCTCGGGGCCCCGGGCGCGCAAGCGTTCGTCGTTTCCTCGCAGATACCGGATACGCCAGGTATCAGCCTGCTGCTGGTAGAAGCGGATTGTTCCGGACTGACAGCCCAGACGCTGCCGTTGCACGATGGCACCTGGGTTCAGGAACTGCACTTCGACGGCGTTGAAGTCGGCGCCGATGCCTTGCTGGGTGAAGCCGGGCAGGGTTTGCCCGGGCTGCGCCAGGGCCTGGCCAACGGCATTGTCGCCCTGTGTGCCGAGCTGATCGGTGGCATGGAGAAAACCATTGAAGTCACCGCCGACTACCTCAAGGTTCGCCAGCAGTTCGGCGTGCCCATCGGTTCGTTCCAGGTCTTGCAGCACCGCCTGGCGGACATGGCTGCGGAGCTGGAACTGGCGCGCTCGAGCCTGCACGTTGCCCTGGCCTCGATGGCCAACGATGACCAGGTGACCCGCGACAAGACCGTGTCAGGCGCAAAGATGCTCATCTGCCGCGCTGCCAGGTTCGTCTGCGGTCAGGGCATCCAGTTGCACGGCGGGATTGGCATGACCGAGGAGTACCTGGTCGGGCACTACTACAAGCGGGCCGTTGTCGCCGAGGTGCTGCTGGGCAGCAGTGACAGCCACGAAGCCGCCTATGCCGCCGCCTTGCAGGCCGAGCTGCGCGCCTGATCCGCCAACAGACAGACCATCGAGAGCACAACAACAATGAAAAGCTATGAAACCCTGGCCGAACTGCAAGGCCTGGTCGGCGAAGTCGTCGGCACCAGTGACTGGGTCAGCATCGATCAGCAACGCATCAATACCTTTGCCGAAGCCACCGGCGATCACCAGTGGATCCACGTCGACCCTGAGCGCGCCGCCACAGGGCCGTTTGGCAAGCCGATCGCGCATGGCTTTCTGACCTTGAGCCTGCTGCCGACCTTCATGACCAACGCCTTCGAGGTGCGCGATGTGAAGATGGGCGTGAACTACGGCATGAACAAAGTGCGCTTTGTGCAGCCGGTGCCGGTGGACAGCCGGTTGCGTGCGCATTTCAAGGTGCAGTCCTGGGAACCGCTGGACGGTAACGGTGCCCAGGTGACCTATGAGATGACCGTTGAGATCGAGGGCGTGAGCAAACCTGCCTGCGTGGCGGAAACTATCCTGCGCGTTTTCGCTTGACCCATGGTGGGAGCGGGCCTTGTCCCGCGATCGGGCGCAAAGCGGCAGTAAAACCAAGCGACACGGTGTAACAGGGGTACCGCAAACTCAGGATTTGCGGCCGCTACGCGCCCGATCGCGGGACAAGGCCCGCTCCCACCGGATGGCGGGTCGTGGCTGCTATCGACGCTGCAGGCTAAGACAGTTGCCTATCGGGAAGATGATTTTGTGGTCAAAACGCCATGCGCAGAGCTCTGTTGCGTGGCGTTTGTGTTTTTGCTGATGGCTGGTATGCACCCCCCCATGCCGCGCCAATAAGGGGGGGGCGAAAGGAGAGGGTGGTTGGTTAAAAACATAAGGCCAGGACGGGAAGAGAAACCGCATTTCCTGAGGGGCCGGGCGCGCTTTAGCAGACGCTCAAACCACAATCCTAGAGGTTGGAGACATGATTAAACTGACAAAAACCCTGATTGCAGCCGCGTTGCTGGCTGCACATGCAGGCGTGCTCCATGCAGCAGTAACCGAGCAGGAAGCCAAGCAACTGGGCAGCACCTTGACACCCCTGGGTGCCGAGATGGCCGGTAACGCCGATGGCACCATCCCTGCCTATACCGGCGGGCTGCTGACCCCGCCTGCAGGCTTCGACAAGACCACGGGCATTCGCCCTGATCCGTTTGCCAACGAAAAACCGCAGTTCACTATCGATGCCTCGAACGTTGATACCTATGCGGACAAACTGACCGAAGGCACCAAGGCGTTGATCAAGGCCCGGCCGGGTTTCCGCGTCGATGTCTATCCGACGCACCGCACCGTCGGCTACCCGCAGTTCGTGCTGGACAACACTCGCAAGAACGCCATCCAGGCGCAGCTGACCAACGACGATCAAACCCTGCAAGGTGCGCGCGCCGGCGTGCCGTTCCCGATTCCCAAGCGCGGTATCGAGGTGATGTTCAACCACCTGACGCGCTACCAGGGGGTGGCCTACCTTGCGCCCAAGTACGGCGCGTACAACGTCGATGCCGCCGGCAAGCTGGTGGTCTCGACCGAGGGCCGCTGGACCTACGAGATGCCGTACTACGACACCAGCAAGGCCGAGGCGCCAACGATCATTACCCGCGCCCGTGCCAACTACACCGGCCCCGCCCGCCGCGCTGGCGAAGCGGTGATGACCTTTGACAACATCGATACCGAAAAGGGTCGCCGTGCCTATCAGTACCTGCCGGGCCAACGTCGTGTGCGCCTGGCGCCTGATCTGGCCTACGACACGCCGAACGCCAGTACCTCGGGCATGTCCACCGTTGATGACATCTACCTGTTCAACGGCAGGCTGGACCGCTTCGACTGGAAGCTGATCGGCAAGAAGGAAATGTACGTTCCTTACAACACCTATCGCTTCACCTACGCCGAGGATCCGAAGAGCGTGTTCGGGCCCAAGTTCATCAACCCGGACCTGGTGCGCTGGGAACGTCACCGCGTGTGGGTGGTGGAAGCGACCCTCAAGGAAGGCAAGCGCCATATCTACTCCAAGCGTACCTTCTACATCGACGAGGACAGCTGGACCGCACTGGCTGTGGATCAGTATGACGGCCGTGGCCAGCTGTGGCGTCCAGGCTTCAGCTACATGACCCAGATGTATGACGTCGGCGCGATCAACAACTCGCCGGGCGGCCACTACGACCTGATCGCCGGCACGTATTACATCAACGTCTGGCCAGGCAAGGGCGGGGTGAAGGTCATGGACAAGCTCAGCCCTGACAATGGCTGGACTTCCGACAGCCTGGCGGGTGCTGGGGTTCGCTGATCCTGCTCCACGCCTATCGCGGCGCAAGGCCGCTCCCACAGACTGAGTGGGAGCGGCCTTGCGCCGCGATGTCGTTCAGGACACCCGGCGCGCCTGATCAGACCAATAGCGTTCCCTTACCTGACGCCGCAGCACCTTGCCGACGGCGCTCAACGGCAGGGCATCGACCAGCTTGACGGATTTCGGCGCCTTGAAACGGCCCAGACGCTCCTTGACCAGGGCAATCAGTTCTTCTTCGCTGACGGACATCCCTGGCTTGAGCACCACTTCGGCATGCACCGCTTCACCCCATTTGTCATCCGGAATACCCACCACCGCCGACAGCGAAACGGTCGGATGGGCATTGAGCGTGGCTTCCACCTCAACCGCGTAGACATTGAAGCCGCCGGTGATGATCACGTCTTTCTTGCGATCGACGATGAACACATAGCCAGCCTCATCGACATAGCCCAGGTCGCCGGACTTCCAGAAGCCATCGCTGAACTCGGCGGCGGTGCCTTGCGGGTTGTTGTGATAGCCGCTGATCGTGCCGCGCCCACGCAGCCAGATTTCCCCGGTGCTGCCGGTTGCAACGCGATTCCCCGCTTCATCGACAATCTTCAGTTCGATGCCGGTTACCGGCCGCCCGGCAGAGGCCAGCCGACCGGTCTCCACGGCGTTCAGGTGATCGGCCTTGGTCAGCGTGCAGACCGCCTGGGCACATTC
Source organism: Pseudomonas alkylphenolica (assembly GCF_000746525.1). Classification (NCBI taxonomy): domain Bacteria; kingdom Pseudomonadati; phylum Pseudomonadota; class Gammaproteobacteria; order Pseudomonadales; family Pseudomonadaceae; genus Pseudomonas; species Pseudomonas alkylphenolica. The sequence goes on from NZ_CP009048.1 coordinate 2,480,781, forward strand.
GGTGGCGCCGTAGAGCTGGAAAAAGATGTTGCCGAAGCGCTCCTGAGACTGTTTGAGCTTGGCCGGGCTCATCGGCGCAGCGCCGTAGAACAGTGTTTGCAGGCTGGACAGATCGGATTCTGAGGCTTGCGGCAGTTCAAGCAACCAACCCACCAGGGTCGGCACCATCAGCGCGGTGGTGATGCGTTCCGCTTCGACGTTGCGGCACCAGGCCTTGAGGTCGGCGGCGTTCTGGGTCACGGTGCAACCGCCACGGAACAGCGTCGGCAGCAGCGACAGTCCCGACCCATGGCTAATCGGTGCGATGTGCAGATAGCGGGTGTTTTCGTTGAAGGCCTGAGCCTGTTCGCTGTCGGCGTACATCGAATCGCGCGCCGCCAGCCAGTTGTCGATGGTGTAGCGGGCACATTTGCTCTTGCCGGTGGTGCCGCCGGTAAAGCGGTAGATCAGGGTGTCCCGGTACACATCGGACTCGACCTCGGGCTCCTGCGCGCAAACGCCGTCGAGCAGCGCCCAGAAGTGCAGGGCGAAGGTGCAATCGGCGGGCGGGGCATCCATGCACACCACGGCGGCACCACTGGCGCGGAGCATGTCGCTGTACTGCGGCAACAGTGCGGTTTCGATGAAAATCACTTTCGGTTCGATGAACGCCACCTGCCAGCGGTGTTCCTCCAGGGAGTCGCGGATGTTGGTATGGGCAATCGCCACTTCGCCCTTGAACGCGGTCCAGGCGTGCAGCAGCGACAGGTTGTCGTTTTCCAGAATGCACAGCGCGGTATCGCCGCGCTGCAGCTTGAACCGGGTGCGCAGCAGATTGGCGATCTGGTTGGTCAAGCGGTGCAGTTCATCGAAACGATACCGCCGGTTGCGCTCGACGTTGACCAGCGCTTCCTGAGCGGCATAGCGCTGGGCAACCTGGGCCATGACGCGGGAAAAATTCATCTTCATCGCGATCTCCGTTTGTTGTTGTCGTCAGTGGAGAACGCATTCTAGGAAGCACCGCCGGGCACAACCCCTCCCTCCAGGAGAGGGGCGCGCCCGCGCCTACCCGCTTCGAGGGGGCGCAACCTCGGCGCGCAGCCCTAAGGTGACGCAAAGCAGCCACCGTCTCCCGAGGTCAAACGATGATTCCGCGTACCCTTTTCGATCATGAGCATGAAGCGTTCCGCAGCACTGTCCGGCGTTTCCTCGCCGAGCACTGCTCACCCTTCCATGAGCAGTGGGAGGAGGATCACCGGGTGCCGCGCCAGGTGTGGGCGCGGGCCGGTGAGCTGGGCATGCTCAACGCCACCACCCCGGAGGCCTATGGCGGCCTGGGCCTGGACCGGCGCTTTTCCATGATCGCGGTCGAGGAGGTGGCCCGTGCCGGGCTTTCGGGCCTGAGCGGTTTCAATGTCCATGACATCTGCGCCGGTTACCTGATCAACTTCGGCACCGAGGCGCAAAAGCAGCAGTGGTTGCCGCAAATGGCCAGCGGTGAAGCCATCGCCGCCGTGGCCATGACCGAACCGGATACCGGATCCGACCTGCAGGCGGTGAAAACCCGCGCGGTGCTGGACGGCGACGACTATGTGATCAACGGTGCCAAGACGTTCATCTCCAACGGCACCAACAGCGACATCATTGTGGTGATTGCCAAGACCGGCAACAGTGGCAAGGGCTCGCGGGACATCTCGTTGATCCTGGTGGAAGCCGACCGGGCGGGCGTCAGCAAGTCGAAACCGTTGCGCAAGGTCGGGTTGCACGCCCAGGACACCACCATGGTGTTTTTCCAGGATGTGCGCGTGCCCAAGGCCAACATCCTTGGTGGCGAGCCGGGCCAGGGTTTCTACCAACTGATGAAGGAGCTGGCCTGGGAGCGCCTGAGCATTGGCATCCTGGCGATTGCCGCGAGTCAGGCGGTGCTCGAGCAGACCGTTGCCTACACCCGCGAGCGCAAGGCTTTTGGCAAGCCGATCATCGAGTTCCAGAACTCACGCTTCAAACTGGCCGAACTCAAGACCGAGATCGTCCTCGGGCAGACCTATGTCGATCGCTGCATGGAGCTGATTCTGCAGCATCAGCTGAGCCCGGAGGCGGCCGCAGCGGCCAAACTCTGGTGCACCGAGCTGTATTCGAAGGTGGTCGATCAGTGTGTGCAGCTGCACGGTGGCAACGGTTACATGCTGGAGTATCCGGTGGCGCGGCATTACCTGGATAGCCGGGTCAACCGCATCTACGGTGGTGCCAACGACATCATGCGCGAACTGGTGGCCCGCACGCTCTGAGTCCCGGCATCGATTTCGCCAGCCCCCTCACTTGTAGGGGGTGGTTTGTCTCGGTTCCCCGCCACCATCTGTGCCAGGCGGATCCCCGAAGTTGCCGCAAGCCAGGGCGTGGTATCGATACGTGCTGACTTTTGACGGTATTCGGGTGAATATTCCGAAAACGCCAGAACGTGGCCACACCTTGCCGATCGTGCAGTGCCAAAGGCGCTGTCCCGGTGCATTCGGCAGGATCGGAGACCAGTCAGCACATGCATACCGACAAACTGCTCGTTTCGACGAAATTCGCTCCACCGCGCATCGGTACCCAGACGATCGTTCGTGAACGCCTGCTGGAGGACCTGCGCGGCATGTCACAGTGTCGCGTGGGCCTGATTACCGGCAGTCCCGGGTTCGGCAAGACCACACTGCTGGCCCAGTGGCGGCAAGTGATGATGCGCTCTGGCGCCGAGGTGGCCTGGTTGTCGCTGAGCGCCGATGACAAGCACCTGTCGATCTTCTTCGCTTATTTGCGCGGCGCCTTGCAACGCCTGGGCATCGTGCTGGACAGCGGCATCCCGCTTGAGGGCGCCCGCCAGGAACTGATCGATGAAGTCGTCGCCTCGATTGTCGAAGGCGCCGCCGCGATCAACAAAGAGTTGTTCCTGGTCGTCGACGACTACCAGCATGTGGTGGACCCGCGCGCCCACCAACTCATGCAGAAGTTGCTGGATCACAGCCCCGACAACCTGCACTTCGTCATTTCATCGCGGGTCGGCCCGCCACTGAGCTTCAGTCGCCTGCGCCTGAGCGGGCAGTTGGTGGAGATCGACTGTGCCGCGCTGCCTTTCGACCTGACCGAGTCGCGCCTGTTTCTTGAACAGAGCCTGGCTACGTTAAAGCTCAGCCCGGAGGAACTGCACCAGATCCACGAGCTCACCAGCGGCTGGCCGGCCACCCTGCAACTGGTGATCATCCTCCTGCGTAGCGACCCGGATTCGCGTGGCACGTTGCGCGAAATGGGCTGGCGCTCCGACGACTTGCAGAGCTACCTGGCTGAAAACGTCATGGCCCATTTGCCCGCCGAGCTTGCGACCTTCATGGAAAGCATCAGCATCTGCCGGCGCTTCAATGCCTCGCTGGCGCAAGCGGTGACCGGCAGTGACTCGGCGCAGGCCATGTTGAAGCGCCTGGACGAAGACAATCTGCTGATCTTTCGCGTCGAGGCCGATGACCGCCAGCCCTGGTATCGCTTTCATGCGCTGTTCGGCGACTTCCTCGCCACGCGCCTGGAACGCCGCGACAGCACCTCGCAAACCGAACTGCATTGCCGCGCGGCGCACTGGTTCGCCGAGCGCAAACTGCTCGCCGAAGCCGTCCGCCATGCCACCCAGGCCGGCGACCTGGGGTTTGCCGCCGAGGTGATCGAGCGGGCCGCACCGGCGACCTGGAGCCTGGGGCAGCTGAGCCCGTTGCTGCGACTGCTGGACCGCCTGCCGCAGGACATCCTGTTCTCCCGGCCGCGGCTGTTCTTCCTTGGCTGTCTGGCCTATGCCCTGACCGCACGCCCGGCCAAAGCCGAGGCCTGGCTCGAGCAGTTCCGTCACAGCGGTGCGGCCCACCAGGACGACGTCGCCTATCGATTGCCGCTGGTGCAGGCCACCATCGAACTACAGCGTGATCGCACCGAGCCGATCATTGATTTGCTGAATGACTTCCAGCCCTTGCCCGATGACTACTCGGTGACCCGCTACGGTGCTCCTGCGTTGCTGGCCATTGCCTACCTGGCGGCGGGAAGGATGGAGGAGGCGATGCGCTGCCTGGATGACAACCCGATTCCGGAATCCGAGCAGGATGCGGAAATGGCCCTGGTCGCCCAGGGCGCGCGGACCCTGTGCTACTTGCAGGAAGGGCGCATCCTTGAGGCCGAGCGCGTTGGCTCGGCACAGCTGGCGCGCGCCGTGTCGGTTCACGGTCATCGGTCCGCCAGTGCCTACCTGGGCGCAGCGACCCTGGCTGAGGTGTATCGCGAGCTGGACAGAACCGACGAAGCGCGGGAAATCCTCGCCAACCGCAGCGGTTTGCTGCAATGGGCCATGCCCGACACCATGCTGCGCGCCACGATCTGTCGCGCACGCCTGGACCTGCTGCAAGATTGCGCCCCGGTGGCCATGGCGTTTCTGGAACGCCAGGAGCGTCACTTCCGTACCATTGGCCAGGATCGTGCGCTGGTTCACTGCCTGGCCGAGCAAGTGCGGATCGCCTTGCTCGAAAATGACAAGGCACACGCCACCGAGCAAGTCACCAAACTGCAGGCACTGATCGTTCCCTACCAGGGCGCGCAGGGTTTTCAGGCCGACATCGTGGCGATGGCGGCCTTGGCCCGTGCTCGCCTGTTGCTGGCCACCAACTACCCGGACAAAGCCCTGCTCGAACTGGAAACACTCGATCGCTACGCCAGCCAATATCGCCGTGGGCAGTTGCAGGTCACCGGCCAGCTGTTGACGGCATGCGCCCGAGCCGACCTGCTGCAACCGCAGCAGGCGCAGGAGCACTTGCTGGCCGCCTTGTCCCAGGGGCGCCAACTGGGCTTGGTGCGCACCTTCCTGGATGAGGGCGAGGTGCTGCGCAAGCTGCTCTCGACGCTGACCAACCTGTCGCTGACGGCGCCAGACGAAAGCTACCTGACGCTGCTACTGGAGCGTTTCGGTCAAGGCGGTGCAGGGCGCAGCAATGATGCTTCGGCCACTGGCGCACCGTCGATGCTGACCCCGCGTGAGCTGGCGATCCTGCAATTGATCAGCCAGGCAATGGCCAACAAACGGGTCGCCCTGACGCTGAACATTTCCCTGGAAACAGTGAAGTGGAACCTCAAGAACATCTACGCCAAGCTTGGCGTCTCCAGCCGCTATGACGCTGTGTCCTGGGCGCGCAAACACGGCTTGATCGAGTAGGCACGAATCACCCGTGCAGGACGGCTGGGGACGTTGCGTGGACGTACCCATCGCCGCCTGCACCGGTGTTTCGCCGACCTAGCCTAGGCCCCTTGGCCGCCGCTTGCCCAACCCCGGTCGGGGGGGCATCCAAGTGATACTCAACGCTCTCGCAAATCCCCCCCGCAGTGAGGGGGCGGGGTCACCGACAGCTCCTCCTATGATCGATTCAGCGCCACCTGCAAAGGCGGCAGAACGATGAGCCGAGGAGAGAACCTTCAATGATTCCGCGTAGCCTGTTTGATCATGAGCACGAGGAGTTTCGCAACAGCGTGCGGCGCTTCCTCGCGCAGGAGTGTGCCCCCAGTCAGGAGCAGTGGGAAGCCGATCATCGGGTACCCCGGGACATCTGGATGCGCGCCGGCGAGCTGGGCATGCTCAACGCAACCACACCGGCGGCCTATGGCGGGCTGGAGCTGGATCGGCGTTTCTCGATGGTCGCCACTGAAGAGATCTACCGTGCCGGCCTTGCGTCCGGCCTGATCGGCTTCGGTGTGCATGACATCGTCGCTGGCTACCTGGTGAATTTCGGCAGCGAAGCGCAAAAGCACCAGTGGCTGCCGAGAATGGCGGCAGGCCAGGCCATCGGTGCGGTGGCCATGACCGAACCGGATACCGGTTCCGACCTGCAGGCGGTCAAGACCCGTGCGGTACTGGATGGCGATGAGTATGTCATCAACGGTGCCAAGACCTTTATTTCCAACGGCAGCAACTGCGACATCGTCGTGGTGGTGGCCAAGACCGGCAACACCGGCAAGGGCGCCCAGGACACTTCGCTGATTCTGGTCGAGGCCGATCGCGCCGGTTTCAGCCGCTCGCAACCGTTGCGCAAGGTGGGCCTGCATGCGCAGGACACCACCATGCTGTTCTTCGAAGACGTGCGCGTACCCAAGGAGAACCTGCTCGGTGGCGTGCCCGGTCAGGGCTTCTTCCAGTTGATGAAGGAACTGGCCTGGGAGCGCTTGTCCATCGCCATCAGCAGTGTTGCCGGCGCCCTGGCGGTACTGGAAAGCACCCTGGAGTACACCAAGGGCCGCAACGTGTTTGGCAAACCCATTTTTGCCTTCCAGAACACCCGCTTCAAATTGGCCGACCTGAAGATGCAGCTGGCGGTATCGCAGAACTACGTCGACCGCTGCATGGAGCAGTGCCTGGCCGGCACCCTCAGCCCCGAAGCGGCCGCAGCGGCCAAATTGTGGTGCTCGGACCTCTACACCAAGGTGGTGGACGAGTGCGTGCAGCTGCACGGCGGCAACGGCTACATGCTCGAGTACCCGGTAGCCCGTCATTACCTCGATCACCGCGTGCTGCGCATCGCCGGTGGCGCCAACGACATCATGAAAGATCTGGTCGGACGCACACTCTGAGCCGGGCCGCTGAGGACTACCCAATGCAATACCTGATCCCCCGTACACTGTTCAGCACCGAACACGACGAGTTCCGCCGCGCCTGCCGCCGCTTCATGGAAGAGCAAGTCGCGCCTTTCCACGCCCAGTGGGAGAAGGACAAGTGCGTCCCCCGTGACGTGTGGCGCATGGCCGGCGAGCTGGGCATGTTGCTGCCTTCGATGCCCGAAGAATATGGCGGCCCGGGTGCCGACCGCCTGTTCGATATGGTCTTCGCCGAAGAATTCATGCGTGTCGGCGCCACCGGCCTGATCGGCTTCGGCGTGCATGGCCTGGTGGCGTTCTACATCCTCAACTATGGCACCGAGGCGCAAAAGCAGGCCTGGTTGCCGAAGATGATTGCCGGTGAGGCGGTGGGCGCCATCGCCATGACCGAGCCCAACACCGGCTCGGACCTGCAAGCGGTGCGCACTCGCGCCACGCTGGAGGGCGACCAGCTGATTCTCAACGGCTCGAAAACCTTCATCTCCAACGGCGCCTCCTGCGACCTCGCCCTGGTGGTGTGCAAAACCGGCAACAGTGGCAGCGCCAAGGACATCTCGCTGGTCATCGTCGAGAAGGAGCGGGCCGGTTTCAGCCGTTCGCAGCCGCTGGAAAAGATCGGCCTGCACGCCCAGGACACCAGCATGCTGTTCTTCGACGACTGCCGCGTGCCCGCCGAGAACGTGCTCGGTGGCGAGCAAGGGCAGGGCTTCTACCAGCTGATGCACGACCTGGCGTGGGAACGAATCATCGGCGCCGTGGGCTTCCAGGCCCAGGCCGAAGCCGCGCTGGAACACACCCTCGACTACACCCGCACGCGCATCGTATTCGGCAAGCCGGTGCTCGATTTTCAGAATTCGCGTTTCACCCTGGCGCAACTGAAGACCGAAATCCAGATCGGCCGTTCCTGGGTCGACAGCTGCATGGAACTTTTACTGCGCGGTGAGCTGAGCGCAGAGACCGCAGCGGTGGCCAAGTACTGGACCGCCGAACTCAGCAGCCGGGTGGTCGATGCCTGCCTGCAACTGCATGGCGGCAACGGCTACATGACCGAATACCCGATCGCCAGGCTGTACCTGGACACCCGCGGCAACCGCATCTGGGGCGGCACCAACGAAATCATGAAGGAAATCATCGCTCGCACCTTGTGAGCGCGATAACAATAGGAGTGCACACGTGTCTGAAGAAATCCGTTTTGACGGCAAAGTCGCAATCGTCACTGGCGCTGGTAACGGTCTGGGCCGTGCCCACGCCTTGCTGCTGGGTTCGCGCGGCGCCAAGGTTGTAGTCAATGACCTTGGGGTCAGCACCGATGGTCGCGGCAGCTCAAGCGCGGCGGCCGACGCCGTGGTCGCTGAAATTCGTGCCATGGGTGGCGAAGCGGTCGCCGACCATCATTCGGTAACCGAGGGCGAGAAGATCGTCGCCACCGCGCTGGAGGCATTCGGCACCGTCGATATCCTCATCAACAACGCCGGCATCCTGCGCGACACCTCGTTCCACAAGATGACCGAAGAGCAGTGGGACCTGATCCAGGACGTCCACGTCAAAGGGGCTTTCCGCCTGACTCACGCGGTATGGCCGATCATGCGCGACAAGGGCTACGGCCGCATCGTCATGACCGCCTCCGGTGCCGGTATCTTCGGCAACTTTGGCCAGTGTAACTATTCCACCGCCAAGTCCGGGCTGATCGGTTTTGCCAACTCGCTGGCCATCGAAGGCGCGAGCAAGAACATCCGCGTCAACACCATTGCGCCGATTGCCGCTTCACGCATGGTGATCGCCAGCGGACTGTTCCCGGAGGAGCTGCACGACAAGCTGAAAGTGGAAGACGTTGCGCCATTGGTGGGCTGGCTGTGCAGCGAGCAGTGCCAGGACAGCGGCGGGCTGTTCGAAGTTGGCGGTGGTTTCCATGCCAAGTATCGCTGGGAACGTTCCCAGGGCCGGTTCCTGCACAGCAACACCCTGAGCCCGGAGCTGGTGCGCGACAACTGGGAACGCATCACCCGTTTCGATGAGCACAGCGTTTATCACGCCAACGGCGGCGAAAGCTTCAAAGAGTTTTTTGCCCGCATGGAGTCCCCGGCCAAAGGCGGCAACGCCTTCGTCGATATGGAAGTGGCGGCCAATGCGGTGTCCTACCTGGAAACCGAGTACGACCAGAACGATGCCGCACTGTATGCGCTGGCGGTCGGCGCCGCCAAGGACCCGCTGGACCGTACCGAGCTGCTCTACGTCAACGAGTTCGCCGGCGACGATTTCCGCGTGCTGCCGACCATGGCCGTGCTGCCAGCGACCGAAGTGTTCCTGCGTGCGGCCAAGTCCGGCGAGCCACAGCTCGAAGGCCTGAACCTGCCGTTCGCCAAGGGCCTGCATGGCGAGCAGTACACCGTGATGTACCGTCCGCTGCCGCCCAAGGCCAAGCTCAAGCACACCATGCGCCTGAAAGCCGCCATCGATAAAGGCAAGAGCTCGGTCAGCATCCTCGCCATCGAGACCACCGACGAGCACGGCACGCCGCTGTTCTACAACGAGGTCACCGGCTTCTACCCGGGGGTTCCGGGGGCCGGGCTGGAGCGTGTCGCCAGTGAAGAGATCAACGTCGCGCCGGACCGCGCACCCGACGCCGTCCTGGCCGATGCCACCGAGGTCAACCAGGCGCTGCTGTATCGCCTGTGCGGCGACTGGAACCCGATGCACGTCGACCCGGACTATGCCGCCAAGGCCGGTTACGAGAAGCCGTTCCTGCATGGCCTGTGCACCTTCGGCTATCTCGGTCGTCATGTGATCAAGGCGTTCTGCGACAACGATTCGCGCTTGTTCAAGAGCGTGCGCGCGCGTTTTGCCTCGATCGTGATGCCCGGTGACACCCTGGAAACGCGCATGTGGCGTGAGTCTGCTACGCGCATCATCGTTGAGATGCGTGCGGTGGAGCGAGACGTCCTGGTGCTGAAAAATGGTGCGGTCGAACTGTTCGAGTCCGTGCCGGCCTGACTCATGGCCACCTGCCGCTAGCCTGGACCGGTAGCGGCAGCTTTGTATTTCAGGAGAGCACGATGCAACGTTGCGTCAATGTGATTGGCGTAGGTATGTCCCCCTTCAGCTCGGCGGCATTGAGCCCGGACATAGTGGCCTTGATTGGCCATACGGCGCGTCAGGCGCTGGTCGATGCCGGGGTGCCCGCCAGCAGCCTTGGCTCGGTTTATGCCGCTGCGGATGTTCACCACGCTGCGGCATTGCAGCATGGCCTCGAGCAGGTCGGGGTGGGGCGGGTGCCATTGCGCCACGTTGGGCAGGGAAGCGACTTGTTCTCTGAGGCTTGCCAGGCCATCGCGCAGGGGCAGGCTGAAAGCATTCTGGTGTTGGGCGTCCAAAGTGCCCCCACCGTTTTTGCCGACATGAACGGCATGCTCGAACGCCTGGGCAGTACGGCGCGCGAGTATATGGCACGCTATCAGGCACGGCGGGAAACCTTTGCGATGATCGCCGTCAAAGCCCGTCAGCATGCGGCGCTCAATCCCCTGGCGGCCTTCAGGCAGACCCTCAGTCTGGATCAGGTACTGGGCGCGAGCATGCTGGCCGAACCACTCACTCAGCCCCAATTTGCCTGGCCCGCTGCGGGCGCGGCGGCGCTGCTGCTGTGCTCCAGCGAGTTCGCCAGCCGCTACTGCAACGGCCCGGTGATCCGCACCCTGGCCCAGGCCTGCGTTGCACCCGTGCAGGTGGCCGGTGCCACGCTGGGATCGACGTTTGCCGAAGTTGGCTACGACATCAACGTGGCTGCCGCCCGCGAGCTGTATGAACAAGCGGGTAGGGGGCCACAGGAAGTGGAAGTGTGCGAGCTGCATGACAGCAGCACCCTTAACGAGTTACTGCTGTACGAAGCGCTGGGCTTCTGCCTGGAGGGCAGCGCCGAGAAACTGGTCGAGGAGGGTGACAATACCTACGGTGGCAACCTGGTCGTCAATCCCAGTGGTGGCCTGTTGTCGCTCGGTCAGGCGCAATCGCTCAGTGCTCTGGCACAATGCATCGAATTGACCCACCAGTTGCGTGGCAGCGCCGGCCGGCGTCAGGTCGCCAACGCCCGCATTGCCCTGCAGCACCACGTCGGCGCTACGGGGACGGTGATCACCACACTTTATCAGCGCAGTTGAAGCATTGCGCCAACGCGCACCAGGACCGGCTCGAAACAGAACAATTTCAATAGGTGGAACACCACCCTTCAGACGCAGGATCTGCCATGTACAACAACAATAATCAGACTACGCTGTTGCATCGTTTCCTCCACTGGGAGAGCAGTACCCCCGATACGATCTACCTGACCCAACCCTTGGCGGATGGCAGTGTGCAGGACTACAGCTGGCGCGAAGTCGGCGACCAGGCGCGGCGCATGGCCGCGCACCTGCGTTCGCTCGATTTGCCGGCCAAGTCCTCGATCGGCCTGTTCGCGAAAAACACCGCCCACTGGATCATCGCCGACCTGGCGATCTGGATGGCCGGGCACGTCAGTGTGCCGCTGTACACCACCGCCAATGCCGACACCGTACGCTATGTGCTGGAACACGCCGAGGTGCGCCTGCTGTTCGTTGGCCGCCTGGAAGGTGAGGCGGCCGGATGGAATGCGGTGTGCGCCTCGATCCCGGACAGCTTGCCGTTGATTGACCTGCCGATGTCCAGTTGTGGCAAAGGCACGTCTTGGCAACACATCATCGCCACGACCGAGCCATTGCAATCGGTGCACCTGCCGGGCCCCGAAGAACTGGCCACGATCATCTACACCTCCGGCAGCACCGGCGACCCCAAGGGCGTGATGCACAGTTTCGCCGCCATGTATGCCGCGCCCGCAGTGACCGGCTGCATGTACGCCAACGGCCAGGGCACCAGCAGCAGTGACCGGCTGCTGTCGTACCTGCCGCTGGCGCATACCGCCGAGCGCGCGGTGGTGGAGGCAGTATCGTTGTTCAGTGGCTGCCAGGTGTTCTTCAGCCTGGGCCTGGAAACTTTCAGTGAAGACCTGCGCCGGGCACGGCCGACGATCTTTTTGTCGATGCCGCGCTTGTGGACCAAGTTCTACCAGGGCATCAACGAACGCATCGACCCAGCCACTCAGGCGGCCGTGTTCGCCAACCCGGTGGAAGGCAAGCTGATGAAGGCGCAAATCCTCTCGGCACTGGGGCTTGACCAGGTGCATACCGGGCTTTCCGGCTCGGCACCGTTGCCGGTCAAAGTCATGGAGTGGTACCGCCAGCTGGGGCTTGAATTGCTGGAAGGTTATGGCATGTCGGAGAACTTCGGCACCTCACACTTCAGCCTGCCGGGGCAGGTGCGCGTTGGTTATGTGGGGGCGGTGATTCCGGGTGTCGAGTGCCGTATCGGGGCGGACAACGAAATCCTGGTGAAGAGCCCGGCGCAGATGCTCGGCTACTACAAACTGCCTGAACTGACGACCCAGAGCTACACCGAGGACGGCCTGTTCCGCACCGGTGACCGGGGCGAACTGGACGAGCAGGGGCGCCTGCGCATCACCGGGCGGGTCAAGGAACTGTTCAAGACCGCCAAGGGTAAATACGTCGCACCGGTGCCTATTGAGGCCAAGCTGGGTAACCATCCGCGGGTTGAGGCGTCATGCGTTACCGGTGTAGGGCTGGCGCAGCCGTTGGCGTTGCTTAACGTGTCTGCCGAGACCCGTGCGGCCCTGGCCACTGCCGAAGGGCGTGACAAGGTCGCCACCGAGCTTGAGGTGTTCCTGGCAGAGGTCAACGCCCGGTTCGAGGCGCACGAGCAACTGGCATGTCTGGTGGTGGTCAATGAGCCCTGGTCTATTGCCAATGCGTTGCTGACGCCGACCTTGAAGATTCGCCGTAGCCAGATTGAAGAGCGTTATCACAACCAGATCGAAGGGTGGGGCGGTAGTCGTTGCAAGGTTGTGTTTGAGTAAGCTGTCGGTGGGAGCGGGCTTGCCCCGCGATTGCGGTCTATCAGATACATCGAATCGCGGGGCAAGCCCGCTCCCACCGCAAAGGCTGCTTTCAAAGCACCAGGTCCAGAAGTTTCCCCTGTCCTGGATTGATAACTGCCTGCCGGGAAGGTCTGCTACCGGCCAGAAGCGCACGGTCGAACGTTTACTTTTCTCGATGGCTATTGCACCGGCTGGATTGCAGCGCTCCGGGTACCGGCGAACGCACTGGTGCCAAGCCAGCGCCACAAGTTTTCCGCATCTTGCACCGCACCATCTACACGCAGCTCTTGCGACTGAAGCACCTCCCTGGGTGTGCGGTCGCCCGTCCACACCTCGGTCAATGCCCGCACGCTGGAGTCCACGACGAGCGTGAGTTCGCGTCCGGGGTCGTCGCGGCACAGATCTGCCACACCATGTTCGACCACAAGCCACCACGCTTGCTCGCCGGACCGCGCGTCGCGGAACCTGAAATGAATGACCACCAAGCGGGGCGGGAACATCTCGATGCGCGCGAACCGGCGCACGTCCCACATGAGCAGGCCCGCGTCGAGTTCGCTATCGCGAAGGCGACTGCCTATCCAGCGCGCGCCCCAATGGCCTAGCGCCATTATGATGGGGCGCAATTCTTCGCCGGCCTCGGTCAGGCTGTATTCCCAGACTTTGCCTGTGGCTGTGCGATGTACGACACCGATTTCTTCCAGGTGGCGCAGCCGCTGTGCCAGCAAGCTGGTGGACATCCGTGGCACGCCGCGGTGCAGTTCATTGAAGCGCTTACTGCCGCATAGCAGCTCGCGCACGACCAACGGCGTCCAGCGCTCGCACAGGGCTTCAGCGCCGCGCGCGACCGTGCAGAACTGACCGTAGCTTTCATCCATCGCCTGTACTCCAAAACTACAACGCTTCAGATTCTGAACTAGCCTTGCGACTGCGCCGCGCGCACGCTGAAACCTCCGAAAGCCAACGCCTCAGGAGAACGCCATGACCACGATAGCCATCATTCAGCGGCCACCCGTGCTGCTCGATCGCAGCGCGACGATCGCCCGGGCCGTGCAATCGGTCGCTGAGGCCGCGGCGGCCGGCGCCGCGCTGATCGTTTTGCCCGAATCGTTCATTCCAGGTTATCCGTCGTGGATCTGGCGGCTGGCGGCGGGAAAAGACGGGGCGGTAATGGGCCAGTTGCACACGCGTCTGCTGGCCAACGCCGTTGATATCGCAAACGGTGACCTCAACGAACTGTGCGAGGCCGCCAGCGCTCACGCCGTGACAATCGTATGCGGTATCAATGAATGCGAGCGGCGTAATGGCGGCGGCACGCTCTACAACAGCGTAGTCGTTATCGGTGCGAACGGCGAAGTGCTCAACCGGCATCGCAAGCTGATGCCAACCAACCCCGAACGCATGGTCCATGGTTTCGGTGATGCGTCCGGGCTGCGTACGGTCGATACCCCCGTCGGGCGCATTGGTACGCTCATCTGCTGGGAAAACTACATGCCCTTGGCGCGCTATTCATTGTATGTCCAGGGCGTGGAAATCTACGTCGCCCCCACCTACGACACCGGCGAGGGCTGGATCAGCACGATGCGTCACATTGCACTCGAAGGTCGATGCTGGGTGCTCGGCAGTGGCACTGCGCTGCGCGGCAGCGACATTCCCGAGGACTTTCCGGCTCGCCTGCAACTGTTTCCCGATCCGCAAGAGTGGATCAACGACGGCGACTCGGTGGTGGTCAACCCTCAAGGGCGGATCGTGGCCGGTCCATTACACCGAGAGGCAGGCATCCTGTATGCAGACATCGACGTGTCACTCGTGGCGCCGGCGCGGCGGGCGCTTGACGTCACCGGGCACTATGCGCGCCCTGATATTTTCGAATTGCAGGTGCGACGCACACCGGCGACAGCGGTGCGTTTCATCGACGAATAAAGCTAACCGCCCCTCAGGCGATCCATTCCAGTTTCGGTGATGTGTGTCACAACTGATAAAGGAGTCATTCCATGAGCACTCAAAGGTCTTACAAAGGCAGTTGTTTTTGCGGCGCAGTCGAGTTCACCGTCAGCGGTGAGCCAGCCGCAATGGGCTATTGCCATTGCGAGTCGTGTCGACGTTGGTCAGCAGCACCGGTCAATGCCTTCACGCTGTGGAAACCCGAGGCGCTGCAGGTCACTCGGGGGGCTGAGAACATTGGCAGCTACAACAAGACACCGCAGAGTTTGCGCAAATGGTGCAAGCGTTGCGGCGGACATATTTTCACCGAACACCCGGGGATGGGGCTCATCGACGTGTATGCCGCAGTCATCCCGGATCTTGCGTATTCGCCAGAGGTCCACGTCCACTATCAGGAGACCAGGCTGCGCATCAAAGACGGGTTGCCCAAGCTCAAGGATGTCCCTGGTGAGTTAGGGGGATCGGGCGTCAGCGTGGACGAATAGCGCCAGTACGGTAGCGTTCAGCGCTCCAGTTTCTGGGCACCGACAAAGCGTTGCAAGCCCTATGAGGCTTGCCTGCTATTTACCGTGATTTTTGGAAGATTCTGAAATCGGCATCGAGGATTCACCCGAGATTCGCTTGACCAGTGCAGCATGACCGCTGGCATCGTCGCCGCGGGAAATGACCTGGATGACTGCCATGCGATCGCCGGAGCCTGCGATAAAGGTGCTGTTCAACGTTTTGCCGCCGCCCAGGGTCGCCGTACTGTCGACTTGTCGCACACCCAGGCCGTTGCGGTTAAGGCGTGACTCGCCGGTTTGTCGAAAGTCCGGCAGCCCGGCGCTCTGGCGGTCGACGAAACCACTGACGGCGCCGTCGAGGAAGGCATCGTCGTTGTCGCCGGGGCGAGACGCTTCGGGGAGCGGTTTCTCGACCACCATGACCACGCGTTTTTCCTGCGCATTGGCATACAGGGTACCCACGGCGTCGGCGCCTTCGCTGCTCTGTTCATCGGCGCTCAGAGGGCTGGCGTTGAAGCCTGCCGGCAGGTTGAAGCTGAACTTGCCGCCGAGCACCGTGACGTTTACTTCAGGTGTCGGCTTGGTGCTGGGTTTGCCGGCGGCATGCAGATTCGACAGACCCAACAGGCCGACGACGGCCAGGGTCAGCGTCAGGGTTCTTTTATTGAAAATCGACATACAGCCTCTCATGGGGCAGGGGGCATGGCAGGGTGGTTATGCTCACATAAACCTGCCTGCTCGGTAAGCCCCGGGTTTCCCGTCGGCCAGACGGTCATGGCGGATCGCCTTGAGGGGGCTATCGTTGCTTGTCTGGGCAACGACTACCGACCGAGGGCGGAGCCATGAACACCAGTGATTTACTCGAACAGTTACTGCGGGCCGGGCAGGGCTCGCAAGCGCAACAAGGGAGCGGCGGCATGTCATCGCAAGACGGCCTGGGCGGTTTGGGCGGCTTGCTGGGCGGACTGCTTGGCGGCGGCAGTGCGACAGGTGGCGGTGCTGGCCTTGGTGGTCTACTCGGCGGCCTGTTGGGTGGCGGTGGTGGCGGCAACGCTGGCGGCTATACCCAGGGGCGCTCCGCGGGTGGCACCAATTACGCGGCCCTGGCGTCGTTGGGCATGATGGCGTTCCAGGCCTATCAAAGCTGGCAGCGCAGCCAGGCGACCGCCCCGCAACAGGCGGTGCGTACTGTCGATCAATTGTCCGGCCCCGAGGCCGAGGATCACAGCCATGCCATCTTGCGCGCGCTGATTGCGGCAGCCAAGGCTGACGGTCGCATCGACAAGCAAGAAGAACAGTTGATCTACGCTGAAATCAAACGTCAAACCAGCGACCCGCAACTGCAACAATGGCTGGATGAGGAAGTCAGCAAGCCACTCGATGCTGCCGAGGTGGCTCAGTCGGCCCAGGACCCGGCCATGGCCGCGGAAATGTACCTGGCCAGCGTGATGCTGGTGGATGACCAGCAGGACGCAGAGCGGGCCTACCTTGACGAACTGGCCGGCGCACTGCAAATCGATCCGGCATTGCAGGCGCACCTGGAACAGCAGGCCAGGGGAGCCGCCTGACCGGGCTGAGATGCCTGCGCTTTTCATCAATCTGAAACCAGCGCAGGCAAGGCCCAGGTGTATCCGTTTCACTTTCGATGAGACGTTTTCAGCAAGCAACAGCTGTGTAGGTATAGCCAAGCAAATAAGCGTCTAAAGGCTCATTTGGGACAAGACGTGCGGGGTTGTGAACCGTTGCTGATGTCCTGCACGCATTGGATGGCAGCTCCTGGCCGATAGCTGCCTATTGCGACGGGCATCTATGGGGCGGATATATGCCTGTCGCCATCGGCGGGTTCAGGTCGCTTCTGGCCAATATAGAGTGGCGAAAAAAGCCTGGAGCCAGAAGTTCAGGTGTTCCTTGCCAGGCTCTGTACGAAATCCCCAGCAGCCCAATCGTCACCTCATCCCTCAAGCGCTGAAATTTTACGGCCTAAGTCGAAGTGCCATTTCTTAGTCCTTTTCGCAGGTGATTACGGTTACCATCACGTTTGCTGTCGGAGCGTGCCTGGCATCGTAATATCACCACGCTCCGAACCATCGAACTCGCGGTTACGCTGGCGGCTCCCGCGTGGGACCTCGATCTCGAGTAACAGTAGCGGCTCAGCCAGGAGGCATTGAACGCCCGTCATTGCGGGCAGCATTCACAGAGACAGTATCCAGGGAACATAAAGGACATGCTGGAAAACCAAACTTTCAACCGGGTCGGAACCAACCATCAGATTTCGGCCAACGTCTACAATCTGATCCTCGGTGCAGTGCTGCTGTGGGGCTTTGCCGTCAACTGGTATCTGGTAAGCACTGTGCCGGCCGACATTATTAAGGCCATCCCCATGCTGCTCTTCTTGGTCGGTTACATGATCACTACGCTGACGGGTGTCGCCATCATATTCAAGTCTGAGAAACCGCTGTACAGCTTTCTCGGCTACAACCTGATCGTGGTTCCGATCGGCTTGCTGCTGGTCATTGTGCTCCCGGACTATTCGCATCAAAACATCATTAAAGCCGTGCAAACGACCGCCTTGCTGACCGTGGGCATGATGCTGCTGGGTACTGCGTTTCCCGGCTTCTTCAAACGCATCGAAGCGTCGCTGTTTATCGCCCTGGTGGTTGCGATAGTCGTCGAGTTGGGGCAAGCCTGGTTGTTCGGCACCCGTCTGGCGGCGATGGATTGGATCGTTGCAGCGATCTTCTGTGGCTATATCGGGGTGGACTGGGGACGTGCGAACCAGATCGAGCGTAGCGTGGACAATGCGATCGACAGCGCCGCAGCGCTGTATCTGGACATCATCAATCTGTTCCTGCGGATCTTGCGGATCATGTCCAGGAAGTGAGTTGCGCAGCGGCTACGGCACAAAATCCCAGCCAGCGTGACTCGGGCCGTTTCGAACCACTGGCCGCTCACGCGGGGAATTGGGTTATCCAGTGCCTGGCAATGTCTTCGCGCCGGCAGATCCACACCGCGTCGTGGCCTTGCACGTAATCGAGAAAGCGTGCCAGCGCCAGCGCGCGACCAGGATGGCCACTGATCCGCCCATGCAGACCGACGCTCATCATCTTCGGGTGTTGCGCGCCCTCCTGCCACAGTAGGTCGAAAGCATCCTTGAGCAGCCGGTAGAAGTCTTCACCGCAGGCAAAACCATTCGGCAGCAAATAACGGACGTCGTTGTTGACCAGTGTGTAAGGGATTACCAGGTGGGCGGGCGAGCCTGGGAGCCAATAGGGCAGGTCATCGTTGTAGGCGTCCGAGCTATAGAGAAACCCGCCGTCCTCACGTAACAGGCGGCGGGTGTTCTGGCTGACCCTTCCGGTGTACCAACCTACCGGGCGTTTACCGCAGATCTGCTCGATCACGTCGAGGGTGAGGCGGATATGGCGCCGCTCCTGGTCTTCAGGTATGTCGCGATAGTCCAGCCAACGGTAGCCATGCCCGGCAATCTCATGCCCGGCAGCGCAGAGCGCATGGCCAATCGCCGGGGTGAGTTCCAGTGCTCGACCGACAGCGAAGGCGGTCAGCGGCAAGCCTCGGATGCTGAACAGCTCCAGAATGCGCCACACACCAGCGCGCGATCCATATTCGTACATGCCCTCGACGCTCAAGTCCGATTCCCCCACACGCGGCGGGCGGCCCGGTAGCTCATGAAGCCAGGCCTCCGACTGTGCATCGCCATTGGTAATGCAGGATTCCGCGCCTTCTTCGATGTTGAGTACGAACTGGACCGCGACGCGGGCTTCACCAGGCCATCGCGGGTGGGGTGGGCAGCTGCCATAACCGATGAGGTCGCGAGCGGACATCAGCCCAGCTCGAAGGTCGTGACGCCGAACACCCGTTCGTGCGCGATCGCCGGAGGCGGGCCGAGGTACATGCGTGCGCAGCCGAAAACCTCGGTCATGCCCTGTTGACGCACGAGCGCCATCGCGGCGGGGTTATTCTCCGGGGCATCGAGAAACAGCGGGCCACCCTGCGCAAATTCCGCCAGGCGCGCGTAAAGGGCATTGGCTGCCAGGGCGTCATCGGCGAACAAGGGGCCGATCTTGTAGCCTTCCCGGCAACGCCTTACTACACCATAGCCGCTTAGCCTGCTCGCGCGCTGGCAACCCACGGCGAGTGCGTCGGCTTGGGCAATCCACCCGCTCAGGAAGGTTTCACGCGCGGCGGGGAAGCAGCTGCGGTCGTAATCGACAAGCTCAGCGAACGGGAAGCTGGCCACTGGGACGATGTCCTGATCGTCTACCTGTGAGGGCGCCGTGCGCTTGGTGATCTCGGCACGAAAACGCATGTTGCGATGGGAGAAGACGAAACCACCCTTGGCGTAGTAGTCCTGCATCGCGAAGACGCCGTCCATGCCGATGCTCGAGCCTGGGCGCAGGCGAGCGAGGAGTCGCTCGCGGCGTGCGTGCCAGAGGGTATTGCCCAGACCTTGACCGCGATATTCAGGCCGGACGATGAAAAAACCCATGAAACCGAATTCGCCATTGTAGGAGGTGATCGCGCCGCCGCCGATCAACTCGCCACCGCGGGACGCCGCGATGAAGGCGGCAGGGTCCGTAGCCCAGAACAACTCGGCATCGTGAAGGCCGGGATTCCACCCCTCACGGGCAGCCCAATCGACGAGCTCGTCCAGCTCGGGACGGGTCATGTTGCGTATGACCAGCTGATTCGACACCGCGAGGCTCTCCTCAGTTGCTAATCAAGCATGTGCTCCATCACCACTCTGAACCCTTTCGGTATAGCTTCAATCCGAGTAGTGATCCAGGCCGTCACGTCAACTTGCTCCAACAATAAATTTGTCCCCTTTGCTCGTGAACCTTGTGATGAGGAACGCAGTCTTAGCCGAGCCCTTTTTTTCGGCATTACCGCCGTCATCCCATCAGAGCTGTTCACCCCATGCGCCAAGCCGTCCGCTGCTCCCGCTTTGTCTCGCTCTGCCTCATTCCTTTGTTCCCCCTGTTTGCCAGCCCCGTCCATGCCGGCGGGGAACGGCAACTGGTGGAGGCCATCAACGACTACCGCGCCGAGCCCCAGCGCTGCGAGAGACGTGTGGTTCGGGTCTCGACGCCGCTGGTGTTGAAGTCGAACCTGGCGTTGCCGGTCGGCTATGGCGGCGCTTTACGGGAAAGGTTGAAAGCTGCCGGCTATCAGGCGGTGGCGGTGCGCAGCATCCGTCTGGTCGGCGCGCAAGACGCCGAGGAGGCCTTTGACATGCTCCAGAGCGACTACTGCACAGCCCTGCTCGATACTCAATTTGCCGATATCGGCGTCAGCCGCGCCCGGAACGAGTGGCGGGTGGTGCTGGCGCGGCCCTTGCTCGATGCTCAGCTCGGCGATGGGCGATCCGCAAGCAAAGCATTGCTGGCGCAGGTCAACGCAGCACGGGCGAAGCCGCGCCTGTGTGGTCGCCAGCGCTTCGCTGCGGCACGCCCGTTGAGCTGGAATACCGCCCTGGGGGCGGCGGCGCAGAAACACAGCCGGACGATGGCCAACAGCAATTACTTCGCGCACCGTGACCCCGACGGTGATATGCCGGCAGACCGGGCGAGGGACGCCGGCTACCGTGGCCGCCAGATCGGCGAGAACATCGCCGCCGGACAGGGCTCCGCGAGCAAGGCGATGGCCGGCTGGCTGGCCAGTCCCGGGCATTGCGCCAATCTGATGAATCCGATGTTTACCCAGGTGGGTGCGGCCTATGCCGCGAACTCGCGCAGCGATGAGGGCGTGTATTGGACGATGCTGTTCGGCGCGCCTTGAGAGGGCGCGAGCCCGTACGTCAACGCAAGTTCCATGGCCGGTTACAAGGGGTGTTACAAGGGGTATAACTACCAGAACAAAAGGCGGGTCACCCACAATAGGATAGGCCCTCCAAAGGCAGCGCCCGGGCCAGGCGCTCCAGGCCTGACCGGCGCCTGCGGCGTGGAGCGATGTGATGAGTTTCAGAGCATGGCGATGGGCTCGCAAGAGCCTGCTTGGCTGCATCCAGCTGGCCTTGCTGGTCACGCCACTGTGCGCCAGCGCCATGTTCACGTGCCAAGCCAGCGCCGGCACCAAGGCAATGGCCCAGCCACGGGTTGTGCGGGGCGACGACCCAGGCGCGGTGCGGGTTCGGGTGTTCACCTTCGTCCACCGGGGTGTTCGTCAGTATGTGAGCCGGCGCCCCGTCGGGATCTCCGCGCGGGTCGATGTTCTTGAACTCTATTACATCAAGGGCTGCTATCTGTGCATGGCGCCGAAGGATTTCAAGGTCGCCTCACTGCGCCTGGACACCCAATCCTATCGGCGCGAGATCGAAGCCGCTGCGGGTCAATATGGCGTCGACAGGGCGCTGGTCCGCGCCGTGATACATGCCGAATCGGCGTTTCGCCCCAACGTCATTTCCGTAGCCGGCGCCCAGGGGCTGATGCAGTTGATGCCCGCCACCGCCGCGCGCTTCGCCGTGAACGATCCGTTCGACGCACGACAGAACATTCGTGGCGGCGTGCGCTACCTGGCCTGGCTGCTCAAGCGCTTCAACGGCAACCAGATGCTGGCGTTGGCAGGGTACAACGCCGGCGAAGCGTCCGTGGTCGAGTACAACGGGGTGCCTCCCTACGCCGAGACGCAAACCTACGTCACCCGCGTGCAGTCCTTGACCGAACGCTATCGCAACCATCGCTAGTAGCGTAGGGCGCATAACCCGGAATCGGTAATACGCCGGCCCTTCCACGGCGAGTAACGTTGGCGCGTTATCCGCCCTACGAAAGCAATCAGGTTTCGCGCTCGATTAATACGCCGGGCGGGGATTGGCTCAACTGAGCGTTCACGCAGACCGGTTGAATCCACAGCCGATAGCTGACGACCACTAAAATGAGGAGACCCCAAAGGTATTGTCGCTTATGTTGAACGGTTGTTTTCCAGTCATATGTAAACTGACTTCGTTCACCTTATCCAGCCAATGTATTACGGATGGGATGTCGACCTGCCAATGTTCGGCGGTCTCAGAGAAAGACGCTTGCCGTCCACCGCAGGATAGTGAGAAGCGAGTCAACCAAGCCAAAATATCCGGCTCTTCCTTAAAGAGATTCGTCAACCCCCCAAGGTTCATGGACTCGAGAGCAGATTCAGACGCTGGTAGACCCAGGTCACTTTGCAGCGCCTCATCGGTATAGTAAGAATACGCGAGGTCGGCAGCTTTACGGCGGCATGTTTCAAAAAGAACCACCCCGCGGGTGTTTTCACTGAACTTTGTTTCATTGGCAATATGCTTGCACACTGCTTCAAGTGCAAGGTATGGGGCTAGTTTGTCGCACTCCTTAACAGCATCGCTGTCATTAAACTTGGTTGACTTCGGGTCGCGCAATGCTACAAGTTCATTTCCTAGAAACACTGCAATCACCACGCGCCACTCACGAGTAAGCATCAAAGCTTCTATTGTACCGACACCGGAAACTGCTCCGCCTCCGAATGGTCGGGCTTGTTCGAGCGCAGGCCCTTCGATTATTTCACCACTCTCGATTGATACGGCACTAAAGCTCCCCGTTTCATTTATTATCACATTGGCAGGGCATCCAAAGAGTCGCAGAATATGTCGGCCGGCCATAAAGTTTGGCCAAATAATGCTTCTAGAGTGCCGGCTGGATATGTTGAGGGAAAGTTGCACGAGCGTAGCTCTTTCGGAATTGTAATTATGGTAGGCGGGGTGTCCTGTTTCTGGCGTGGCGGAAATATGCCCCGGCCTAAATTTTATTGCGTGTGACAGATACTGTGGTACGTATATATCTATGTGGTCGATAAGATCATTAACGCGCTTGTCAAAAATATAGCTTCCTATCGCCTCGGTTAACTTCTCAAGATCCCCTGGCTGGAATCCTGTTAATATTGTCCCTGCAGCAATTTCGGCGAGCTGAAAATCTCCGAAAAAGAAATCGATAAGAAATGCAAGAAATAAATCAGAGTCCTCCAGTATTGGACATCTGCTCGCTAGCAGGCACCAAAGCCGTTTAACATATAAATAACCTAGTAGGTATCCATCTTTGATGTCAAGTGGGCGACTAAATAGTAGCTTTTTTCGATAGTAACCTTTATCGCTAGCGCGAGTTTTTATGACTAAGTGCTCAATATATTCCTCATAAGATAAGGTGCGGGGGGCGAATGTGTCCGTCTTCCAATGGCCAGAATATAGCTTGCGAACGGCTGACGATGTGGTAGTGATAATCGGTGACTGGCCAGGAAGTGCATCGAACTCAGCAAACAGGGCAAGTCCCTCAATAAGAGGTTTAAGATACAAAGAGAAAACCTCAGCAATGATCGCCGCTTGCGCAGGCCCCTTAACACTATCTTGGTCCAGAAGAAAATCTAGAAGGTTTGCCGAAGGCCTTACTATCAATGCCCCCATCATAGTCCCGACCGGGGTTAGGAAGGTGGAATAGTGCGTGGTCTCGTGCATGACTGGATGAAGAAGTTCTTTCGAGAGGCATCCAGTTGCAAGCGCATTCTGAATTTTAAGCGGATCGACAGTGGTATTCGTGACTGCGTTAGAAATTAGGTCTGTATTGCAGCGTCGCGCGAGGATATGACCGGAAAGTTCGCCGGTATATAGAGGGGCATGAAGTGAACTATACACCATTAGCTCTCCAGATGTCATTTTTAGTCCAGACCAGCGAAACCTTGCCACTGCCGCAAGGTACGTCAATAAGGCTGTTTAGCTTGTCGAGAGTAGTATCAGGCGTCATTTCTATACCCTTTACTGCAAGCTCATAAACAATTTGATGGCAAGTAAGTCCTTCTTTGTGGGGCCATAAGGCAGAGAGCACGGCATAGCTCTGTTGGTCCAAAAATACACCCTTGTTTTTTAAGTTGTACAGTACCTTTAGAAAGCTTGATACGAGTCCTACCGTAATAGTAGGTGTAAATGCCGACAGCATGAAGTTGGCGGCAGCCGCCGCGGATACACCACTTAAGATTGAGTCAAGAAGTTTTAAGTCTTCGTCACGGATTACGTACCGAAACGTCGAGATGCTAGCGTCCATGCTACTATCGGATTTACATGTTTTATTAGGTTTTAGCCAAAGCGGCAGTAATGCGTGCGAGAGTGCGGAAATGTCACTATCGGCGATATCATGAAAGTATGGTTTTAAAAGCTCGGAAACAACATCGGTGGCAAGCTCTTCGCTTTCTGTATCGACTTCGCTCATTTTAAGCTCCTTATGATGTATGTGATCTATCATCAGGGTGCTGATTAAAAATACATGCTTGATTTTAGATTTTGGCTTATGTAGAGAATAGAATAGAATTTGGTTTGTGCTAGCCTAAAGCAGCGAGCACAAAAAAATGCATTGTTAGTGTCGAAAGCTGCCCATCGAAATCGGTCTTACCAGCCATCGGCAGGTTGGCTTTGCTTGCTTTGTATTCGGTGAGGCTTTGGGTTTGGAGGAGGTGAGTTGTGCGGCAGACACGTACTCTTGGTGTCAGTTATGCTTTGGAATGTGTGTGAAATGAAGGGCTGCTTTTGGCCGATTTCTGCCTGCTGCGGTTACCCGTGAATGCCTGCTTGATGGTGCGAGCCAGCTTCTATGCTTGTACATAGCAACCACCCTTGCCGGGGTTTTCCACGTTCGTTAGCGAGCCTCCATTCTCTTGTGCATGCGCATTGTAGTGCTGGCCTTGATCCTGACGCTGTTCGGCTGCGCTACCGCGTCGGACCCGCCAAGGGGCGAGGGCGGCGATTGGCGGTCCTTCTATGTAGTGAATCACGGCCTGCATACCGGATTGGCAATTGCGCGCCCCGATCTGCTTCAGGTGCTTCCCGCACTGGCCGAAACGTTCGGCGACGGCGACTTCGTTGAGTTCGGCTGGGGTGATGAAGACTTTTACCGAGCCACACAGGCCACCTTGGGCCTCGCCCTGCGCGCCTTGTTCGGGTCGACGGCCACCGTGCTGCATGCAGTCAAGATTAACGGGGACCCCAGGCGGCGCTTCGCCGCAAGCGAGGTCATCGAGGTGCGGGTGACCGAGGACGGCTACCGGCGACTGCTCGCGTTCGTGGCCGCGACCTTCACCCATACAGCGACGGGCGCCTTGGCAGAGCTCGGGCCTGGCCTGTATGGAGAAAGCCGGTTCTACCAGGCCGAGGGTAGCTATTCGCTGTTTTATACCTGCAATACCTGGGTCGCAGAGGCGTTGGCCACGAGCGGCTGCCCGATGTCGCCTGTAGCGGCGATTACGGCGGGGAACGTCATGTCGCAGTTACGCCGGGCGACAGCGGTGGGTGCATCCTGCCTGGTTACCCGCTAACCCGCGCTGACGATGGCAAATACAGGCCACCCGCGGGTGGTCTTTTGGCATTTGCGGGTAATACTTCCCTGTACACGCGGGCATGTTGCTGATGGCGCGACCCGCAGGGAGGTATGAGGTGAACAAACTATCAATTGTGGGTGCCGGAATAGTGGGTGAGGCGGCGGCGCAGATCATCGCCCGTGAAGAGTACTGTCGTGAGTTGATGTTGATAGATGTGCAGGGTGATTTGGCCAAGGGCAAGGCGCTGGATGTCTGGCAGGCGGCAGTTGAGTCAGGTTCTGATACCAGGGTTTACGGCGGCTCCAGTGGCGAATTGCTGCAGGATTCTGACCTGGTGGTGATTACCGCGGGGGTGCCGCGCAAGCCTGGTCAGTCGCGTCAGGATGTGTTGAGCATCAATCTGCCAATTCTCGATGGCATCATGCGCGATATCAATCGGCATGCCCCGGCGGCGACGGTGCTGGTGGTGTCGAACCCGGTCGACGTGCTGACCTACCGGGCTTGCAGTCTCAGTGGGCTGGGCCGCAACAGGGTGTTCGGCCAGGCGGGGGTGCTGGATACCGCGCGCATGAAGTGTTTCATTGCCGAGGAAACAGGGTTTTCTGCCCGGGATATCACTGCGCTGGTGCTCGGCGGGCATGGCGATAGCATGGTGCCGCTGATGCGCTACTGTGCGGTCGGTTCGGTGCCGCTGTCGCACTTTCTGTCCAATGAGCAGATAGAGCGGATTGTGCAGCGTACACGTCAGGGTGGCGGCGAGATTCTGGGTTTGAAGAAGGTCGGGAGCGCCTGCGATGCGCCGGGCGTGGCCATTGCAGAGATGGTCGATGCTATCGCTAATGGGCGAAACCGCATTTTGCCGACGGTCGCGATTCTTGAGGGCGAGTACGGGCGCACAGGTATCGCCATGGGTGTCCCCTGTGTGCTGGGAGAGCTGGGACTTGCGCGGGTGATCGAGTTGCCGCTGGATGCGCAGGAGCAGGCGATGTTCGACCACTCTGCCGATCAGGTGGTGCGTGATATTGCTGAAATGAAAGCGCTGTAAGCAGGACTGTAAGAGGGGGCGCAACAGCGTGGTATGACGATGATCGCCACGGTGTGTGAGTCGCCCCTGAATCAACGGACATTCGATGGCTGCTTGTGGCCGATTGCTGCCCCGAACGAAGGGCAGCTATGGGTCGATAGCAGCCATTCGCGACCGGTAGCTTTCGACCCTTTGCGGCCGTTCGTGGATGACCTGAACCGGCCAATACCAGCCAGTCGCATGCTTACATGACCGGCTAGAGCAGAACCTCGCTAGAAAGCGCAGCGGATTCGGATGCTGACGGACAGCAATAAGCATCCGGCTGGGCAAGGTACAGAAGGGCACTTAAGCCGTCGCCTACCCCGTCATCTCAGTAGAGATGGCGCAGGTCATGCTTGACCACCGCATCGACCACCAGGCTGGTGGCCTTGCCCAACAGGCCCGTACCGTTCATGTGCTCGGACAGCATCTTGGAAAAGGCTGGAATCTGCCTTTCGTCCAGGTGTGTTGCGCGATCCCACAAGCCCGCGGCCAGCAGTTCTGGGCAGTGCTGGAAGCGATAGCGCTCGACGTTCACGACGGTAGCGACCCGAGGTGGCTTGCCGTTGATTGCCAGTGGGGCGAGCAAGTTCGAGTCGTTGTTCAACCAGGCGCGCCCGGCCACGGATAAAACCGTGTCGGCGCCGGGCTGAAGGAAGGACAGGCGCAAGGCGCCATCGACGAGGATGTTGCTCAGGCTGCAGGCAACCTTGTTGCCGGGGCGTTCCGGTATCAGCAGAGTGTGGCGATCCAGTACCTGGACGAAACCAGCCGGGTCACCTCGTGGCGACATCTCGGTGGCGTCGGCCTGGCGCTGCGTGAGCATCAGCAGGTAGGGCGAGGCGGCGATAAAGGCCTGCGCTGGCTCGGACAAGGCCTGCCCTGTGTCAGCTAAAAAGGGCGTGGTGTACTCTCTGGCCCGCCAGAAATCGGCGCGTACCTTGGCTCGCGAACAGTGCAGGAACAGCGCCTCGGCGCGAAACTCCAACAGCTTTCCGGCCCGCAGAGAGCCCCGGCCATTGGCGCGCAGGCTGAACCCCACGCCGGGCAGGATGAAATACAGACTGCAGGCCATTTCCTCTATCGGCTGCTGTGAGATCGCTTTGTCTGCCGGCCAGGGCAGCAGGATGTCCTGGCCCTCGGCCCGTAACACTGGATGGTGGCGCAAATCGAGGTACTCGATATCTAACCGCGGGTCGGCGAAGCCGACGGCGCAAACCGTCGCTTGGCGGATCATCAGCAGGCAGTGCTCATCCAACCTGCGCTGCAGGCGTTTGTGCATTATCGCCGGTGGTGGCGGAATCAGTGCGCGTAAGGCGCTTAACGATTCGATTCTGTGCTCGGGCATAGCAGGTCTTCCTGTGCCATGGTCGTGTCGTCGATGCTAGGCAGTCCGATGACGGCTGGCCATGGCTCTGCGGTTCAACCTGCATGGCTTTTGGTTGCAACCTGCACTTGCACGGCCGACGGCTGGCCGCCGCTCTGCACCGTGCGTTAGAGTCGTTACCCAAGCAACTACCAAGAGCAAGCCCGATGGTCAGAAGTACCACCGTATCGGCCGTCGCAGTGCTGGATCTGCACGACCAGTTGCTGAATCTCGGCGTGGTCACTGCAACCCAGTTGCGGGAGGCCGGGGTGGAGGGTGCCAAACTTCTCGACCAGGGGGCTGCGGCATCGCCGATCCAGGAGCAGCGTGTCGACGAGACCCAGTTACTGGCGCTGTGGCAGTTCGCCGCGAACAACACGCAATTGCCGCATATCGGCCTGCTGATCGGGCAGACCTTCAACCCCGCCACGCATGGCGTGCTGGCTAGTTGGTTGTGCCAATGCAGTCGGGTGAGCGAGGTGCTGGAAGTATTCCAGCGGCATATCGCGCTGATGAACCCTTCGGAGAGCTGGCAGTACAGTGAAACGGCAGATGCTCTGGTGCTGGAGATCACCTTCGCCCCCGGCAAAACCTACCCGCAGGCCGCCATCGAACGCAGCATGAGTGCAGTGCTGCGCTGGAGCCGGGAGATGACCGGCGTAGAGCTGCGGCCTCTGGCCTGCGAGTTCGCTTTCCCATCCCCGGCCTACCATGCGCACTATGTCGAGCTGTTCGGCAGCGAGCTGCGCTTCGACAGCGAGAGAAACAGCCTCCACCTGCCGCGCGACTTCCTGCAGCATCCCATTCTCGGCGCCAGCGACTACCTGCGACAGATGCTGGAGTCTCGTGCAAGGGCGACACTCGCGCAGCTGCAAGACGCAGATACGCTTGCCGGCACGGTGCGTCGCTTGATTCTCGCAAGCCTACCCGAAGGCATGAGCATCGAGCCAATCTGCCAGGCGTTGCACGTCAGTCGCACCACGCTCTACCGACGCTTGAAGGAAGAGGGCACCAGTTTCAGCGCGCTGGTGGCGGAGGTACGTCGCGAGTTGTCCGCGGAGCTGATTCGCCAGGGGCTGCCCGTGGCGACGGTCAGCGAGCGGCTGGGGTTCAGGGATACCAGCACTTTCCACCGTGCCTTCAAGCGCTGGTTCGACCGCCCTCCGGGAGCCTTTCGAGACTAGCAATGGGCTTGCCGCTTTCGGCGTCAATGGCGCGTTAAGCGAGGCGATTGAATTGCCCCTGAAAAGGTAGGTACCTGCGAACCTCAATGCAGGAGACTGGCCTGTTGCGAATCAGTCCGCTTCTGGCCGAATTCTGCCTGTCACAAAGAGCTGAAAACGCGAACGACAGTAGTTGATTGGGCCGCATCGGCGGCCCAGGCCAATCGCAGGCGATCACTCCGCCGCCGATTGGCCTGCTTGCATCGTGCGACGCAACAACGCTGCCGTTGCCGAGCGCGCTTCGACCTCGTCCAGCAACGCCTCGACCAGTGCGAGGCTCATCTCCAGCGATTGCTCAGTCGCCCAAAGCAAACCGCGCACCTCGGCATTGACCATCGCACAGGCGTGGGCGTTGGTCTGGTAGGCGCTTTTGAGGAGGACGGAGGCGTGGACCAGGGCGTCTTCGGATGAGACACCGGAGCGGACAGCGAAGAGTGGGTCGTGGCTGCCGTTGCAGGAGCCGAAGGTGGTGCTGGTTTGGGTGGTTAAGGGTGGATCTGGAACGGGTTTTGTCATTGTGGAGCTCCTTGATCAGTGGAACTGCCACGCATCGCTGCTAAACGATAAGGGTGGCAGCTGTACGCGGGTTAGCAGACCAGGGATCAAGGAACCCGGCGCGCACGAAGGCGCCCCGCGCACAGCCGCCATAACGCGAGACAACCGGCATAAAAAAAGCGCCGATTGATCGAGAAGGGGCGCTGTTTGCACCTTGATCATTGGACAGGCTGCTAAACCCGGTCGCTGAATTGGCAGCGACTGGGGGAGAGTAACGTGGTGGGTGGGGTAGGGCAAGGGGCTATCGGGGCAGAGGGATGATTGCGATCAAAGAGGCAGGGCCACATGAAAGCTTTTGGTAATCCGATATCAGTCAATGTGTTGCATCAATCGGCTGAAGCCACAGCAAATTACTGACTGTCGGCGCAGTGCTGAAGCTGGACTCGAATCAGCCTCGATGGCATCTACTCAAGCCGACAAACGTGCGAATTGAATGTCACGAACGGACCAGAAATGGTTGGTGAGTTTCCCTGCTCGGTCTACGCTATCAGAAGCACTATGTTTGGTCGTGGTAACGGAGGGGAGAAGGTGGAGTACCGCATCTACGATGACACGTTTGGAGCCGACAATGCTTGGTCGGAAATAGAACGGCTCGCTGACAGCTCTGACGAAGATGCTGTGGTGGCTGCAGCACGGTTCTTTACCGCGATGAACAAAATGAAAGTGGACGGTCGCTGCTATGCAAAGCCATTACCTATGGATCTGATCAAATGTTCAAGTTTCACGCCAGAAGCAATCCTACATGCTCGTAACACTAGGGGGCATCACTTGTATTTAACTTTCATCAAGCGACCAATGGCGCAATATGGAGAGGTACGAATTCTTAAAGCGCTTGCGGAACCGAGCCCCTCCAGCGAAAGTGCAACGGATAGCAAAGATCGTCACAATAAGATGACTGCCGCATTGCGTGCAGGGGTATATCATGGCTAAAAATATCCCACCTAAATCACCCCTAGAGTCACCTGAGGACCGGATTGCCGCAAAAATTGCTACTGCGGCCAAACGCTTTCCTGCTGTCGAGCAGGCGTTGCGACAGGAACGCGCGGCGCTCGAGGTTGCCGCAGCGGTAGCCGAAATTATTGAAGCTTCTGGTCATTCAGTCGAAGATCTTGAAGAAATCGCAAGCAAGTCAGGAGTATCTATCCTAGAGCTCCAAGATATCCTCACAGCCAGTACTGAGGGTAGGACGTCGATTGTAACCTTAGCGGTCATCGCATCTGCTCTGGGATACCGATTTGGCTTCAGCTTTGCGCCCAAGTCCATGTCGATTCTCGAGGCTGCCAGCTACGTTAAGAAGCCTAGTCACGTCGTTGATGAATTCGGCATAAATTATTATCGCTACAAATAATAATGAGCTCCCCTGTGAAGATTAAGCTCCGCAGAGTTATTTTGAAAAGCCTCGTCTTCCTCGTTTTCCTATTGGTAATGTATTTCAGTCTGCGATGGGTTGGAGCAGCTCAGCAAGGAAATTTGCTCGCATTTTTTGGTTCTTTAATAATGATAATCCCCCCGGTAAGGGTGATGCTGGAAAACTGGGTGTTTCATAAGGCCGCAATTCAAAAGACCGACGATCCAGTGCTTAAGTCCATTCAGGTCAAAATCGGAAAAGCTCAGGTAGTGACATACGTACGATTTTCCTGGATAGATGCCATTTCTTATTTAGTTGGGATGTCACTGGTTGCTACAGGATTTTTGTTGCAGGTGCTCGGATGTACGCTTCCGGTTTAAAATAGTGCAACGTATTGGTGGAAGGCACGGCCGTATTCTGCCTTTCACATGATTGGACTCCACGCTAGAACCTCACCATTCGTCCTCGAACAGCAAAATAACCAACGGAAATTTGAGGCGGATCCAGAATGCCGAGGGCGGCGATGTACACGATGTCGCGGATATCATCGTCTGCTTCTGGCCGAACTCTGCCTGTCACGAAGAGCTGAGAACGCGAATGACGGTAGTTGGGGGGGCCGCATCGGCGGCCCAGGCCAATCGCTGGCGATCACTCCACCGCCGATTGCCCTGCTTGCATCGAGCGACGCAACAACGCTGCCGTTTCCGAGCGCGCTTCGACCTCGTCCAGCAACGCCTCGACCAGTGCGAGGCTCATCTCCAGAGATTGCTCAGTCGCCCAAAGCAAACCGCGCACCTCGGCATTGACCATCTCACAGGCGTGGGCGTTGGTCTGGTAGGCGCTTTTTAGCAGGACGGAGGCATGGACTAGGGCGTCTTCGGATGAGACACCGGCGCGGACAGCGAAGAGTGGGTCGTGGCTGCCGTTACAGGAGCCGAAGGTGGTGCTGGTTTGGGTGGTTAAGGGTGGATCGGGAACGGGTTTGGTCATGGTGGTACTCCTTCGTAGAAAGGATCCGCCACCGACTGCCGCCAAGCAGGGAAGGGTGACGGACTACGCAAGGTTGGCGGACCGGTACGAAGGAACCCGGCACTTCCGAAGAAGTCCATGCGCAGCCCGCCATAAAGCATCATCGCGGGCACAAAAAAAGCGCCTGCGATGGTGAGATTGGGGCGCTTTGCGCCTTCGTGTCGGGCCGCCAAGCCCGAGTCGCTGAATTTGCAGCGACTGGGGGAGGTTAACGGGGTTGGGGTGGGGATTCAAGGGGGGAGTTCTTTGTGGCTGTTTTCGACCCAGAACAGCCCTTCATGGCTAATGACCAATCGCAGACGTTCGGCCAGTTTTCTAGGTTCTCGAGCTCAAATCCAGATCTGAAGGCTACCTTGAATACGAGACTGGCGAGCGCCAAGTAGTGGCATTAAGCCATTTTATGCGTTAGCGTACGGCAGAATTGGTAGCGAAACTGCTTTCCGCGACGCTTCCGAAGCTCCAGTAAAGAGCAGTTTTGTACATTGAAACTGCATCAGCCAACCGAGGGTAGGATGCCTAATTATTTCAGGGATTCGAATGGTTTTCTGAACCTGGCCGCTCAGAAGTTAGTTCCCAATCAAGGCTTTCGCGCGGGTCAACTCGGTGTTATGCATGCTGCGATGGCGCATTACTCGGTCGATACCGATCCGGCGATCATCTGCCTTCCAACGGGGTACGGTAAGACATCGGTAGTTATTCAGAACATACTCTATGACTATCACATCGATCAGGTCATTGCAGAAATGGCTGTGAACCAACTGCATCAGGACTTAGCTGCAGGACATGATCATCGCCTCTTTGTGAGGACAGCAATGATCGAGGCAGCCAGAGCATTGGATTCAATGCATCAAGCGCTTGGAGTCTGCTAGTGAAATTCGTATTTTGTTGCGATGTATCTGTGCTGCTTACGTACATGACAGATAGAGTGGATCGACGCTTTAAGTCACTATTTAGATTTTTAGTTGGTGACCTGCAGGCACTCAAGAAGAGGCTTAATGCCACTCGTGCAACTAAACTTTGGTTCTCCGTGGAGGGCATGCACCCAGGAGTAAGCAACGCCAAAGTCGATGCACGCCTCGCAGACCTAATGTCATTCGGCATCTCTTATTTCATACAAATTGGTGTAACAAAGGCTTACTGGTTAGTAAGGGGGTAAGCAGCGGTATCTCGAGTACTCGACTAATAGCCGTCTCTGAAAGCCCTGAAAATTAATTGTCTGATCAACTGGCGACATCCTTGCGAGGCAGTTAACGAAATTGCAATCACAAACTATAATCCACCTTGAAAAGAGATCGAGGCACAAATGAAGCGCCCAGTTTTATATATTGGCGGACCTGGCTACTCGTACGAGCGCTTCTTACCACTAATCGATGGAATACAAGAGCATTTCGATGAGTTACTGTCTAGGCTAAAAATTTCAACTCCCCAAGGCCAACCTGTGGAGATTAGGCTCAATGTTGAGGCCGCTACTCACGATCAGATTAGAGCCTATGCAAAAAGAGTTGGTAGCACTCAAGAGTATGAAATAAAAATGACAGCTGGACTTTCTTATCACCTCTGGCTCGCCTCTAGAGCTCTCGCTTCTGATGCAAACTATTTGCCATGGATAGCACAGTGCAAAATTAAGGATAGTACCCAGAGGAAACGTGGGCGGCGAGAGATTTTGGCTGATTATGCATACCACATATCTACTTATATGGTCTTGCTGCATGAGATATCTCATGTTGTTTTGGGCCATTGCGATTACGTCAAAGATGTCATGGGGTTTGACTCACTGGATGAATTCCAAGATGAGCAAAAAACTATGAGCCAAGAACAGATCAGAATACGGCGCGCATTCGAAGCAGAGGCTGATAGACAGGCCGGAGAGTACTTGGCCGGATTTTTTGATTCGTCTTTAGGTGAAAGTGGACTGGGAGAGCACATCACATTTCCCAGTCGACGACATGCATATGAGTTTTACGTATATTGCGTGAGCTTGGCTTTTGTTCTTATTCAGCAGCTTAGTCAGCGTAAGGGGGTCGTTCATCCACTGCCAAATGAGCGACAATACATAATTGTTTCGGCTATCTCTGGGTACATGAAAATACATAGACCTGAAGAGATGGATCGCATCCAAAAGCATGCCACAGTTTCAATGATCAAAGCAGCTAGCAAGATGGGCTTGATTGATGGTGATGATATGGCGGTGGTAATTAATAGCGCTTTGTCTCTTGGCTTTGTCGATGATGTGATTAAAGAGACGGGGATTAGACGTTTTCAGCATATTCTGCAAGCGTAAGCAGTACCTTGGCAGTATTATTGAACTACGGCATATTACTTCGCGAATAATCTGTTGCACGCCTCGGCATTAGTGTCTGAAATTAGCCGATAGCTGCGATGCATCGACGGCAGCTTTGGGGCAATCGCAGCCGCTCACGACCGGCAACTTTCGACCCAAAGCTGCCCTATGCGGCTGGCAGCTACCGGCCAAAAGGAGACGCCTTTCGGCGTCTACGGTTTTCGGGGAAATTCAATTTATAAAAATAAAGTTTTATGCATGATTTGTTGCTTGCTGAGTTATCAGTTCACCATGGTTGCTTTCTGAATTTGGCATACGGACTCCCCAGGGGTACGGATTTTCTTTTTGAGCCTGCTGATATTGGTAGACTATTAATTCAGGCATGTTGCGACCTGCATAACATGAGCCAAGTCTAATGGAGAGAATACTTGGTGCGGCTAGGATAAGATGTACTCTCTTTGTGCCTTTGGACTTCAGGGTGGCTATGCTGTTCATGAAGTCTTGCATGAGCCTCTGAATAGATGTCTCGCTGATCACTAGGCCGGGAACGGGATTTTCTATCTTGAGTTCAACAATATTAGCACCAGGGAATGCGACCGCGAGTTCTAGGCGGTCAATGGGGTATGAGACCGAAAAAGCTAATACCACGTCTTGGTATGCAGGCTCATAGTTTATAGGTAAAGAGTCGGTCAGATCGGCGCCCTCATTCGGCGATACCCACATCGATGTCTTTCTATTCCAGTCAAACCAGTGAATTTTGCTTTCTGCTGCTAGCAGATTTCCTGTGAGGAACAAGAGTGGAACAGGCGCTAGCCCTCCAGCGTAGACGCTCAGATCATCGCGATCTCTACCATCTTTGAGTTGTTTGAGACGGATGGGAATTAGATTGACGGCGCTTACAGCTTCTTGCTTTTGTGCTGTTGTGCCTTGAACCAACTGGCGTACATCAATGAATATGGATTCTCTTCGGCCGAGAGTGAGAGAGGGAATCGCACTTTGAAGTGGGCTATCTGCGGTTTGGCTCAGTCCGCGCAGCTCTAGGGCGATCACTAATTTTCGGCGCTGCTCTTGAAATGTGATCCAGGCGAAATATAAGCCGACTGCTATGAGCAGTGCTCCGACACCTAAACATGAGGCATTGACCCACCACTCTGCTTCGGTCGTATTTATTTCGCCTACAATATAACTGCCATCAGCGGACTCTTTGCGGAAAATTAACTTTGCAGCGAGCCATGGTCCGCCCAGCATCAAGGAAACTCCAGCGCTGAGAAGTAGGCCTGCGGGACTCCTTCGAAAATATAAGTTAGCCAGATCAAATATGCGATCCATCAATCGAGCGGAGTTCATAGCTTAAAGTGCCCTAGAAGAGTGAGTGGCTGACCTGCGCGCGCATGCCAGCAGCCGATAGTTTGTGTACCTACAATTAGATAAAGGAGGCCATTGCAGTCAAATCTGCCATCTCTTAATACGCGCTCGCAATCATTGAGATCGGTGCCAGAAGGTGTTGGATTAGCTTCAGGGTGAGTATGCCAAAGGCCTAGCTGAGTGCCTCTGCCATTTGTTTGCATGTTCCAGAGTTCGGCTTCTCGTTGATGCCTATCACTTCTGAAAAAGCTTGCCCTAGAACGTTGGTCTCCCGGTCCAGGGACTGTAAGCTCCTCGGCCAGTAAGCCATTCGTATCGCTATCGACAAACCCCAGAATCAAGCCGCCTGCCTCTTTCGAGTAGAAGCGCTTTTGCGACCAGCTGAAAAGCTTCTTTATCACGTTCGGCGATAAAGATCCGCAGGCGCCTTCTTTTACCTCCCAAACGACATGCCCACTAGTTAAACGCTGCAACATGGACACCTCGGCTGGGCGAATTCGGACGGCGTGATGTCCGAGGCGATGCGTCGAGTGCGCAGGGCGTCGTACGTAGCAGAGGGCTGTATCCCTTCTGCTTTGGCGAGAACCGCCTCCCCCGCCCAGCGTGAGTACAGAGGAACATCGGTTAACACACGCTCAGCAGCCAGGATCGCTGTCCGGGTCGCGTCTAGCGCCGAATAAGGTGTGAAGGCGCCACAGCCCGTCAACTGGCGAGTTACTTTTTGACCGGGTGCCATGAGGGCGGTACGCATAATAGGGAGGAAGCGCTGAGTGTCCGGATCTATGTACAGGCAGTCCAGGCATCCTGGAGTACCTGGGCGCATAGCAATTGCGTGCCCGCCCAAGCCAGCTGCTTCAACACTTGTGGATATGATCAATGATGGCCACTTCTCTCTGAATGCTCTTCGAGCGATGGAGCGTTCAAGAGTCGAGTTGCCGGTTGCAAGCACGATAGCGTCAGCCCCGGCTAGCTCTCCTTTAGCTAGCACTGTTTGAACGCTAGTCGCTCTGGCTTCGATCTGAATATCAGGCATCCGCTCTTTCAGAAAGGTCGCCAGCTCATCAACCTTGGGCTTGGAGATCGATTGTTTCCCAAGCACATGCCTGCCCAGGTTGTCAGGGCTGAATTTGTCATTGTCCACCAGGGTGATTTTGCTAACCCCCGCCAGGGCAAGATGTTCGGCCACGCGGGAGCCTATAGAGCCACAGCCGGCAACAATGACGTGTCGCATGACTGGTTCTCCGCCAGTACGTTGGACCAAGTACTCATGATCCTGCCGCTGTAGGAAATACGTGGATCTCATCTTTGCTGGGCGCAGTCCCCAATAGATCAGCAGTAATGAGTGCCCAAAGCTGCTAGGTACACGCAGAACTACGCCCCGGTTTTTTGGCGCGATGGCAATAGCGCGCTGAGAGGGTGACAGCCTGCTAAGGAATGCGTCCCACCAGTCATGTCCCCACTTACTCAAAAGCCCATAGACCTGATGGATGGTGACATCAAGGAGCCCTAAACGCTCTTGATGGCAGGCGGATAGCTTTGTTGTTCCTTGATTAACTCGGCACACCTTTGGCGTGATGGAGCCGCTTCTGCCTCTGCTCATGAAGGCGACTTCGGCATAAAGGGACTTGGTGATATCGAGCTTCTCGTCGAGGATTACTGGCGATGAGCCGTCATTGCGCAAATAGCCTTCCAGCTCATCGGCAAAAGCAAGCTGGCGCTCATCCTCTGTCATGGCAGAGCTGTGGGCGAGCAATCTGGTTGCCTCTTGGAGTAACCATTCGATTACTCCAGGCACATCCTCTGGGTCGTACTCCAATCCCTCACGATCACTTACGCATACATCGCCTGTGCAGCTGACGTGAGGCCATCCCCAAATTGGTGTTGGCCTGCGCCAATAGACGACAGGAAGTTCATCAACGTTCCAGCCGACTGTGACTAGTCGCAAGGGCCATATGTGCCCCTCTCTATCAAGGGTGATGTCCCACGCAGGCACTTGAAGCTTTTTATCGAACGCAACGATTTCTGCGCCAAGCTCTCGTAGTGCTAGTTCAACCTTGGCGATAAAAGCTTTTTGGACCTCGGTCAAGCGGAGCGACCAGAAGTGCTCACCCCCGCAGAGGTTTGCTTGGTAGTGTCGGACTTCTCTGGCACAGGGAAGTCTTCGCCAAATTTCTTACGGAGTATTTTGCAGGCCTCATGGGTGTCGGCCTGTGCATCCGCTTCGTTTAAGGCATCACGCAGTTCCTCAAGTCGGCTCTTGAGGTCGGTCATTTGGATGTCTGTCATCCGCTCGAAGAGATCGCTGTATGGGGCAACCGGAAGATGGATCTGTAGGCGCGAGCCCGACCACCTTACCAGCATTGCATCTACGAGGTCCCGTAGTGCAATCAGGTCTATGGGTTTGCCATCGATGCTGTCATAGCGAGGTACGAGCCAGTTGTAGGCCGCCACCGTCAGACCGATGCTCGGGGTGTTTTTGTGGCCGATTTTTTCATCTCGCCACCGCTTGAGTGCTCGGACACATCGACGAAACTGGTCACGGTCGCTACCAGAGAACTGATTGGTGATTTTCTCTGTAAGCTCCTGGGCTTCGGACGGCTTCCACTCCCTGTCAGCTAGTGGGGTGCTTTCTCTGCACCAGGCGATTTGAGTTTATCCAGCGGCGTTCGAGCAATAAACGGCAAGGTCGATATGATGGACAGGAGATTCGTCCTTGTAATAGGTGACGGTTACACAAGGGCGGCGAATGTTAACAGTGCGGTTGTGCCGCTCTAATGCATCGCGAACGTACTTTTTCAAAACCAGAGGATCGGGGTAGTCGTTGGGCGAGCATTCAAAGAGGACGCCTATATCCATATCAGGATTGCCATCCAGCGGATGGATACCTGTGTCCAGCGCATAGCTACCCTGAGTGAAGGTTGTATAAGGAGGCGCATCCGCACTGATGTTTTTCTTCAGGTCGGCAAGCAGGGTATCCCTTCTGTCACGAAGATCCTGACTGCTGTCGTAACCGAAAAGAATCGTCCGATGAAAGCTTTCAAACTGAGTTTGCGCGCGAGCCATGTGCTGTCCTCCTAGGGGATTACTCGCATATGGGGGTATGGCGTTTTGATTTCAAGGGACAGCATGCGTTCTTCTCTAGCCATCCAGGCTCAGTGAATCGCCCCATCTTTCCTTGAGGCTGTTCAGCTCAATGCCATCCTAATACGAGGAACTCAACCAACGACTGCTTCTGGCCGGTAGCAGCCAGTACTCAGTGTGGAGCCGGCTTTGCCTGCGATGGGATCGATGAGGCGTCAGCTAGTACGCGGTGGCTGTATCGCTGGCAAGGCCAGCTCCCACAGGTGTTATGGACAGTTTCATTTGCGCCCGAAAAAAACGCCCCGCAATCGCAGGGCGTTTTTCACAAAACAACCTTCAAACCTCAGCGAATCCCCGCATTCCGCAACGCCGCTGGCGTAAAGTCCGCAAGCTTGGTCCGTCCCCCATACTGCGGCGCCAGCTTCGACTCGTTGCTCATCGTTGCCACCACATAACGACCCGCCAGAATGTCATAGAACCCCTGGGCCGCCGGAGCATTCAGACCCTTGTCATAGTTGTTGTAGGTGTAGTTCTCACCCACCCGCCACAGCTGCCCGCGACCATCATAGTGATCCACCTCGGCCAGCACCCAGGTGTCCTCATCAAAGTACATGTCGCGCTTGGCATAGATATGCCGTTGCCCGGACTTCAGCGTTGCCTGCACATGCCACACGCGGTGCAGCTCGTAGCGGGTCAGGTCCTGGTTGATGTGCCCGGGTTTGATGATGTCGGCGTACTTCAGGCTCGGCGACTGCAGCTTGTAGTTGTTGTAGGGAATGTACATTTCCTTCTTGCCCACCAGCTTCCAGTCGTAGCGGTCCGGCGAGCCGTTCATCATGTCGGCGTTGTCGGAGGTACGCAGGCCGTCAGAGACCAGGCCCGGTGCATCGTAGGCCAGCTGTGGCGCACGGCGGACCCGACGCTGTCCGGCGTTGTAGGTCCAGGCTTTGCGTGGTTCGGTGACTTGGTCGATGGTTTCATGCGCCATCGATACGGTACCGGCCAGGCGCGCCGGGGCGTTGACCGCGAAAATGTAGTAGTAAAGGATGTTCTTCGCTTCTTCCGGGTTCACGCCATCCATGTACTGCGGGAAGCTGTTCTGGTCATGGGTTTCGACGATCGAGTAGGCGCCGTCGACCTGTGGCGAGGCCTGCACCGACCAGCGCTCGACGTTGTCGCCGCGATAGCGGGTGACAAAGTTCCAGTACACCTCGACACCGCTCTTGGGGATCGGGAAGGCGTAGTAGCGCGAGCCGGCGAAGTTGCTCAGGCCGGTGCCGTCATTGACCAGCTGCACATTGACCGCGCTCTTTTTCGCGGCGGCATAGATCTCCGGGGCGACCTGAGCGGTACGGTGGCTCGGGTAGACGGGAATCTTGTAGGTATCCGGGTAGCGTTTGAACATCGCCAGCTGGCCGGGTGTGAGTTTGTCTTTGTACTGCTCGGCGTTGGCGGCGGTGATGGTGAACAGCGGTTTTTCACTGGCGAACGGATCCGCGAGAAAACCCCGGCTGTCCACGGCTGCCGCACCGGCTTTAAGGCCACCGTTCCAGGCCGGAATGCTGCCGTCGGCGTTGCCTTCTTTCTGCGCGCCCAGGGGCGTCAGGGTGGTGCCCAGCTGCGCCGCTTCCTGTTCGCTGACGGCGGCCAGGACGTTGCTGGCCAGCAGGGTGAGCGCCAGCGCGCCGACGGTGTTGATCATGCTTGCTTTCATGGATGTACCCTCTGTCGATTGCGACTCAGAAGTTGACGCCGAAGCTGAGCGAGACGTAGTCGCGGTCGGTGTTGGTGTTGTAGCGACCGCCGAAGAAGTCGGTGTAACTCAGGCTCGCGGTGTAGTTGTTCATGTAGTCGGCATCCAGTCCGACACTGATGGCTTTGGCGCCTTCCTCGAAGTTCGGGCCCCAGCCATCCACGTCATGGGACCAGGCAAGGTTCGGCGACAGGTTGATGCCGGCAATGACGTTGGGGTAGTCCAGCTTGGTGCGCACCCGGTAACCCCACGAATCGGTGGTGTAAAAGCCGTGGCTGTTGCACTCCTTTTGCGGGTTGGTGGCGGTCGCGCAAACGGTGGTGTTCTGGTTGCCGGGGAAGGCACCAGGGCCAAACACCGGGCTGCGGCCGAAGCGGACATCGGTGCCATCGGCATCGCCCAGGCCGTTGATGCGGTTGTAGCCGACCTCGCCGATCAGGGTCAGGCGGCTGGCCCCCCAGATCTGGTCGACAAAGTGGGTGGCGGTGACCTGTGCCTGCATCACCGGCATGCGTTTGTAGCCGGGCAGGTCGCCGCCCAGTGCCTGGGCGGTTTCACCGCTGGTGAACACTGGCGAGGTCTGGGTTTTGAAGTCGGTATCGGTGGACTGCAGCGCTGCCAGGTTGAGATCGGCGGTGTTTATCTGCAGCGGCATGTTCGGCCGGAAGCTGACTTCGCCACCGACCGAGGTCGCGCCCAGGGTGGTCTGGAAGCTCACCCCGTACAGGCGGATATCCTCTGGATAGTCGACGAAGTAGCGGGATGAACGCACCCGGTCGAACTGGTTCTGAACCGCGGCAAGTTGCCTGGCCGCGGCGGGCAGGGCGCCCAGCTGGTCGGCGGTGATCGGTGCCGTGGTGGTCTGCTTGAAGCTCAGGAACGGCGTGCGGCTGTGGTAGTTCATGGCGTAGAAGCCGAATTCGGTGTCGTGCAGCTCCGGGACGAACCAGCGCAAGGCCACGCCGTACTGGCCACTGTCGCGCGGGTCGTTGTCTTCCAGGCGCGGCATGTAGACGTTGTCCACGACCGTGTCACGCAGGATCTGCGCGGCGGTCGCGGTGTTTTTCGCTACACCCGGGGCCAAGTCCGGGCCGGCGAAGACCAGGCGGTCGTTGCAGCCCTGGGGCAGCGGGTCGGAGCCGAAGAAGGTGCCGCAGTTGTCGACGACCGAGTTGTCCCATTCCAGCTGGTAGAAGGCTTCGGCGTTGAGGTTCTCGCTCAGGCCCTGCGAGAGGTAGAACATGTTCACCGGCACCAGGCCTTCTTTGACCTCGGCTCCCGGGCGGCGCAGGGCGGCGACGTCGATCGGGTTGATGCTGTTGATCGAGTTGCCGATGAAGGTACTTTCGCCCCAGCTTACGACCTGTTTGCCAAGGCGCACGTTGCCGGGCAGTTCACCCAGGTTGTAGTTGTGGTAGATGAAGGCGTCGAGGAACTCGGCA
Source organism: Pseudomonas alkylphenolica (assembly GCF_000746525.1). Lineage (NCBI taxonomy): Bacteria > Pseudomonadati > Pseudomonadota > Gammaproteobacteria > Pseudomonadales > Pseudomonadaceae > Pseudomonas > Pseudomonas alkylphenolica. The sequence goes on from NZ_CP009048.1 coordinate 2,522,631, forward strand.
CCAGAGGCCTTGGCCAGGTCGTCGCGCCCGCGGTCGTCGATGTCGTAGAACGGGCGGTGCTCGTCCTTGAGTTCGAAGTCGTACCAGTACTTGCCGCGCACGAAGACACCGCTGTCGCCGTACTTGAGTTCAAGGTCATGCACGCCTTTGAAAATCTTCGAAAAGGTCTCGCCCTTCTTGAAGTTCTGACGGTTGTCATCGGCGGTGCGGGTGGCCGACTCGCCGCGCAAGCCCATGGTGTTGGCGGCGTTGATGAATTTCGGATCCGGTCCGCGCACGGCCCAGCTGGAGCCGATCGACAGCGACGAGTCGAACTGGCCTTCGATTTCACCGATCTGGAAGTCGATGGCATTGGCGCTGGTGCACGTGCCAAGGCCAACGGCAAGCGCCAGCAGGTGAGGGCGGAACTCTTTGTGCAGCGTGGTGGCGGGCCACTGGCGATGCGCGCTTGGGTGTAGGGCGAAAGTCACGTCTAGGATACCCCTGTGATCTTGTTGTTGTTCAGGTGACTGCCCGCAAACGCTAACCCCGGTGCGTTTTACCCTTCCCCCTCAAGTGGGGGGGGAGCATCGCCTTTGACCAACCCTCAGCACCCTGGCCGCCGCGCCCCCTCCACCCGGGGGGGCGGCGCTGCTCATCATTACGTGACCATCGTTAGACGGTTTGCCGCGATCGCCGCCAGGCAGGGGCGCATGGCACAGGCCTTGATAACTGACCTTGGAGAACATGATGTCGCAGAAAGTATTTGTCGCCGGTGTCGGCATGATTCCATTTGCCAAGCCTGGCCAGAGCGGGACCTACATCGAAATGGGCGCGCAAGCCATCCGCCAGGCCTTGCAGGATGCCGGCGTGGATTACCGCAAGGTCCAACAGGCGTATGCCGGGTATGTGTACGGCGACTCCACCAGCGGCCAGTCGGCGCTGTATGAGGTGGGCCTGACCGGTATCCCGGTGATCAACGTCAACAACAACTGCGGCAGCGGCTCTACCGCCCTCTACCTGGCGCGCCAGGCGGTGGAAAGCGGTGCGGTGGATTGCGCGCTGGCCTTCGGTTTCGAACAGATGCAGCCCGGTGCCCTGAAGTCGCACTGGCTCGACCGTCCGATCACCTACGGCAAGGGCCATGAAGTGGCCGACGCGATCTTCCCCGAAGGCCGCGATATGCCGGATGCGCTGAAGTTCTTCGGCGGCGCCGGTCGCGAGCATATGGAAAAGTACGGCACCCGAATGGAAACCTTCGCGGCGATCCGCGCCAAGGCCAGCCGCCATGCCGCCAACAACCCGTTGTCGGTGTTCAAGAAGGTCGTGACCACCGAAGAAGTGATGGCCGACCAGGTGATTTTCCCCGGCGTCATGACCCGTTTGATGGCTTGCCCGCCGACCTGCGGTGGTGCCGCCGCGATCGTGGTTTCCGAGCGCTTCGCCAAGCAGCACGGTCTGCGTACCGACGTGTGCATCCTTGCCCAGGCGCTGGTGACCGATCAGCCTGAGGCCTTCGAGCCGCCGTCGCTGATCAGCATTGTCGGCGTCGGCATGACCCGCCAGGCCGCTACCGAGGTGTACGAGAAAGCCGGTGTCGGCCCGGAAGACATCCGCGTTTGCGAGCTGCACGACTGCTTCGCCCACAACGAACTGCTGACTTACGAAGGCCTGGGTTTCTGTCCGGAAGGTGGCGCCGAGCGCTTCGTGATGGATGGCGACAACACGTATGGCGGCCAGGTGGTGATCAATCCGTCCGGTGGCCTGCTGTCCAAAGGTCATCCGCTGGGCGCCACGGGCCTGGCCCAGTGCTACGAGCTGACCCATCAGCTGCGCGGCACTGCCGACAAGCGCCAGGTGGCCAACCTGCAGCACGCCCTGCAGCACAACCTGGGCCTGGGCGGCGCCGGCATCGTGACCCTGTTCGGTCGCGCCTGACGATACTGCGCGCCCGTCATGGGCGCGCGTTTGCACTGACTGACAGGAATACCTGAGATGGCAGACACGAGTCTGATCGGCCGTTCACTGGGTGTGACCACCTGTGAAGTTGAAAAGGGCCGCCTGCGTTTTTTTGCCAAGGCGATTGGCGAGACCGACCCGGTTTACACCGACGAAGCGCTTGCCCGGCAAGCCGGACACCGGTCGCTGCCGGTGCCGCCCAGCTTCCTGATGTGTCTGGAAGCCGAAGGGCGCGACACCGATCACATCGTCCAGGAGGTTTTTGGCTTTGACCTGGGGCGCATCCTCCATGCTGAACAGGGTTTCGACTATCACGGCATGGCTTACGCCGGCGACGTGCTGACCTTCGATACCCGGGTGCTGGACGTTTACCAGAAAAAAGGCGGGGCGCTGACCTTCGTGGTGCAACAGACCCGCGTGAGCAATCAGGATGGCCAGCACATCGCCGACATCCATTCATCCCTGGTCCAGCGCTGAGGAGCCGGCAATGAACCCTATTCAATGGCGCGATGTGCAGGTCGGCTTCGAGTTGCCATCGCTGACTTTGCCAGCGGTCAATCGCACCACACTGGCGCTGTACGCCGGTGCCTCCGGCGACCATAACCAGGTGCACATCGACCTGGACTTCGCCCGCAAGGCGCGCCAGCCCGATGTGTTCGCCCACGGCATGCTTTCGGTGGCCTACCTTGGCCGCCTGCTCACGGCGTGGGTGGCGCAAGCGCAGATCCGCAGCTTGTCGGTGCGCTTCACCGGCATTACCCAGTTGGGGCATGTGCCTACCTGCAGCGCCAGGGTCATCGAGCGTTTCGAGGCCGCGGGTGAACAGCGTGTGCGCCTGGCGATCCGCTGCGCCAATCAATACGGCGACGACAAACTGGTTGGCGAAGCCGTCGTGGCGCTGACCTGAACCCTCTAAAAACAAGGAATATCCCGATGAGCAAACTCACAGGCAAAGTCGCCCTGGTAACCGGCTCCGGCCGTGGCATTGGCCGTAGCGTGGCCTTGAAACTGGCCGCCGATGGCGCGCGCGTGGTGGTCAATGACCTGGATGCCGGCCCGGCTGAAGAAGTGGTTGCCGAGATCCGCGCCGCTGGCGGCGAAGCCGTGGCCTGCGTCGGCAGTGTCACCGCTGTCGATTTCGCCGATCGCTTCGTCAAGACCGCCGTCGACAACTACGGCGGCATCGACATCATCGTCAACAACGCCGGCTACACCTGGGACAACGTGATCCAGAAAATGAGCGATGAGCAGTGGTACGCCATCCTCGACTGCCATATCACCGCGCCGTTTCGCATTCTGCGCGCCGCGCAGCCGATCATCAGCGCCATGGCCAAGCAAGAGGCCGCCGAAGGCCGTGTGGTCAATCGCAAAGTGGTGAACGTCTCGTCGGTATCGGCCAGCGGCAACCCGGGGCAGGTCAACTACTCAACCGCCAAAGCCGGAGTGCTGGGCATGACCAAGTGCCTGGCCAAGGAATGGGGGCGGATGAAGGTCAACGTCAACGCCGTTGCTTTCGGCCATATCGAAACCCGCCAGACCCAGCCGGTGGAAGGCGACCCGAACTTCATCAACATCGAAGGCCGTGAGATCAAGGTGGGCATCAGCCCGGCCATCGTCGAGCAGTCGAAAAGCCTGATTCCGCTGGGCCGTCCTGGCAACACCGAGGAAGCGGCGGGCGCGGTGTACCTGTTCTGCATTCCGGAGTCCGATTACGTCAGCGGCCAGGTGCTGGTGTGCGGTGGCGGCCTGGGCAACGTCTGAGAACGGTTGCGGGGCGCTGCGGCGCTCCGCAACACGGGAGTGCATAGCGATGACACAGTCTATTGGCGGTCAGCCGAAGCGCCGACTGCTCCATAGCCGCCAGGTTGTCTGCACCGGCTTTGAGCGCGATGACGGCCTGTTGGATATCGAGGGCCGCCTGCTCGACACCAAAGGCGTTGATACCGACTTCCCCTACGGCACCATCCCGGCCAATGGCGTACTGCATTACATGCGCATCGTCATGACCATCGACCGCGCGCTGGTGATCCAGCAGATAAAAGCCGTTTCCGAGCAGGCGCCGACACCGGTGTGCAGCCAGATCAACCGCGCCTATGCGGCATTGGTGGGGGTGAGCATCGGTCCGGGCTTTCGCAAACGGGTTGCCGAGCGGGTAGGGGGCGTGAAGGGTTGCACCCACCTGACCGAATTGCTCGGGCCCATGGCAACCACCGCGATCCAGACCCTGGCGCCGCTGCTGCACCTGCGTCAGCGTCAGCGCGCCGCGCTGGATAGCGATTATCAGCTGCCACAGCATTGGGTGATCGGCACCTGCCATGCCTATCACCCTGATGGCGATGCCGCCCGACGTGCCAATGAATGGCAACCGATCGCTGATCCAGCGCCGCGCTGAACCCTCACAAGGAGTACCCGGTGAACACAATTACAATAAAACGCTTCGTTTTACTGGCCGCCCTGGCGCTGTTCAGCCATGCGCAACTGTCCGTCGCCGAGGCCCTGACGCCGAGCGAGGCACGTAGCATCGCCAAGCAGGCCTATACCTATGGGTTTCCGTTGGTGGATCACTACCGCGTCCAGTACACCTATTTCCACGACCGGCAACACCCAGAGTTCAAAGCGCCGTGGAATACACTGCATAACACGGCGCGCATTTACACGCCGGACGACAAGGCCTATCCGACGCCCAATGCCGACACGCCATACTCCCAGCTTGGCGCAGACCTGGGCAGCGAACCGCTGGTGCTGACCATGCCCGTGGTCGAAGACGGGCGCTATTATTCGGCGCAGTTCGTCGATGCCTACACCCATAACTTCGGATATGTCGGCAGCCGTACTACCGGCAACGGCGGGGGTACCTTTCTGCTCGTTGGCCCGGACTGGCAAGGCAGCGTGCCGCCGGGTATCGATCGCGTGCTGCGCTCTGAAACCCGCTTCGCTTTTGTCTTCTACCGCACCCAGCTACGCGGCGCCGACGACCTGGAGAATGTGAAAAAGGTCCAGGCCGGCTACAAGGTACAAACGCTCTCGGCGTTCCTTGGTCAGCCCGCGCCGGCAGCGGCCCCTGCGATCAACTTTCCGCCACCGCTCAGCGCCGAAGCCGAGCGCAGCGACCTGGCGTTCTTCAAACAGTTGAACTTTGTCCTCGGGCTTTCGCCGATCCATCCTTCGGAACAAAGCCTGATGCAGCGCTTTGCAAAACTGGGCATTGGTCCTGGGCTGAGCTTTGATGAGCAGGCATTGCCGGTGGAGATTCGCGAGGCGATCCGCGCCGGTATTGCAGATGCCTGGCAGGACTTCGAGGCGCTCGGGCAGCAGGTTGCGCGTGGCGAGATATCGACTTCGCGCTTTCTCGGCAGCCGCGAGTTTCTTGCCAACAACTACCTGTACCGCATGCGGGCAACCGTCACCGGCCTGTATGGCAACGACCGCGAAGAGACGCTCTATCCACCGTTCTACCTCGATGCCCAGGGGCAGAAACTCGACGCTTCGCGCCATCGCTACACCTTGCGCTTTGCGCCGGGGCAGCTGCCACCGGTGAATGCCTTCTGGTCGCTGACCCTGTATGACGCCAAGCGCTTGCTGGTCGCCAACCCGTTGAACCGCTACCTGATCAACTCGCCGATGCTGGGCAACCTCAAGCGCGATGCCGATGGAGGATTGACCCTGTACATCCAGCATCAGCAGCCGGCCGCCGAGCAGTTGGCCAACTGGTTACCGGCGCCCGATGGCCCGTTCTACCTGGCCGGCCGGCTTTACTGGCCCAAGGCCGAGGCGCTTGACGGGCGCTGGCAAGCGCCGAAAGTCGAACGGTACTAGTGGGAACAATACTGTCTGTGGGAGCGGGCTTGCCCCGCGAAGCAATGTAGCTGACACACCGCAATCGCGGGGCAAGCCCGCTCCCACCGGGGGGGGGCACCCAAAAACAACCATAGCCTTCACCCCACCGGGCTCTGGCAGAACTCCAGAAATCGCGCCAGGCCGCGGGTCGGCTGCTTGTCCTTGTGGACCACCCGGTACAGGGTGCACAACAGGCCCAGGGCAAGTTCGCCGCGCACCATCACTCGCGTACCCAGCTTCCCTACAGCCTGCTTACCGGCGTCACCGGCAGCCTGGCGTTGGCAGCGCTGGCCCTGTGGCTGTCGTCTTCGCCGCTGCTGCACGGTAGCGGGATCGGCACGCTGACCCTGGCCATGCTGCTGGGATTGGCGGTCGGCAACCTGGTGCCGGGCACGGTGCACCGTGCGGCTGCGGCCGGTGTTCAGCTGTGCAAGCAGCCTGTGCTGCGCCTGGGCGTGGCGCTGTATGGCTTCCGGCTGACCGTGCAACAGGTGCAGGCCCTCGGTGTACAGGCGTTCGTCACCGATGCACTGCTGATTCTCTCGACCATCAGCCTGGCCATCTGGCTGGGCACCCGGGTGCTGGGCATGGAGCGTGGCACCGCCGTACTGATCGGCGCCGGTCATGCGATCTGTGGCGCTGCGGCGATCCTGGCCAGTGCCGGGGTGGTCAGGGCGCGCAATGACCAGGTGGCGATTGCTTGCGTGGTGCTGTTCGGCACCCTTGGCATGCTGCTCTATCCCTGGTTGTTCACCCTGATGCCGACCCTGTTCGGCGATAGCCATGGCTTCGGCATCTTTACCGGCGCGACCCTGCATGAAGTGGCCCAGGTGGTTGCCGCAGGCCAGGCCATGGACCCGCAGGCGGCCGAGGCAGCGGTGGTCGCGAAACTGATCCAGGTGTTGCTGCTGGCGCCTTTCGTGCTTGGCCTGGGCGTGTGGTTGAGCCGCAAGTCCGAGGGTGGGCAGCGCACTGCTGCGGTAAAAGTGCCGCTTTTTGTCCTCGGCTTTATCGCCTGCATGCTGATCAACTCGTGGCTGGCGCTGGATCAGAGTGTGCATCAGGCCCTGGTCAGCTTCGATGACCTGTTGCTGGCCGCAGCCATGGCGGCCCTGGGATTCAGTACGCGCTTGATCGATTTGCGCAAGGCGGGGCTTAAACCGTTGATTCTGGCTGCGGCGTTGACGCTGCAACTGATGATTGTGGGAGGTGCCTTGACCCTGCTGTAAATCGTGTAGCAGTCAGCAGTTGAAATCGGCCCGGCACGATCGATTTGGCCGATTACACTGTTGAAACCGCCACACATCGAGTACCTGGAATGGGCTGCGTGCTGATTGGTCATGCTGCTTGGCTGGAGGGCCGCCTGTTGGCGAGCCTGGCGTTGTCGGTTCGCGCCGTCGAGGTTTCGCAGGGCTGGGGCCGTCAGCCATGAGCAGCCAGGGACGGGGCATCTCGCTGCAATGGCTGGTGGCGCTGGCGATCATGCTGGGCATGTTGCTGCTCGGCGTCGGCCTGGCCTGGCAGGGCTATCGCGGGATACAGCAGACGTTGGTGGCGGCCACTGGCGATGCCGCCCAGCAGCTGGGCAAGACGATTGACGAACGCGCCCGGCGCTTGGTCGATCCGGCGCAGAGCAGTATCCGGCTGCTGGCTTTCAACCCGACTGCCGGCAACCTGACGCAGCGCCTGGAGCGGCTTGCGCAACTGGTCGAGAGCCTGAACGCCAACAAGATGCTCAGCGCCGTTTACGTTGGTTATCCCAATGGCGAGTTCCTCCTGGTCCGCAGGCTCCGGGATCCGCAACTGCAGCAGCGCTTCGCCGCGCCGCCAGGTGCTGCGTTCCTGGTGCAGAGCATCAGCGCAGGCGCCGACGGTGCGATGCTGGGCGAATGGCGTTTCTACGACCAGGCGCTGACCCTGCTCAAAACCGAGGTCAAGCCGGAGTATCACTTCGACCCACGCCAGCGCCCCTGGTTCGTCGAAGCCTCCGCACGCTCGACCACCGTACTGACCCGCCCCTATGTGTTTTTCACCACCCGCGAGATCGGCCTGACCATGGCGCAGCGCAGCGTCGACGGCGCGGCGGTGATCGGCATGGATGTCTCGGTCGACGATCTGGCCAGTGAGAGCCGGGACCTGCGCATGACCGCTGGCACCGAGATCGCCGTGGTTGACGATCAAGGCAGTGTGGTGGCCTATCCGGACCTGCAGCGGGTCATCGTGCATGAGGGGCAGGCTGTGCGACTGTCGCGTATCAGCGAGCTGGGTATTCCCAGCCTGGAGCGTATCTACGCCGACCTGCCCCAGGGCACTGCGCTGCAGCCTTATCAGGTGCAGGGGCAAACCTGGTACGGCATGCGCACGCAGCTTACGACCCTGGCCGGACAGGATCTGCAGGTACTGATTGCCGTGCCGGCCCACGAGCTGCTGGCCGGTGCGCGCAAGGTGCTGTTCGAGCAACTGCTGTGGACGGCGGTGCTGATGGGCGTGTTACTGCTGCTCGGCGGCCTGCTCGGTCGACGTATCGGCCGCCCGCTGCGTTTGCTGGCCGATCAGGTGCGAGCCCTGGCCGGTTTCGATTTCAGCCGCGAGGTGGGCGTCACGTCGCGGGTGTCCGAGGTGCGTGAACTGAGCCGGGTGCTGAGCCGCATGTCGGGAACCATCCGCAACTTCCAGGCGATCACCCTCACGCTCAGCCGTGAGAGCCAGCTGGAGCGCATGCTCGACGGGGTACTCAGCCATCTGGTGGACGCCGCTGGCGTCAGTGCTGGCGCGGTGTACCTGTTCGATGCCGAGCATGCGCTGCTGCGCCTGGCCGCCTCCTGCCGGGGCGAGGGTTACCCTGAGGAGCTAAGGATCGGCGAACGCGATCACGAGGATCTGCCAGCCGCCGTGACACAAGCGATGGCGCTACAGGGGCACAGCCTCGCGGTGGTGCTCAATGACCGAAGTCAGGCGCTGCTCGGCATTCTGGTCTTGCAGCTGGAGAATGAGCAGGCGCGCGATGAAGTGCACGAACCGTTCCGGCGCTTTGTCGAGGAGTTGTCCGGCGCTGCCGCCGTGGCCATCGAGACACGCCAGTTGATCGAAGCCCAGCAACGCTTGCTGGATGCCATGATCAAACTGCTGGCCGATGCCATCGACGCCAAGAGTCCCTACACCGGTGGCCATTGCGAACGCGTACCGCAACTGGCGCAGATGCTGCTGGACAAGGCCGTGCAGGCCGACAGCGGCCCCTATGCCGACTTCAGCATGAGCGAGGCCGAGCGCTACGAGTTCCGGGTGGCGGCCTGGCTTCACGATTGCGGCAAGGTCACCAGCCCCGAATATGTGGTGGACAAGGCGACCAAGCTGGAGACTCTGTACAACCGCATCCATGAGGTACGCATGCGTTTTGAGGTGCTCTGGCGCGATGCCGAGCTGGCTTACTGGCAAGGCCTGGCCAGCGGCGCCGATCAGCAGGCGCTGCAACGGACGCTGGAGCGCTGCCAGGCTCAACTGCAGGAGGAGTTCGCCTTCGTCGCCAAAACCAATATCGGTGGTGAGTTCATGCAGGATGACGACGTCGAGCGTTTACAGCGGATCGGCCAGCGCCGCTGGCAGCGGCACTTCGACAACCGGCTGGGCATTTCGCGTGACGAAGAAGAGCGCTTTGCCGGTGTACCGCAGGTGCAGTTGCCAGTGGATGAACCGCTACTGGCCGACCGCAGCGAGCACCGGGTGCCCTGGGGCCCGCGCAAGCCACCGGTGGCCAGGGACGATCCGCGCAACGTCTGGGGCTTCGACATGCGCCTGCCGGCCAATGCCAGCAACTACGGCGAGCTGTACAACTTGTCGATCCGCCGCGGCACGCTGAACGACGAGGAACGATTCAAGATCAACGAACATATCGTGCAGACCATCATCATGCTCTCGTCCCTGCCGTTTCCGCGCCAGCTCAGGCGCGTCCCGGCGATCGCCGGCAACCATCACGAGAAAATGGACGGCAGCGGTTATCCGCGTCGGCTGGGCAAGGATGAGCTGAGCATCGCCGAGCGGGTGATGGCAATCGCCGACATCTTCGAAGCGTTGACGGCCGCCGACCGGCCGTACAAGGCGCCGAAAGCTTTGTCCGAGTCGGTGAAGATCCTGGTCTTCATGGCCCGCGATAACCACATCGATGGGCAACTGCTGCAGCTGTTCCTGAGCAGCGGCGTGTATCGCCAGTACGGTGAGCGGTTCCTGCGTGCCGAGCAGATCGATGAGGTGGATGTGGACTATTGGTTGGCGCAGCTACAGGGCACGATTTTTTCGTGACCTGAAGGGTAAAGCGCAAAAGGTGTCCTAGACTTCAGGCTTAAAGGGATTGACCTGATAAAAATTTTACCGCTGCGATTGCTCAAAGAGTGAGTGCACATATGAATGGTAGTTCCGCAGCGGGCTCTCGATTAAGCGTACTTGACGGATGGCGCGGCATTAGCATTTTGCTGGTGCTGGCGTGTCACTTGCTGCCACTCGGGCCAAAGCCATGGCAAATGAATTCCGCCGCAGGCGTGATGGGCATGGCGATATTCTTTACCCTGTCGGGATTTCTGATCACAAGTTTTCTGCTCAACAACAGCAGCGTCGTTGATTTTTTAATTCGCAGGATCTTCCGGATTGTGCCGCTCGCCTGGTTGTACATGGCCATTGCTTTGTTTGTCATGAACAGTCCTCCGGAATTCTACATTACAAACTTCCTGTTCGTTGCCAACTGGCCGCCGATGTGGCTTGGCAGTGCAAATGGTCACCTCTGGAGTTTGTGCATGGAGGTCCAGTTTTATCTGGCCATCGCGTTGCTGGTGGTGCTGATGAGAAACAAGTGGATGCTGCTGATCCCTTTTTTCTGCATCGCCGTGACGATGTACCGCGTCATCAATGAAGTCCATGTCGCCATCAATACCTATTACCGCATTGATGAAATATTGGCAGGGTGCATACTGGCACTGGTATACAACGGCAAGCTGGGCGACAGCCTGATGCACTATGCGAAACAAATGTGGATTGCGCAAATAGTTCTAGCGCTGCTGTTTGTTGTGTCCAGTCACCCCGAAGCGGGCTTCATGAACTACTTGCGCCCCTATTTTGCTGCGGCAATGGTGGGCAGCACGTTATACAATGGGCGGACGCTGGTTGCCCAGCTTCTGAATACGCGCATTCTGTTTTATATCGCCACTATCTCGTATGCACTCTACGTTGTTCACCCGCTGCTGGAGCAGACCTGGTTGGGGAGCGGGGATACCCTGGTCAAATATTTGAAGCGGCCTCTGTTGTTTGCTGCAGTTTTTATCACTGCGCATATTTCGACTTTCTACTATGAAAAATGGTGGATTGCGTTTGGCAAGACATTTTCCCGGAAAGTGGTTAGCCAGTCTGTTACCAGCTAAACCGGTACACAGCACCAGCGGCGCCTGGAGGCTCGGTGGGAGCGGGCTAGCCCCGCGATGCTGGCTATGGGGATTGTCTGTCATGCTGCCATGACCCTCTCGCGGGGCAAGCCCGCTCCCACTTGGTCTTGCGTATACACCAGAGTGGTCACTCCGACCGGGTGGTAAATAAACCCAAACACACCCAAATGAGGGGATTTTCTGGGGCACGAATTGAGCGCGACTGGGTCTGCGCTCAGGAGTCGTGGGGCTATCGGGCTTGGCATGAAGCGTGCTTATTCAATAATGGAAATTGCAATTCTTCTCTCAAAAGATGGATTGGACCATAAAATGCAAATAATTAGAGATTCCTTTAAAAGTTGTGTGCCATGGACTCTCAACTTGTGGCCTATCAAAAGCATTACCTCGCGTTTGACGGAACTAAAAACAGCCCGAAGATACTCGTTGCTTACCGGGCTAAGTACAATTTTTGTCGCAAGTTTCCTTGGGCTTGTTGCTACCATCTTTATCGTCAGTGAAAGTACCCAGAGAAATACAGTGCTCACCGCCAGATTTATCCAGGCCTTGGGGGCCGTGGAGGTGAGCAGCATGGGCCTGGCCGGGTATCAGACTAGCGACGTACTTGACTCGCGCGAAGACAGTGGCCTGTCTGCGGAAGTCCAGGTTAATCGCCAGAAGTCGCGGCACGTATTCTTTGAGAGTCTCAATAGTATTGCCAATCAGTCAGATGCGTTATTGATCAACGTTTATGCGCCCGACAATGTCATTGTTTGGTCGAGCAACCAAAAACTGATCGGTCAGCGCTTCCCTAACGACGAGGAGCTTGATGGTGCTGCACTTACCAAAGACGGAGTTGTTACCAGCTACCACGAAGTAAAACAAAGCCGAGAGGAACAGCAGTTCGTTCGAAAACCAAGTAACATATTTGTGGAGCATTACATTCCGCTGGTAAATTCAGCGGGGAAGGTGCCTTCAGTTGTTGAGTTCTATACAGAACCACCCAGCTGGCTCGTCAATACTCGATCGGGTTATCTGCTGGTATGGTTAGCCTGCTCGATTGGCGCAGCTTTGATTTATCTAGGCCTTCTCTCCTTTATTGACAAGCGTGGCGGCGTATTACCTTCAAGGATCCAGCAAAACATTGACAGCGAAATGGCGGCCTTACTTAACGAAGTGTCTACCGTCGTGGCTCATAACTTACGCAATCCGCTCGCCGTTGTTCGCTCCAGTGCCGAACTGGCCCTGGAGGTCGGGAGCCAGGCTGCCTGCAAAAACATCGGGGATATCATCAGCCAAGTCGATCGCATGTCGAAATGGATCAAAGAACTACATGTTGCGTCCACATCCCTGAAGGGGGAAATCGGCAAGGTCGATCCGGTAGAGGCCGTACTTGAGACCTTACGAAATTTTGAACTGCCATTATGCAATGCCAATGTGCATGTGGAATTTTCAGCAACCAGCACGCCGCCGGTAACAGGTCATCACCCGCTGCTTGTTCAAATGTTGGACAGTCTGGTATCCAATGCCATTGATGCGATGCCAGACGGGGGGAGTCTGTACATAGAAATAAACCAGAGTTCATTCAGGCGCTTGAACATAGTGCTTCGTGACACTGGCAAAGGCATGACCACCGCCCAGCAGAAAGCGTTGTTTCGGCCTCGTTGTTCCGTCAAACACGGAGGGCTTGGTATCGGGTTAATGTTGGTGAAACTGATAATGAAACGCTTTGGCGGTCACGCTAGCCTGACCAGTAGCAAAAGCAAAGGCACCACCGTCAACTTGTGCTTTCGGATGGCAAGCACAAGCAGTGGCTAGTGTTCACGCTTCGTCGGAAAAGTGTCTCTGAGCCAGATTCGGAGGGACAATCGAGAGCGATCTTCATATCTCGATCATGTATGCCCTCAGGGCGTGGTCAGGAGGAGGCCATGAGCAAACGCGACAAGCGTGGCAATCCTGTTTCCTATGGCTCGCAGGAGGCAATCGATGCTCTGGATAGCGCCTGCGACTTGTTGCATGCCTACCAGGCCGATCCCCTGGCTGCAGCTGACAATATTATCGCGCAGCACCCGGATTTTGCCCTGGCCTACGCCTTCCGCGCTGGCGCGATAGCGACTGCGACCGACAAAGCGTTTGACCCGGAGCTGTTCAAGAGCCTGGACGCGGCAGAACGGTTGGCAGCCAACGCGAACGAGCGTGAGCGCCAGCATATCCATGCAGTACGCGCCTGGTTCGACGGCGACTGGGAGCGGGCAATCGACATCTGGGGGCGTGCTTCGATCGACTACCCCCGCGATCTGCTGGCACTGCAGTTCGCCCATCTGGGCGACTTCTATCTGGGCTACTCGCACATGCTGCGTGACCGCATAGCGCGGGTGATGCCGCGCTGGGATAATGACGTTCCCGGCTTTGGCTTTGTGAAAGGGATGTATGCCTTTGGCCTGGAAGAGTCAGGGGATTACCGCCAGGCCGAAGAGCAGGGGCGCGAGGCGGTTGCCTTGAACCCGCAGGATGGCTGGGCAGTGCATGCTGTCACGCATGTCATGGAAATGCAGGGTCGTAGCGAGGAGGGGGCCAAGTACCTTACATCCAGCGCCGATGCCTGGGCGCCCAACAGCATGTTTGCCTTCCATTTGTGGTGGCACAACGCACTATTCCTCATTGAGGCCAATGACGTGGCTGGCGCGCTTCGTCTCTTTGACGAGGACATTTCAGCGGGTGGATTTGCTCAAGCGCTTGAGCTGCTTGATGGATCCGCGCTGCTCTGGAGACTGTCCCTGCTGGGTCATGACGTTGGCGATCGCTGGAAAGGACTGGCCGAAAAATGGCAGTCCCGTTGTGAAGACGGCTTCTACGCCTTTAACGACGTGAACGCGATGATGTCATTCGTAGGTGCTGGCAACAGTCGCGCCCAAGCTCAGCAATTGGCTGCCCTGAAACGGGCCGCTGCAGGCAGTGGTACCAACGCCATGATGAGTAGAGAGATTGGTGTGCCAGCGTGCGAAGGGTTGCTGGCGTTTGGCCGTGGCGATTACGCCCAGACGATAGCGTCGTTGATGCCGCTGCGCGCCAAAGCCAACCGCTTCGGCGGTAGTCACGCGCAGCGGGATGTCTTCTCATGGACGCTGACCGAAGCCGCTATTCGCCTTGGCAACCGCGCACTTGCCGAGGCACTGGTTGCCGAGCGCCTTGCCTTGAAGCCTGAGAGCCCGATCAACCGCGCCTGGAAAATGCGCGCGGTTCAATTGCAGTAACCGGTGGGAGCGGGCTTGCCCCGCGATTGCGGTCTATCAGCTAAATCGTATCGCGGGGCAAGCCCGCTCCCACAAAGACAGTTGCTCCCACCGTGATTATTTGATCTGCACAATCACCGGACCTTCCGTCACGATCGGCGGGTCCGCGTGGATATGCGCTGCATTTTTCTGAATCCAGTCACGTGCGACTTTCAAGCTCGCATCGCTACCGGCCTTGTCCGTGCAGACCGTCACCGCCGTACCGCCATCACCGGTATTGAGCAGTGTGTAGCTTACCAAGCCGGGCACTGTCCGCAGGGTAGCGTCGACGTCGGCACTGCGCTCTTCCAGAAGCTCGAAAAGCTGCTTTGCTCCAGTACCCAGGTAGGTTCTTATCACCGCGTACATGTTCGTCTCCTTTGGGAGCACCGCCTCCAATCCGGATCTACTGAGGCCGCTATCTCCCAGGTTGCAATTCTCCCCGATTCATTAAGCTTAGCTACACGCCGACGACCAGTGAAATGCAACGACCATCGGCGGCTTCTGGTCGTCCACAGAACTGCGCCAAAAGCACTCAGGTATCTAAACTTGTCTGTAAGCCCGGGGTTACCGGCTGACTGGCGAGGAGCGAAGACGATGAGTGCATTGCGAATGGGCACGTTGGTATTTACGGCATGGGTGACCCTGCTGACGGCTTCGGGTATTGCCCACGCCGAAGGGGTTGCCTTGATCACCGGCGAGCAATGGATGCAGTCGTCGGAGGAGCTCAAGAAGGTCTATCTCATCGGCATCGCCAATGCCTACGAGGTGGAGGCGGCCTACTACAAGGCGAAGCCGCCTTCTGATGAGCACAGCCTGATTCCACGTTTCGGCAGGGGCTTGAAGGGCCAGACGCTCGATACCGTGCGCGAAGGGCTCAACCAGTGGTACGCAGCCAATCCCGACCAGGTGAAACGGCCCGTCATCGAGACCCTCTGGTTCGAGATGGTCGTACCCGGCCTGAAGCAGAACAAGTAGCGGAGGTGAGCATGAACAGGTCCTTATTGTTTGCCGCAGCCCTCACGGCGGTGAGTGTGATCGGCTGCACCTCGATGTCCGCTCAGCAGCAGGGGACGGTGAGCGGCGCCGCCATCGGTGCTGCAGCTGGCGCCGGCATTGCCGCGATCTCCGGCGGCAGTGGGTGGACTGGCGCTGCGCTTGGCGCCGTTGCCGGCGGGGTTGCCGGCAACATCAGAGGCAGACAGCAGAAGTAGCTGCGCCAATCCGCCTCAACGCTCCATGACATAAGTGCCAGGTGCCGGGCAGAGGGGCGGGTACTTGCGCGAGCCGAGCTTCTTCGGCGCTGGCAGGCTGTCACCCGAGCGCTGCCCGATCCATTCGCGCCAATGCGGCCACCAGCTGCCTTGCTGGCGCTCCCCGGCGTTCTGCAGCCAGGTGTCCGGGGTTTCGGCGGCGGCAGGCGCCGCGTAGTAGAACGACTTGGGGTTGCCCGGCGGATTCACCAGGCTCTGCAGGTGCCCGGCGTTGGACAGCACGTAGGTTGTGTCTTCGCCAAACAGCCGGGCGGTGCCGTAGCAGCCCTGCCAGGGCGTGATGTGGTCGGTGGTGCCGCCCACCACATAGGCGCCCACCTGCACCTGGTTCATGTCGATCGACTCGCCGGCGATCTCCAGGGTGCCCGGATTGCTGTAGGGGTTTTGCTGGATCAGGTCGAGGTAGTCCGCGTGCAGTTGCGCGGGTAACCGCGTGGTGTCGTTGTTCCAGGCCAGGATATCGAAGGCCGGCGGCTTGTTGCCCAGCAGGTAATTGTTGACCCAGTAGTTCCAGATCAGATCGTTGGGCCGCATCCAGGCGAACATGCTGGCCATGCCCTGGCCGCTCAGCACCCCCTTGCGCCGGGAGCTGGCCTTGGCCGCGCGCAGGGCGGACGGGGTGGTGAACAGCCCCAGGGTGGTGTCGCCCAGCGCCGAGGGCATGTCGAGCACGCACACCGCCCAGCTGGTGTTGGCCACCTTGTGACCTTCGCCACGGGCCGCCAGCCAGCCCAGGTAAGCCGCCAGAGTGATACCGCCGGAGCAGGAGCCCCACATGTTCACATCCGGGCTGCCGGTGATCCTGCGCGCCACGTCCACCGCTTGGTCGAGGCACAGCGCGTAATCGGACAAGCCCCAGTCGCGGTGTTCGCGGGTGGGATTGCGCCAGCTGATGACGAAGAGGTTGACGCCGCTGTCCTGAATCCACTTGATCAGGCTTTTCTCCGGCGACAGGTCGATGGCGTAGTACTTGTTGATTTGCGGTGGCGACATCACCAAAGGCCGGGCATAGACGTTTTCGGTGGTGGGTGCGAACTGCAGCAGCTCGAACATCTCGTTGCGAAACACCACCTGGCCCTTGGCCGTGGCGATGTTTTCGCCAACCTTGAACGGCGTGCTGTCGACCTGTTTCGGCAGCCCGCGGTTGTTCAGCATATCGTCGCCGAACTGGCGCAGGCCCCTGGCCAGGCTCATGCCACCGGTGTCCACCAGCTTGCGCAGCGCCGCCGGATTGGTCAGCGGCGAGTTGCTCGGTGCCATTGCATCGGCCAGCAGCGCTGCGACGAAGCGGGCCCGGCTCTTTTCCTGCGGGGCCAGGTCGGTGGACTCGATGAAGCGGGTCAGCTCATTCTGTCCGGCCAGGTAGCTTTGCAGCAGTGCGCGCAGAAAGGCGTTGGACTGCCAGGCCGGATCGGTGAAGCGCTTGTCCTTCGGATCCGGCGCGATGCTGGAATTGCCGCCGATGATGCCGCGCATCGCCTTCAGGTAGCCGCCTAGATGAGCGCCGACCTTGAGCGGCGAAGTGCCCACGGCCTTGAGCAGGTAACCGGCCGAGCTGGCCAGGTCTGCCGCACGCACGCTGACCAGCGGATTGCCGGCCAGGGTCTGGTTGGCAGCCGTGCCGATCAGCTCTTGTTGCTGGGTGCTGTCCGGGAGATCGACATTCTTGCGAGGGCGACGCTTTCGGCCGGTCGCCGGGGGGCGGCGGGTAGGGGTTGCGGTCTCGGTCGTGCGGGTGGATCTGCTCATGGCGGCTCTCGTGTTTCGGGGCGCAGTATTGTTGTGCACTGACTCTAGAGCAGGAGCGGCAGCGGCCACCTCGCATCGCACGACAGCGAATTTTCATCTCATGACAAGGGGGTAGGGGGCCGACGAGCTGAGTGGGTGTTTTGAAAGCGGTCTCTGCGGTGGGAGCGGGCTTGCCCCGCGATACGATGTAACTGACAGCCTGCAATCTCGGGGCAAGCCCGCTTGTGTCTAGCGACAGGGAATACACTCTGAGGTGAGAGGGCCGCATCGGCGGCCCAGGACAATCGCTGGCGATCACTCCGCCGCCGATTGGCCTGCTTGCATCGAGCGGCGTAACAACGCGGCCGTTTCCGAGCGTGCTTCGACTTCGTCCAGCAACGCCTCAACCAGTGCGAGGCTCATCTCTATCGATTGCTCAGTGGCCCAGAGTAAGCCGCGTACTTCTTCATTGACCATCTCACAGGCGTGGGCGTTGGTCTGGTAGGCGCTTTTGAGCAGAACGGAGGCGTGGACCAAGGCGTCTTCGGATGAGACACCGGCACGAACAGCGAAGAGTGGGTCGTGGCTGCCGTTGCAGGAGCCGAAGGTGGTGCTGGTTTGGGTGGTTAAGGGTGGATCAGGAACGGGTTTTGTCATGGTGGAGCTCCTGGAGTAGTGGAGCCATTCACCGTTCGCTACCAAACGATTGGTGACGGCTGTACACAGGTTGGTAGACCGGGACTCCAAGAAACCCAGCGCGCACGAATGCGCCCTGCGCACAGCCGCCATGACACGAAACGACAGACACAAAAAAAGCGCCTGCCGAGACGGATGGGACGCTTGCACGTCTTGGAGAAGTCGGGCTACCAAACCCGGTCGCTGGATTTACAGCGACGTGCAGGAGGGTAACGGGGTTGGGGTGGGGATTCAAGGGGGGCTTTATGGTTGCTTTCGAAAGTTGTCCGATGGGGCCTACTATTTTTCATCATGGTTGCCTGTCTCAGTTGTCGGCAATCGGCCATCAGCGGACGTTCGCGGACGGGAGCGATCAACCCAAAGCCGACCATGGACACACTGCCAACGACTTCGTAACCTGCGTGTAGGTCATTGCGCTTTTTCTCCTTGCCTCTTGTCGCGTTTCTAGCGCGGCAATCAATTGTTTCAAGGGATTACGCATGAACAAGGAAGGTTATGCGACAAAAGTGGCGCAATTTTTACGCCATTTGTGTCGCCTACTTATAGTTAGGCCCCAAACCAGAGAAACCGTATGAAAGACATTGAAGGCATGGAGCAGGCTCTCGCCGTTTTGAAACCACATTGGGAAGAAATCGAGGCTGACTTCGACCGCCAAAATCAACGCTTTCTCGAATTACTTGGCGTTGACCACGAACCAATCGGTCGAGTGCTGCGCGCCCATCTCGTTATTGAGAATTTTCTAGACTCGTTTCTCAGTAACTTCTATGGCATCGAAGACATAGAAGATCTGCGCTTGTCCTTCGCTCAAAAGGTGAAGCTGCTACCTTCTCGTCAATCGAGCGCCGCATTTGTTCGTCCTGGAATCATCCAACTGAACACTATCCGCAATAAGTTTGGTCACCGCATCAACCAACCAGTTGAGGGCCACGAACTGAGTGCGGTCTACGAAGCTCTCCGGCACGCACGCCCGGATGCAAAATTCGCATCACAGGTTGAGGCGATTGAGGCCTTTGCCGCAGTCGCTTGTGCCTTTTTGTCTGTACCACCTGCGCACCTACAGGAATTGTTTATGGATGCGTTCTCACATGTCCGCTCATACACCCCGGGCGCCTAACTGGTCGATCAACGCGGACGCCACGGAAGGCCATGCCTTCGGCATTCTCCTGGCCTGCCGCGGTACCCTCTGCACTTCGTGCTCCGGCGCCGGGTAACTAGGGTATTATATTCAAAGGAATTTTTGCAATGTCTGACGGAAAAGATTACGAGAAGTTCGTCAAAAGTCTTCAGCAAGCACTTTTGGATTCAGAAAAATTCTCCGAACAGAAGAACATTGAAATCGAAGTAAACAAGAAAATAGTTGATAACTTCGGCATTGAGCGTGAATTTGACCTGTACTGGGAGTATGAGCTAGCGGGCGTAACATACAAAACAGTAATTGAATGTAAGGACTATGCCTCACGCGTCTCAATTGAAAAGATTGATGCACTTATTGGTAAGGTACGCGACATTCCAGATTTAAAGCCAGTATTTGCCACCAAAACTGGCTACCAAAGTGGTGCCGAGAAAAAGGCAAAATTCAACCGAATAGATCTTCTAATTGTTCGCGAGCAGCGCGATGATGACTGGAAAGATAAGGATGGAAATCCATTAATTCGAGAAGTCAACATTAAAATTCAGGTCATGCCTTGCCCAAGAATAACCAATTTCCGACCTCGCATAGACGGCAAGTGGGCCAAAGAAAATACAGATCTAAATACTGACACCCAGATAATTTCGTCCGGAATGAATAATCAAATATTCATCGAAGACACCGCAAATAATGATACCTACTCACTATATGATCTTGCATATAGGCTGGACTCAAAAGCCAATGGCGAATACGGCGACTTGAGCTATACAGAGGCATTTGAAGAGGCGTATCTCGTCAATAATGGCTTGAGACTTAAAATGCTTTCTTATGAGGTTGATTTTTTTCGACAAAAAACCATCACCAATCCTATCAATATTGATTTTTCAAAAGAACTTGTCGGCGTAATTGAATACCTACACAAAGGGTCTTCAACTGCAATTTTTAAAGACAGGATCATTAAAGATTGGAAATAAAATATAACAATTCGCTCAACTGCCGCTCACTTCGTTCACTGGACAGCCAACAGCTGCGCTTTGGCTCGCCGGCTAGCACAAAATTAAGCACCAAGAGCCACTAGAGAGAACTTTGCCCTGTGCCATAGCGAGGTATTTCTGGCGTCGTGCGCGGCGCGATGCCCATGAGGAAATGAAGCTTATCGAGGCGTTACGCCACTGATGGCGTTGCTGCAATGATAGCTTGGGGCATACGTGTGCCGGGTTTGAGGTGGCTCCATTATTTCCCATGACGCCTAACATTCAGGTTAAGGAGCGAACTTTAACCCGTCCCAGTAAGCGAAGCGAACGATTTGAACCGCTAGTTAGGGCTGTTTCTCTAGAAACCATTCGACAAACCTCTTACCTAACGGTGTAAGAGAAAGGGGGTAATTCCCATATTGGGTCGTTGGTATAGCCGGTCGTCCGTGTATATGAATCAGATTGAACGCATTCAGTTCTCCGGCTAAGCCTAGTATCAAGGAGGGCTCAATCGTTTCTAGCTCATTACTCAGCATTTCAAAAGATAGTGTTTGGTTACCGTCTTGGTCGGGCTGGATGTTATTTTGTGCGGCAAGTTTTCGTGTAGTGCCTAGAGCTGTAATAGCGCCAGTCGACAAACCATCAAGGCATCTTACAAAATGATCAAGCTCGACGTATGAAAGTTTTTCGCTATCACCAGGCTTTAATAAAATGTTGGCAAGGATTGCGGAAGCGGCACGTAATTTCGACTCGTGCGTAGTTCGGATCACCACAAGATAGCAGGACTTAAACAACTCGGAAAATTCATCTTTGTTTACTGCATCAGCATCAATCCTTCCCTCAAGAGAAATCAGCTTGTTTTGCAACAATTCCGTTGCCTTCTCAATCGAACGCTGAGTCGAGATAGGAACGTAGTCACCAATGAGACTGGCAATGCTACCGCCAACTATGGGTAGAGCGTTTAGCGCTGCTTTAATGGCGATGAGAGCATGATCCGATGGTTTCATGGTTATAGCCCTAACTCTAAATAGATCCCCAGTGGGGTGATTACGCCTTCACGGGCTTGGTGGATGACATTCCTTGTTTTCTCGTCTAACCCCTGACTAGGCCGGGAATTGTGGCAGTCGGGTGATCGCTGAAGGGGGGTATACGCCATGGAAGGAAAGCCCATTCTGCTCGATCAATTCCAGCAGCAAGCCAGGTATAGCTACTCATTTGCCATCGCTCCGTCCACCGGCAGTTTTTGGCCGTTTGCTGCCCTCCACGAACGGCAGCTAAGGGTCAATAGTGGCCGTTCGTCACCGACTAGTGAAAGATGACTACCAATGGCACGCAATCGCGGCCACCTTCCATTTTGATAAATCTACCAGTCCAAACCAACATTGGCAGAAAGAGGACAACCAAACTCACCACGCATCAAAGACTATCCGGATCCCCAAAAAACATCTGAATCCGCGACCGCAACCAGCGCTCCCCCGGATCATTGTCCTGCGACCCACGCCAGGCCATGTGCAGTTCAAAACTCTGCACCTCAACCGGTGGATCGTCGGCTCGCAAACCACCAGCCGCTGTCAGCACTTCGGCCGTATAGTCAGGCACAGTGGCGAGAATATCGGTACCCGTCAGCAAGCTACCCAGCCCATTGAACTGCGGCACCGCCAAAACCACATGTCGCTTTCGCCCAAGCTTTTCCAGAACTTCATCCATAAACCCACCCAGGTCGCCCGCAAAGGACACCAGCGCATGCGGCCGGGCGCAGAAGTCGTCGAGGCTCAGGCTGCCCGGCATGCTGTCGGCGCGCAGCACTTTGGGTTTGCTGCGGCGCAGCACTTTGCGCTTGGCGTTGGCGGGCAGGTCGCTGGTCCAGCTGACACCGACCGAGATCTCGCCGCTGGCCAGCAAGGCCGGCATCAACAGGTAGTTGACCCGCCGCACCACCAGGACCACGCCCGGTGCTTCGGCGCGTATGCGCTTGAGCAATTGCGGCAACAAGGCGAATTCGGCGTCGTCCGACAGGCCGATGCGAAACACGGTGGTGCTGGTGGCCGGGTCGAAGTCGGCGGCGCGGCTGACTGCGGTGGAGATCGAGTCCAGGGCCGGGGACAGCAGGGCGAAGATTTCCACGGCGCGCGCCGAGGGCTCCATGCTGCGCCCGGTACGCACGAACAACGGGTCGTCAAACAGGCTGCGCAGGCGCGACAACGCGGCGCTGATCGCCGGCTGGCCGAGAAACAGTTTTTCGGCGGCGCGGGTCACGCTGCGTTCGTGCATCAACGTCTCGAAGACGATCAGCAGGTTCAGGTCGACGCGACGCAAGTCGTTACGGTTCATCGGCTCGGTTTCACTGGACGTTTGGGGCAGGGGTGAATCTTAAGGGTAAAGGCTGCTACCCTGCACCGCATAATTTGCTGGCAGCGGTATTACCAGCAATCAATGACAGGCATGTTGACTATTAATGGCCACAGATGGTCTAACGGTAAAAGCCCGGATAGAGTTCAGGGTATTAGAGTTTCACTAGGCGAGGTTTGCGATGTCCCGCATGATCCGTTTCCACAAGTTTGGCCCGGCCGAGGTGCTCAAGATCGAAGAGCAGGCCGCGCCGCAGCCGGCTGCCGGCGAGGTGCAGATCCGCGTTGAAGCGATCGGCATCAGTTGGTACGACGTGCTCTGGCGCCAGAACCTGGCGCCGTCCCAGGCACGCTTGCCAGCCGGCATGGGTCATGAAATGGCGGGCGTGGTCAGCGCGGTAGGCGAGGGTGTCGACGACCTGCAAGTCGGTGACAAGGTGGCCAGCTTTCCGGCTGCCAGCGCCAACGACTATCCGGTGTACGGCGAGGTCATCGTGTTGCCGCGCAACGCCGTGACCCGCTACCCGGAACACCTCACCCCGGTCGAAGCCAGCGTGCATTACACGCCGTTGCTGATGGCCTACTTCGCCTATGTCGACCTGGCCCGGGCCAAGGCCGGGCAGACAGCCCTGGTCACCGATGCCAGCCACTGTGCGGGGCCGGCCTTCGTGCAGATGGGCAAGGCGTTGGGCCTGAAGGTTTTCGCCGCGACCAAGGAAGCCGAAGAGCGTGACTACCTGCTTTCGCTCGGCGCCGAGAAGGTTATCGTCACCGAGGAACAGGACCTGCTCATGCAGGTCAACAAGTACACCGGCAACCGTGGCGTCGATATGGTTCTCGATGGCCTGGGCGGTCCGCAGATGTCGTTGCTCGGCGATGTGCTGGCGCCGCGCGGCAGCCTGGTGCTGTATGGCCTGCAGGGTGGCAACCAGACACCGTTCCCGGCGTGCGCGGCGTTTCAGAAGAACATCCAGTTCTTCGTGCATTGCATTGGCAACTTCACCGGCAAACCGGAGCTGGGTATCAGCCAGGACCAGGTGGCGTTGCAACGAGCACTGCGTGACATCAACCAGTTCACCGCCGACAAGCTGCTGACCCCGCAAATTATCAAGACTTACCCCTTCGAACGTGTGGTCGAAGCGCATCGCTACATGGACGAATGCCCATGCGGTGGACGTCTGGTGCTGGAAATAGCCAGCGCCTGAAGTTGCAGGTAGAAACAAGCCCGGGCTGTGCTCGGGCTTTTTTGTGCCTTTTTCCTATGTGAGTTTCGGATATTTCAATCAAGTACATTGCCTGCGCAATGCAGATAAGTTCGCTATGTTCAAATTTGTCGGAAAATCTACCGTCGCTGGCTGAAAGCAAGCAGAAAGCTGTTTGAATCTGAACGGATTTTTTACCGGGTTCTGTATCTTTTATTCATCAGCCAACACCCGATAATAACCTGTCGTTTGTGCACTCAAGGAGTGAGTTGTGATGAAGCAAGGTCCGGTTGTTCAGGCTGTCGGTGGCTTTGGTGTGGGTGAGTTCGCCTGGTTGAATTGGCAGGTCAGCAAGTTTCTGTAGGAACTTGTGGGAAGTTTCCTAGGATATTAGACGGGTCTTTATTTCTGCTGATTGAATGATTTCGCAGGAGCGATTTCTTTCAGGCGGTCGTAACTGAAATTCAGGTGGGCGTTATGGGCAGTATTCACGATCAGGCCATGCAGTATATATATCAGCAAGTATTGCAACGATTGCTTGAGCATTTGTCGCAGGCGCAAAAGGCCTCGCTGCAGCTATTGATTCAGCGGCTGATTGTGGCCGCCGGCGGGGTCGAGCGTATCAAGGGATTGCGCTTGATGTTCGTGCTCGATGCCAGCTTGTCCAGCGCCCAGGCCCTTGCCTGTTTACGCGCGGCGCAGCTGAGTATTGCCGCACGATCCCCGGCGACGTTCCATCTGCGTATTGCCACTGCCTGGCAAGCCGGGATGAGCACAACCGCCCTGGCAAACATCGATAGCACGTTCTCCAGGTTGTTTATGCATGATGATCCGCGCGTCGATTTGCTGGTGCTCGATGCCGGCGAACTGTTGCCTTACGACAGCCGTCGAGTACCGTCCAGCGACCAGCAGCAGGCAGAGCGGCAGGAATGGTTGCTGTGCGGGCATCTGTCGAGTGACGGGCCGTTGCTGGCGAACTTTGCCAGCCATGGCTATCTGCATCTGGCTGAACTAGCCCTGCAGGCAATGCGCTGCAAGGGCGGTGTGGATGCCATTATCAGTACCGAGTCGCTCGCTGATCGCAAGCGCTACCTGGCCTGGAGCCGGCGCTCATTGCGTGATGCGGAGTTGCTCGGGGTACGTCCGATCCACAGCTGTGCCATCTCGTTGCTGGAAGGGATGAGTGAACTGCGCGCCCGCTATTGGAACCTGTTGCAGGGGCGCGAGCCTGCGCCTGCGGTGCTGCCTGGCCCTGATGCGGACTGTCGGCCGGCGTTGCGCTTTATCGCCATCGATGACCTGGTGTCTGATCGTGATTCCCACCAGGGTGAACGGCTGAGTCGCTTTCTGGGCCATCGTTTCGACGAGCAGGCCTTTCCCTGTGAACGCTCGGGGGGTGCCAATCCCTTGCTGTTGGCCCACCTGCAAGGGCTGCAGGCGGAATTCATCGATGACACGCACTATCGTGACGGTATCGAGCGCTACCTGCAGCAAACCCGTCAGGTAATGCAGCGCAACGCGCTAGCGCAATCTGTGCAGACCCGGGTGCTCAATCACTGGCAACCGGGGGTACTGGAACTGCGGCGTAGCGAGGCGAATGATTTCGCCCTGCAAGCGTATGGCCTGCGCGAAGCGCAACTGGTTTGCCAGTTGTTCAGTCCTTTTGTCGGGCAGGGCCTGAAGCTGGAAGCTTTTCTGCGCCGCTGCCACTCCGGCATGCTGGTTGCCGTCCCATATTTGCACAAGGCGTTGCGCAGGCAACCGGCGCCGGAACCGGTGGTGCAGTGGTTGGTGGATACCAGCGGCTTGCCGCTGGTCATGCTGCAACAGCTCTATGCCCGCGAGCCATTGGCCGAACGTCCCGCCGACTGCCTGTTGAACCGTTTGCGAGTGCGGGGTGCCGATCTGCGTCATCTGCAGGCTGACCGTGCGAACGGCATGCGGCACAGGGGTGATCAGGTTGGCAGCCCTTGATGAAGCGAGCGACCAAAACCAGCGTGTTTGCCTATCAGGCGGTGTATCGCTACCTGGTTGAACTGATTGCCCAGATGGCGCCGGGCAGCTACAACAAGCTGCCTTCGCTACGGGATCTGTCGCAGCGTTTGAATGTTTCGATCTCGACCATCCAGTACGCCTACTCGTTGCTTGAGCACGAAGGGCGCGTACAGTCGGTGCCCAAGTCCGGCTATTTTGCCAGGGGCGGTGCGCTGGCGGTGCAGGCACTGGCTGATGAGCACTTGTTGCAGGATCTGCAGCAGCATGCCGGCAGCCCGCAGCTGCTGGAGTTTAGTGGCGTGCAATCCCTGCCTTCACTGGAGTCGAACTTACTGGCGGTCGAGCGCCAGCTGTTGCGCCAGAGTCCACGGCCTGCCGGGCTTGTACATCCGTGTGGCGAGCTCGAGCTGCGCACCGCGCTGGCGGCGCGCTATACCCGTTCCGTGCAGCTGTACTGGAATGCCGAAGATGTTTATCTGGCGCTGGACCTTCGCTCGCTGTTCGAGACGATGCTGGCAGCCCTGGAGCTGCAAGGCTGCACGATTGTGGTGACTGCGCCGTGTTCCTGGCGTTTGCTGAGGATCTTGCGGGTCAGCGGGTTACGGGTCATCGAGTTGCCGTTGGGCAGTGACGGGGCGCTGGACCTTGAGCGTTTTGCCAGGGTGCTGCAGCGCGAGCCGGTGCGCATGGTCATGCTCGCCTCGCGCCTGAACAGCCCTCATGGCAGCCTGGTGCCGCTGGCACAGCATCAGGCGATTGCCCAGTTGCTGGCTGAGCACGGGGTGTGGCTGCTGGAAAACGACCTGGAGTCCGAGTACTGCTTTGCCGCACCGCCACAGCGCTGCCTGCGCGAAATGGTCGACCCGCAGCGATTGCTGGTGTTCTCGTCACTGGAGCGCACGGTGGGGGCCGAAGCGCCGTATGCCTACCTGTTGTCGCGCCATTGCCCGCGGCAACTGCAGCATCAATTTCTGGCCCGGGGCTTTCGCTTGCCGCCTTTGCGTCAACAGGCAGTGGCCCGGCTGTATGCCAAGGGGCGCATCGACCTCCATCTGGAGCAGGCACGCTTGCGCCTGCATGAGCGCGTCACCCACCTGTATCGGCAGATGCAGGTGCAACTGGGCGCTCATTTGCACTTTCAGATGCCGGCGGGAGGGGCAACGATCTGGGCGCAAGCGCGGACGCCGCTGGACATCCGCGCCCTGTTTCATCGCATGCTGGATCAGGGGCTGGTGATCGCGCCGGGTGAGCTGTTCAGCCTGCAGGGGGATTATTGTCAGCATATGCGTCTGGGCTGGCCACCAACGCCACACGATGATCTGCAGGGTGGGTTGAGTGTGTTGCGTGAGGTGTTGCAGCGGCTCTAGAAGGCCAGCAGGTAACGCAAGGTCAACTGGTCACCTTCGGCGCGATTGCGTGCCCCGGATTCGCTGTAGTAGTTGACGAACACGCTGTGCCCGCCGGTGCTGTAACGCACCCCGGGCCCGAAGCCGAACACCTGCTCTTTGGAGTCCTGCTGACGATGGCCGTCGATGCGGTCGGCACTGATCTGTTTGAGGTGGTAACCGGCCAGGCCCACACGCCAATGATCGTCCAGGGCGTAGGAGGCGGCAAAGTTGCTGTGCACGGCTTCACCGGGCTGGATGTCACTGGCTTGCAGGCGTTCGGCCGGGCTGTCGTTGCGGCTGTTCCAGGCGTAGTGCAGGCGACCGCTGAACTCCAGGCGCTCGCTGGCCAGCCAGGTGAAGGCGTAGTGCGGGCTGAAGGTCCAGACATTGCTGCCGGTATTGATCTGCGCGTTCTTGTCGTAATCACCGGTGGGCAGGGTGAAGACGAAGTTCAGGCGCTGCCAGAAGGGGCGGCCGAACAAGGTGACCGGGTCCCACTGCAGCAACAACGGGCTGACCACCAGGTCGCCCTGACGGGTACGGGTGCCTTGCGGGCCGCCGTCGATATCAAGGTCCAGGTGCACCAGTGGCAACAGCACTTCGGCACCGTAATAGGCGCCTGCGATGCGCTGCTCGCTGATGTAGGCGAAGTGCGGCAACACAGTGGCGCTGCGTACCCGCTGGCGCCCCGGTACCGAGTGGCCGCCGGCATCGACGCTCTGGTTGCTGCGGTTGTACTGGACTGGCAGCTCGAAGAGCATGCCGGGTTGGGTAATACCATCCAGAAAGCTGGTGTTGCCCAGGGGCAGGGGAGGCAGGCTGACGCTGTCGGCTTGGGCTTCCAGGCACATTAACGGCCAGAGCAGGCCAAGGGTGGGCAGGTGGGCTGCACGCATGCAAGAGTCTCTTGTCAGGTTTGATCAAAGCAGGTTGAAGGGGTAATCGAGGATCACCCGGTATTCGTCGGCGCTGGCGTTGCCGCGGGTATTGCCTGGGGCGGTGTAGCCGTCACCGGGACGATGACTGGCCCAGCGCAGGGTCAGGTTCAGGCCCTTGGCCGGGCCATCGGGCACGGCGTAGCGCAAGGCGATATCGCGCTCCCAGTGTTTGGCATGCTTGCCGTCGGGGTTGTAGATGTAGCCATAGCCGGGGCTTGCCGGATCGACACGGGTGAGGTCGGCTTCGCCGCGGGTGTAGCCGACACTCAACTGCAGGTTCGGCGCGCGCAGGGCTTGCAGGCTGGTCTGGTACTGCAGTTTCCAGGACTTTTCGCCGGGGCCGTTGAAGTCGGCGTACTGCATGGCGTTGTTCAGGTAGAGGAACGTCCGGTCGTTCTGGGCGAGAAAGTCGAACGGGGTGTCGCCATCGATCTTCTGCAACCCGAAGGTCAGCGACTGCGCACCCTGCGCCAGGGTCAGGCCGGCACTGTAGGCATCGTTGTCGATCGGCCCCAGCTGGCTGCGGCCCTGGTCACGCGTCTTGTAGTAGTGCAGGTAGGGCGTCAGACGCAGGGTGGGACTCAGCGCGAAGGTCTGGCTCACACCCAGGTAGTGCTGGTCCCACAGGTCTTCGAGGCGGCCGCTGTACCAAGTCAGGTTCAAAGCCTGGACGACGTTGTAGGTCGCGCCAAGCCAGGTCATGTGCGCGCTTTCGCGGTCAGGGGCGACCCCCGCCCGGTTGCCATTGCCGTAGGCGCTTTGCAGGTTGCTGTGGCCACTCTGGTTGCGCAGGCGGGTCGACTCGACCCAGCCGGCATCGAACATGAGCTGATCGATGCTGAAGTTTTTTACCGTCACCCCTCGATAGCTCTGCGGGAACAGGCGACTGCTGCCACTGGCGATCAGCGGGTTTTCCAGCAACTGGTCACCGACTTTGAGCAGGCTGTCGAAGGCACGAAATTTCAACGCCGCACCGGCAGCGGAAAACTCGTCTTGCGGTCGGCCCTGGCTGTCCAGCGGCATCAGGCCGGCACCGCCACTGCCGCCACCGCCGTCCAGCTTCAAGGCGCTGAAACCGTGCACATCCAGGCCGATGCCGACCAGGGTGTCGGTGTAGCCGGAGCGAAATGACAACAGCACGCCTTGCGCCCACTCGCGTTGATCGCGCCGTGCCGGGGTGTGGTGGTTGTCGCGGGCGAAGTAGTAATTGCGCAGCAGGCCGTTGAGGCTCGAGCCGCTGATCAATCCGGGGGCGATGGCTAGTTCCGCGTGCTGGCGCTGGGTCAGGTCGATGTTGATGTTGTCGCGTTGCCCGAGGGAGTTGTCGGCCTGGCTGGCCGTGGAGGCGCACACCAGACTCAGGGCCAGCAACGGTGATCGACTTGGGTTTACCCGGTTCATCAGTGCGGTGCCCCCAAATGCTGTCGTTGTTCTAGTGGTGGTACGT
This sequence comes from Pseudomonas alkylphenolica, assembly GCF_000746525.1. Lineage (NCBI taxonomy): Bacteria > Pseudomonadati > Pseudomonadota > Gammaproteobacteria > Pseudomonadales > Pseudomonadaceae > Pseudomonas > Pseudomonas alkylphenolica. The sequence continues at coordinate 2,552,199 of NZ_CP009048.1, forward strand.
TATTCAGTCAAAATGTGTCGCCATCGACCACCTGAATCGAATAACTTGTGACTTTAGTGGGTTTATGGTGGTCGCGTAATCCACATGTTCGGACTTCTAAGTCCCATTTATGGAACGATCGAGAGTCCATGCATGATTGATCTGAATGAGTTGTTCGTGTACTTGAAGGTAGTCGAGCAGGGTGGCTTTGCCGCTGCCGCTCGCCAGTTGGGCATGCCCAAGTCGACCGTCAGCCGCAAGGTCGGCAGCCTGGAAGAGCGTTTGGGCTTTCGTTTGATCCAGCGTTCGACCCGCTATTTCCAAGTCACTGAAATCGGCCAGGACTACTATCGCCATTGCCAGGCGATGATGGCCGAGGTGGAGGCGGCGGAGAGTGTGGTGCAGCGCAACCGCGCCGAACCCTGCGGGACGATCCGCATCAGTTGCACCACGCTGCTGCTGAATTTCGCCCTGGCGCCGATGTTGGCCAGCTTCATGAGCCAGCACCCGCGGGTCGAACTCTATGTCAAATCCTTCAACCGCAAAGTCGATGTGATCAGTGAGGGCTTCGACCTCTCCCTGAGCCTGGCCTTTCTGCCGCTGGAGAACAGCGACCTGGTGATGAAGCCACTGGCTCGCTGCCCCCAGGTGCTGGTGGGTAGCCCGCAATTGCTGGCACGCCATGTGCTGCCGCAGTTTCCACTGCAGCTGGGCGAGTTGCCCAGTGTCGAATGGGAGCGCACCCGTGCCAGCAATACCTGGCAACTGAGCGATGGCGAGCAAGTGGTTGAAGTTCGCCATCGACCCCGGCTGATCAGCGACGACATCGCTACCTTCAAGCAGGCGCTGCTCGACGGCGTAGGGGTTGGCTGTGTGCCGCACTTTCTGGTGGCCAGCGAACTGCAGCAAGGGCAGCTGGTGCAGGTATTACCCGCATGGGCCCCGGCCGAGGGCGTAGTGGTGGCGATGTTTGCGTCACGGCGCGGGCTGCTGCCTTCGGTGCGGGCACTGATCGACTACCTTGACGAGGCTTTCCGGCAGGCCTGGGGGCAGCGCTGAACCGGCAGGTTGGCAAATCCCTTGAAGTGGCAATTTACATTCAGTGCGTATGATAATAAGGTTTAATCATACGATGTGTATGTATATTGTCACGTGAGCGCTGGCGAACGGAGTTTTTCGATAGGGAGAGTCGAGCATGTTCAATCTATACCGCGCGTTATTCCAGGCTCAGGGCACCAAGGGTTTTGCCTTGGCCGGCCTGCTGGCCCGCATCCCGTTGCCGATGACCGCAATCGGCATCATCACCATGCTGTCGCAACTGCGTGGCAGCTATGGCCTGGCCGGCGCTGTATCGGCCACTTTCGTGCTTACGTATGCCCTGATGTCACCCCAGGTCTCACGCCTGGTGGATCGTTACGGCCAACGCCGGGTGTTGCCGGCGGCTGCCGGTCTTAGCGTCGTGGGAATCTTGCTGCTGCTTGCCTGTACCTATTGGCAGGCAGCGGACTGGACGTTGTTTGTCGGCGCCGGGCTGGCCGGCTTCATGCCCAGCATGTCGGCGATGGTGCGTGCCCGCTGGACCGCCATCTACCGTGGCAAGGCACAACTGCAGACGGCCTATTCGCTGGAAACAGTGCTCGACGAAGTGACCTTCATCGCCGGCCCGCCGATTTCGGTGGGGTTGAGCGTGGCGGTGTTGCCGCAGGCGGGACCGCTGGCCGCCGCAGTGCTGTTGGCCATAGGCGTGTTTGCCCTGGTCGCTCAGGTGAGCACCGAGCCGCCAGTGGAAGGCGCTGCCGGGGCTGGACAACACGAAGTGTCAGTCTTCCGTCTTGCGGGCGTGCGTTTGCTGACGTTGCTGATGATCGTCATGGGCGTGATCGTCGGCACAGTGGACATCGTCAGCGTAGCCTTCGCCGAACAGGTGGGCTCTGCGGCTGCAGCGAGCGTGGTTTTATCGTGCTACGCCATTGGCTCATGCGTTGCCGGGCTGGTTTTCGGTGCGCTGAAGCTAAAGACACCGCTGCACAAGTTGCTCCTGCTGGGTAGTGTTGCGACGGCAGCGACCACTTTGCCACTGTTGTTCGCAGAGAACATTTTTGGCCTGTCGGTTGCGGTGCTGGTGGCAGGGCTGTTCTTCGCGCCCACCATGATTGTGGCGATGTCTCTGGTAGAGCGCATCGTACCGCACAGCAAGCTGACCGAAGGAATGACCTGGTTGCTGGCCGGGCTGAATATTGGTGTCGCTACCGGAGCTGCGGCATCGGGCCAGGTTGTCGATCTGCTGGGCGCCAAGGCCGGATTCAACGTAGCACTTTGTGCCGGCGTTGCGGTGTTGCTGGTAGCGCTTTGGGGGTATCAGCGCATGCGTGATCGGGTCGAACAGGTTCCTTGTTCCGTTTAATTGAGCGGCCTTCATGGTGCGTTGGCCGTAAGCGGTGGGCTTCTGAATCGCGGGGCTTGTCATCCCATCACTCGGTCATGACAATAGATACGCACTGTATGAATAAATACGCCTATGCCTACCTCTGGCTGCTTAGAACAGGAATAACCGGATGGCTCGCCGTACCCGCGCCGAAATGGAAGAAACCCGTGCCACGTTGTTGGCGACCGCACGCAAGCTTTTTACCGAGCGCGGGTATGCGGACACTTCGATGGATGACCTTACCGCGCTGGTGGGGTTGACCCGTGGTGCGCTCTATCATCACTTTGGTGACAAACAGGGGTTGTTGTCGGCAGTAGTGGCGCAACTGGACGCCGAGATGGATCAGCGTCTGCAGGCCATCACTGACACTGCCGAGGATGCATGGGAAGGCTTTCGCGATCGCTGTCGTGCCTATCTGGAGATGGCGCTGGAGCCTCAAATTCAGCGCATTGTCTTGCGCGATGCCAGGGCAGTGCTGGGGGGCGGCTCGCTGGATGGGCAACGTCACTGTGTGGAGTCGATGCAACTGCTGATCGACGACTTGATACAGCAAGGCATCGTTGCCAATGTCAATTCACAGGCCCTGGCATCCTTGATTTATGGCAGCCTTGCTGAAGTTGCGTTCTGGATTGCAAATGCAGAGGACGGCAATGCGCGGCTGGCACAAGGTGTTGCTGCGCTGGATTTGCTACTGCGTGGGATTCTGGTTAAACGGCAGGGTGAGGAGGAATGAGCGAAGGCGTCTTTGCTGGCTCGGGTTTTTGATAAAGCGTATTTATCGGCTGCTGACCGGCGGTCCGTATGCAGGTTGCCAATGCTACAGGTCTGTATGTATAAACAGTGCCATCAATGCCTGCCAGTAGCCTTGCCGTGATTGCCCACTCTGTCGACGACCCGTTCTATTACCTGCACAACTTCGAGCAAGTGCTGCAGTGGATTGCGCTGCGCTATGCCGATCTGCTGGATGACAGCGAGCGCGCCTTCATTGCCCAGTTCCCTGAGCAACCGCACGCTGCCCGGGCGTTGCTGGTGCGCATGGTGATGCGCAAAGGCGAGCTGTTTCGCCCCAGCAAGCTGGTCTATGAAGAAATCGGGCCGCCGCTGTCAGCCTTGCAGCCTTTGCTGGCGCGGGGCTGGGTCACCGACGCTAGCCACTTGAGTCTCGAACAGCTGTTTCAGGTGCTGCGCAAGGAAGAAATCGCCAGTGGTTTTGCGCCGCAACTGACGCGTCCGAGGGCGGCCAAGGCCGAGCTTTTCGCCCAGTTGCAAGCGCTCGAACTGCCGCCTCGGCCCTTGCAAGACTGGTTGCCAGGCTTCGCCGAACCGATCATTACCTTGCAGCTGCAAGCACTGTGTGATCGCTTTCGCCTGCTGTTCTTCGGCAACCTGTATCAGGACTGGTCGGAATTCGTCCTGGCAGACCTCGGCCTGCTGCGCTACGAGCAGGTGGCGTTCAGTGAAGAATCGCGGGCGCTGCGTCAACGTAGCGATGTTGACCTGGCCCTGGCGCTGCACCATTGCACCGAGTTGCTCGAGCTGGGCGCGCCGCTGTCGCAGGTGCTGGAGCAGGTCGAGTCACTGGACAGCGATAATCCCTGGCTGCTACGCCGTCGCTCGCGCCTGCTGTACCAGCTTGGTCAGCATAGCGAACGCCTGGGTGACTGGGACCTGGCGCTGCGGATCTACCCGCGCAGCCAGCACCCGCAAGCACGGATTCGGCGGATTCGGGTGCTCGAACGCAGTGAGCAGTGGGACCAGGCCCATGCCCTGGCTACGGAAGTTGCCGCACAACCCGCCAGTCCCATCGAAGTCCAGGCGCTGACGCGGATCCTGCCACGCCTGCAGCGCAAGCTGGGTGGGCCGCCGCAACGACGACGACGGGTGAAAACACAGACTGGCCTGATCGAACTGCAATTGCCGCTGGAGCAGGCGGCGCTGGGGGTGGAGCAGGCGGCGCAGCTGCACCTGCAAGAGCAGGGCAGTCAGGTGCATTACGTGGAGAACACCCTGTTCAACAGTCTGTTTGGCCTGTTGTGTTGGGAAGCCATTTTCGCGCCGTTGCCGGGCGCGTTCTTTCACCCGTTCCAGAGCGCCCCGCAAGACCTGCACGATCCAGAGTTTCAGGCGCGGCGCAGTGCCTTGTTCGCCGACTGTCTGGCGCAACTGGAGGATGGTCGCTACCGACAGACCATCCGCCGGCACTTCGTCAGCAAACAGGGCCTGCAGTCGCCCTTTGTCTATTGGCAGGTGCTCGACGAAACGCTGCTCGAACAGGCTCTGGCCTGCCTGCCAGCGCTGCACCTCAAACACTGCTTCGAGCGTTTGCTCGAAGACATCCAGAGCAACCGCGCCGGCATGCCCGACCTGATCCAGTTCTGGCCCGAACAGCAGCATTACCGAATGATCGAGGTCAAGGGGCCGGGTGACCGCCTGCAGGATAACCAGCTGCGCTGGATCGATTTCTGTAGCGAGCACGGCCTGCCGGTCGAGGTGTGCCATGTGCGCTGGATAACGCCGACACCATGAGTTATCGCGTGGCAGTGCGGGCATTGTGCGAGTTCAGCGCCAAGGTTGGCGATCTGGACTTGCGCTTCACTCCGTCGCCCACCGCCCAGGAGGGCATCAGCGGCCATCAGCGGGTGGTGGCCAGGCGTGGGCCGGAATTCGAGGCCGAGATCAGCCTGGAGGGGCAGTTTGGGAACTTGCAGGTGCGCGGCCGGGCCGATGGCTATGACCCGCAACTCAATCGCCTGGAGGAGATCAAGACCTACCGCGGCGACCTGGCGCGTCAGCCGGACAATCATCGGCAGTTGCACTGGGCCCAGGCCAGAGTCTATGGCTGGTTGCTCTGCCAGCAACGTCAGCTCAGCGAAATCACTCTGGCCCTGGTGTACCTGGATGTCGACAGCGATAGCCAGACCCTGATCGAACAGCGCTGCAGTGCGCTGGAGCTTGAGCAGTACTTCAACAGCCAGTGCGCGATCTTCCTGCACTGGGCCGAACAGCAAGTACAGCGGGTGGCCTTGCGCGACGGTGGACTGCAGGCACTGGCCTTTCCCTATGGTCAGATGCGCCGTGGTCAGCGCGATCTTGCCGAGACTGTGTACAAGGCGGTGAGTACCGGGCGCTGCCTGATGACCCAGGCCACCACCGGTATTGGCAAGACCCTCGGCACCCTGTTCCCGTTGCTCAAGGCCATGGTCCCGCAGCAGCTGGACAAAATCTTCTTTCTCACCGCCAAGACACCCGGCCGTGCCCTGGCCCTGGAAGCCCTGCATCAGCTCCACGACAGTGCTCCCAAGCTTGCCCTGCGCAGCCTGGAACTGGTGGCCCGCGACAAAGCCTGCGAGTACCCCGGCACGGCGTGCCATGGTGAGGCCTGCCCCTTGGCCAGAGGCTTCTACGACCGTCTGCCCGCTGCTCGCCAGGCGGCCCAGGCGCTGACCATCCTCGACAAGGCCGCATTGCGCGAGGTTGCCCTGGCTCATCAGGTCTGCCCTTATTACCTGGGGCAGGAGATGGCGCGTTGGGTCGATGTGCTGGTGGCCGACTACAACTACTATTTCGACCAGAGTGCTTTGCTCTATGGTCTGGCCCAGGTCAACCAGTGGCGGGTGGCAGTGTTGGTGGATGAGGCGCACAACCTGGTGGAGCGGGCACGGCAGATGTACAGCGCCAGCCTCGATCAATGGCAGTTGCAGGCCTTGCGCCGGAGCAAGCCGGCAGGCATGGGCAGTGCGCTGGATCGCCTGAACCGTCAGTGGAATACCCTGCACAAGGCGCAGGTGGCGCCTTATCAGGTGATCGAGGCGTTACCGGAGGCGTTCCTCAAGGCGTTGCAGCAGTGTGTCGGTCTGATCCAGGAGCAACTCAACCAGCAACCCACCGGGCTTGATCCGGCGCTGTTGCAGTTTTTCTTCGATGCGTTGCAGTTCATCCGCGTCAGTGAGCTGTTCGACGCCCATTATCTCTTCGATATCAGCAAGCGCGAGGGGCCGGGCAAACGCAGTCTGTCGACCTTGTGCCTGCGCAATGTGGTACCGGCGGCACAGATCGGCCCGCGGATGGCGAGCGCCCGTAGCGTCACGTTGTTTTCCGCGACCCTGAGCCCAAGGCACTACTACGCCGACTTGCTCGGGATGCCGGCCGACACCGCCTGGCTCGAAGTGGCTTCACCCTTTGCCGCCGAGCAATTGCGCGTGCAGGTGGTCAGCCATGTCTCGACCCGTTATCAGCATCGAGCCGCCTCGGTGGCGCCGATCGCCGAGCTGATTGCTGCGCAGTTTGCCGAAGCGCCCGGTAACTATCTGGCGTTCTTCAGCAGTTTCGAGTACCTGCAACAGGTGGCTGCAATGCTGGCCGCAAGCCATCCGCACATCGTCCAGTGGTGCCAGGCGCCGGGGATGGACGAGACGCAGCGCCAGGGATTTTTGCAGCGCTTCGAGCCCCAGGGGCGTGGTGTTGGCTTTGCCGTGCTGGGTGGGGCCTTTGCCGAGGGCGTCGATCTGCCGGGCACACGCTTGATCGGCGCCTTTGTCGCCACCCTGGGGCTGCCGCAGGTCGACCCGGTGAACGAGCAGATCAAGCAACGCATGGCCCAGCTGTTCGGCGCCGGGTTCGACTACACCTACCTGTATCCCGGGGTGCAGAAGGTCATCCAGGCGGCTGGGCGGGTGATTCGCGGCACAGACGACAGGGGCATGGTCATGCTGATCGACGATCGCTTTGCCGAGCCGCGGGTGCAGGGCATGTTTCCGGCCTGGTGGGCGTCGCAGCAGAAATAATCACGGCGCCGGGGAGCATTGGCATCGCGTGCTTGTCAAAGTGCCAGTAAACTCCGTGTTTTCATTACCCTGAACATCCTTTCTTGAGGTTTTGCATGAAGCTCAGTCCTTTGGCAGGCAAACCGGCTCCAGCCTCCGTGCTGGTGGATATTCCGCGCCTGTTGACCGCCTACTATACCGGCCAGCCCGATGCCAGCATTGCCAGCCAGCGTGTCGCGTTCGGCACTTCCGGGCACCGCGGCAGCTCGCTGGACCTGAGCTTCAACGAAAATCATGTCCTGGCCATCAGCCAGGCGATCTGCCTGTACCGTCAGGCCAAGGGCATCGACGGTCCGCTGTTCGTTGGCGCCGATACCCATGCGCTGTCGACACCGGCTGCAGCCAGTGCCTTGCAGGTGCTGGCGGCCAATGGCGTTGAAGTCATGTTGTCCAAAGATGACGAGTACACGCCGACGCCGGCGGTGTCGCACGCCATCATTTGCTACAACCGTGGGCGCAGCAGCGGCCTGGCCGATGGCATCGTCATCACGCCTTCGCATAACCCGCCGCAAAGCGGTGGCTTCAAGTACAACCCGCCCAATGGCGGCCCGGCCGACAGCGATGTGACCAAGTGGATCGAAGCCAAAGCCAACGAGCTGCTGGCCGGCGGTCTCAAAGACATCAAATGCATGGATCACGAGCAGGCGCTGCAGGCCAGCACCACTCACCGCCATGACTATGTGGCCAGCTATGTCGCCGACCTGGAAAACGTCATTGATTTTGACGTCATCCGCAGCGCTAACCTGCGTCTGGGCGTTGATCCGCTGGGTGGGGCGGGTGTGCGTTACTGGTCGGCGATTGCCGAGCATTACAAGCTGAATCTGGAAGTGGTCAACACCGAGGTCGACCCGACGTTCCGTTTCATGTCGGTCGACTGGGATGGCCAGATCCGCATGGACCCGTCCTCACCCTACGCCATGCAGGGCCTGATTGGCCTGCGCGAGCGTTTCGACGTGGCCTTTGCCTGCGACCCGGACCACGACCGTCACGGCATCGTCACCAAGAACGGCTTGCTGGCCCCGAACAACTACCTGGCCGTGGCCATCGATTACCTGTTCAAGCACCGTCCGCAGTGGCGTCAGGATGCTGCAGTCGGCAAGACCGTGGTCAGCAGTGGCCTGATCGACCGCGTCACGGCACGTCTGGGCCGCCGCTTGTATGAAGTGCCGGTAGGGTTCAAGTTCTTCGCTGATGGTCTGTTCGATGGCAGCCTGGGCTTTGGTGGTGAGGAAAGCGCCGGTGCTTCGTTCCTGCGCAAGGATGGCAGCGTCTGGACGACTGACAAGGACGGCTTGATTCCGGCGCTGCTGGCGGCGGAGATCACCGCCCGTACCGGTCGTGACCCGAGCCAGGCTTATGCCGAGCTGACTGCTGAGCTGGGCGAACCCTTTGCCACTCGCGTTGAGGCCAAGGCCAATGCGCAGCAAAAGGCGCTGCTGAGCAAGCTGGCACCGGAGCAGGTCAAGTCGACCGAGCTTGCTGGTGAGCCGATCGAACAGATCCTCAGCCATGCCCCGGGTAACAACCAGGCCATTGGCGGTCTGAAGGTGATGACCGCCAACGGCTGGTTCGCCGCACGGCCGTCGGGTACCGAGGATATCTACAAGATCTACGCGGAAAGCTTTGTTAGCGAAGAGCACCTGCAACGCCTGGTGGCTGAAGCCCAGGCGCTAGTGGATGCTGCTATCGCTTGATGGCCTGAAATGCATCGCGGGGCAAGCCCGCTCCCACAGGGTGAATCAACACCCTGTGGGAGCGGGCTTGCCCCGCGATAAGGCCTAAAGCTATGCCACATCCACCAGCACGATCTCGCTGTCTTCCAGCGCCGTCACCCTGAGCACCTGCTCATCCTCAATGGCAACACCATCGCGCGCTTCGGCCCGCACACCATTCACCTCGATCAGCCCCTTGGCTGGCACCAGATAGCCACGCCGTCCGGCTTCAAAGCGATACTCAGCGCTTTCCCCTGCCTGCAGGGTTGCCGCCACCAGCCGCGCATCGGCGCGAATGCGCAGACTGTCCTCATCTCCTTCACGACCGCTGGCCAGGGTCACGAAGCCTTCGCCACGCTCGCCTTTCGGGAAGGGCCGGGAGCCCCACGAAGGCGCCTGTCCGACGCGCTCCGGCACGATCCAGATCTGGAAGATTCGCGTATCGACTTTTTCCAGGTTGTATTCACTGTGGGTGATGCCGGTACCAGCACTCATCACCTGCACATCACCGGCCTCGGTGCGGCCCTTGTTGCCCAGGTTGTCCTGGTGGCTGATGGCACCTTCACGCACATAAGTGATGATTTCCATGTCGCGGTGCGGGTGCGGTGGGAAGCCGCTGCCTGCCGCAATCAGGTCGTCGTTCCAGACCCGCAGGTTGCCCCAGTGCATCCGCTGTGGGTCGTAGTACTCGGCAAAGGAAAAATGATGGTGGGCGTCGAACCAGCCATGGTTGGCATGGCCAAGGCTCTTGAAAGGGCGCAGTTGCAGCATGATGGGCTCTCCTGGTGAGTCGGTTGATGGGAGAATCATCGCTGAATCTATGATCGAAAATAAGCGTAAATTTCGGCTGATTTCCATCGATTTGGTAGATGTATATAGTTGCGGTGCTTTATACGCTTCATCGTCTAATTCACTGATCTGCAAGCAATCAGCTGGTGATTTCTGCCGGATGGAGCGAACATGAGCGCAGGTTTTTTCTTGTTGGAGTCAGTGTGTCTGAAGAGCGTCCCAAGCTACCCCTGGAGTTGACTCCACCTGCGCAACTACCCTGGATCCGGCGCCTGGCGGCGCGTCTGCTGGGCCGGGGCTTGAGTCGTTTACAGGCCCAGCACCGCGATTCCTGGTTCCAGGGCCACGCCACTGGCCAGCGCACCGGGCACGCCGACGGTTTGCGCGAAGGCTACGAAGAAGGGCGGGTAGACGGCTATGAAGCCGGGCGCCAGGTGCTGGTGATCCGTGATACGCGTCCCGACGGCCATGGCGTGCCGGGGCAGGATGACCACCTGTTCGACGACTGGCGCCTGCCGTTGACGGCCGAGTTGAAGAAGCGCTTCAAGGCTGACGTCGCCCTGCGCCTGCCAGCGTATGCCCAGCCAAGCGCGGCGCAGTGGAAGATGATCTTCAGTGATACACCTTCTACCTGCGTGATTGCAGGTGCCGGGGCTGGCAAGTCGACGTCGCTGGTACTGCGCATCCTGTTGTTGCGTCATTACCTGGGCTACGAGCTGGACGCCATGACCGTGGTGACTTTCACCCGTGAGTCGCGCAAGGATTTCATTGCCCGTCTGGTGCAGGTCTTCGGCCTCTGGCAGCTTGAGCTGAGTCCCGCCCAGGCTCGTGAACTGGTGCGTACCTTCCACTCGCGCATCCTGCCGCTGGTGCGTAGCCTGCCGGGCTTCAACCAGGTGCGTGCGTTCGAGACCCTGGGCAGCGAGATGCCGGGGGGCAGCGAAGCCAATGCCGAGAGCAATCCGTTCGACCTGCGCATCAACGACGCCCAGCGCCAGCAACTCAACCTGTGCTACCGCGACCTGCTCAACAGCAGTCCGCGGTTTGCCGAGCTGATTGCCAGCCTGCGCCGCGAAGCCCTGCAGCTCAAGGCCCTGGACCGCGATCACCCGGATGTGCAAAAGCGCGTGGCCGTCACCCAGCTGTCCGCCAGCCGTGACGAAGAGCTGTGCGACACCCTCGAAGACCTCTGGTTTTCTGCCGGCGCCTGGCCGATCAAGGGTATCGAGCCGAGCCGCGAGACAGTCGAGATCAACGGCAGCCGGTTCCACTTCCATGGCCATATCGCCGAGCTGGACGCCTGGGTCGTGCTCGGTTTCGATCCGGGTGAAAACCAGCAGTACAAGCGTCCCGGGGCCAAGCTTCCGGTCTGGGCGGAGTGGGTGATCAAACGCACCCTGTTTCAAGCTTTCTGCGATAAGCCTTTGATTTGGTTGGAAAACTATGCTGCAGCCAAGCGCCTGACATCCTCCCTGGCGGGTGATGCAGTGGCCGGGCCGGGCTTCGATTACAAGGTCAAGGGTGAGCTGTCGGCGGTGCCGCTGCTCGATGCCTTTGTCGGTGCCGCAGGCTTTATCGAGAACCTTGGCCTTGAAGTAAACCAGGCGGTGGGCGCCATGAGCTTTCCCGCAGGCGACAGCGATGCGCAGTTCTTCGAAGCCCTGGGCCTGTACTGGAAGGCCCTGGAGGCGCACCTGCTCGCTCAGTCGCCACCGATCATGAGCTACAACCGCATGTTTGCCCTGTTCGGCGAGAACAACCCGGAGAACCTGCGCTTGCTGCCTGACCCGCTGTTGCGGCCACTGGCGCACCTGATGATTGACGAGTTCCAGGACGTCTCGCCGCAGATCGTCTCGTGGTTGCGGGCCTGCCTGCGCGAGATCCGCAGACGCGGCCCAAGCCTCAACGTCGGGCGGGTGGCCCAGCATTCCTCGCTGCTGTGTGTGGGGGACGACTGGCAGTCGATCTACGGCTGGCGTGGCAGTTCGCCGAAGTTCTTCATGGAGTTCAGCAAGGAGTTCGTGTCCCCAGGCAATACCCGGGTGATGCTTGCCGACAACTACCGTAGCCACCAACACATCATCGACGCGGCCGAGCATATCGTGAAGTCGGCACCGGCGATTACCGGCAAGAAGGCCAGAGCCTGTGGCCCGGCGGCAGAGGATCCGCTGCCGGTCAAAGTGCTTGAACGTGACGAAGCGGCCTTGGCGCAAACGTTGATGGAACATTACCGACGTGGCGAATCGGTGATGATGTTGTTTCGAAAAAGTAGCGATAAGTTATTGATATCTGAGCACATCAAGCCTTTGGTAAATCACGAGGCCGGGCTGCCAGCCAGCCAGCGCCGGTTCCGCCAACTGACCTATCACAGTGCCAAGGGACTGCAGGCAGACGCGGTGTTCATGCTCGGTGATTGCCAGCACCTGACCAGTTCGCCGTACAAGAACCAGGTGTACCGTCAGGCGGGGTTGGGGCGTGCGGGGGATCCTCTGGCGTTCGATAACGCCCAGAAGGATGAAGTGTTGCGTCTGGCTTATGTGGCCATCACGCGTGCGGCCAGGCATTGCTATTGGTATGTGGAGAAGCCCACGGGTGAGGCGGCCAACTTGCCAAGGGCATCGAGCCAGGTGGATGGGCGCAAGGCGTTTTTCGAGGATGGTCGGGAGTGAGAATCGCGGGGCAAGCCCGCTCCCACAGGGGATTCAACTCCCCCTGTGGGAGCGGGCTTGCCCCGCGATCAGGCTTTCAGCGCCGCATCCGGCTTGACCGCCGGCACCGGCTTGCCGATTGCCTGTTCGACCCGCTGTGCGGCGGCCGGGTCATCGGCAAATGGCATCAGGCTGACCTGGTCGTCCACCTCGCGGCTATGGCCGCGCAGGCAGACGCTGGTGACCAGGTAGAAGAACACTACCCCGTTCAGGCAATACAGCGCATACAGCCACTCGTTCATGGGGGTTCTCCTCAGACCATCTGGGCGTTGGACAACGCCAGCTTTTCATCTGCCACACGCACCGTGCGCCAGGTGTTGTAAGCCATCAGCAGCATGCCCGTGAGGAACAGCACCCCACCGATGAAGCGCACCAGGAAGCCCGGATGGCTGGCCACCAGCGCCTCGACAAAGGAGTAGGTGAGGGTGCCGTCTTCGTTGGTGGCGCGCCACATCAGGCCCTGGGCGATACCGTTGACCCACATCGAGGCGATGTACAGCACGGTGCCGATGGTCGCCAGCCAGAAGTGCGCGTTGATCAGGCCGATGCTGTGCATCTGCTCGCGGCCGAAGACTTTCGGGATCATGTGATAGAGCGATCCGAAGGTGATCATCGCCACCCAGCCCAGGGCGCCGGCATGGACGTGGCCGATGGTCCAGTCGGTGTAGTGCGACAAGGCGTTGACGGTCTTGATCGCCATCATCGGACCTTCGAAGGTCGACATGCCGTAGAACGCCAGCGAGACCACCAGGAAGCGCAGGATCGGGTCGCTGCGCAGCTTATGCCAGGCGCCCGAGAGGGTCATCATGCCGTTGATCATGCCGCCCCAGCTTGGCGCCAGGAGGATCAGCGACATGGCCATGCCCAGCGATTGCGCCCAGTCGGGCAGGGCGGTGTAGTGCAGGTGGTGGGGACCTGCCCAGATGTACAGGGTGATCAGCGCCCAGAAGTGCACGATCGACAGGCGATAGGAGTACACCGGCCGGCCAACCTGCTTGGGCACGAAGTAATACATCATGCCGAGGAAGCCTGTGGTCAGGAAGAAGCCCACGGCGTTATGGCCGTACCACCACTGAACCATCGCGTCGGTGGCGCCGGAATAGACCGGGTAGGACTTGAACCAGCTGACCGGAATCGACAGGTGATTGACCACGTGCAGCATGGCGATCACCACGATGAAGGCACCGAAGAACCAGTTGCCGACATAGATGTGCTTGGCCTTGCGGCGCAACAGGGTGGCAAAGAACACGACGCCATAAGCGACCCAGACGATTGCCATCCACACTGCACCGGTGAACTCGATCTCGGCGTATTCCTTGGTGGTGGTCAGGCCCAGCGGCAGGCTGATCAGCATGATGACGATGGTCGCCTGCCAGCCCCAGAAGGTGAAGGCTGCCAGCTTGTCGCTGTACAGGCGCACCTGGCAGGTGCGCTGGACCGCGTAGTAACTGGCGGCAAATTGGGCGCTGCCGGCAAAACCGAAGATCACCAGGCTGGTGTGCAGGGGGCGCAAGCGACCGAAGCTGGTCCAGGGCAGTTCAAGATTGAGTTCCGGCCAGACCAGCTGCGAGGCGATCCATACGCCCATCGCCATGCCGACGATGCCCCAGAACACCGTCATGATGACGAATTGCCGGACCACCTTGTAGTTATAGGCCTGGGCCTGTTGATGTGTGCTCATGGCTAGTTTCCACAGTTCCTGTAAGGCTCGTCCTGCCGAAAAGGGCAGGACACCGGCGCAGACTGTAGGAACCTGCCGATATTCAAAACAGACTCAGAAACTGGGCATAACACCGGATCAGATAAAAGCCCCGTATTTACTGGGGATAATCCTCTCTGATATGTACAAGGTGCGACGATTTATCCCTGTTCTGTACGAAAATCCCCAGAATACCGTGGCTTTCTACCGCATACCTGTGCCAGTGGAATTACCTTGACATCACCTTCAGGGCGCCCTCAAAATTTCTATAAACTTTGCGCGCAAAGTTTTAAGCTTGACCGCAAGATCGTGTCAGTGATGCGCAATCAATAATGAAGCCAATCCGCCATCGAGCGTGTGCGACGGTGCTTACACGCCGGGGCCAGCACCGCCGCCAGAGCGGGACACTATAAGAACGATGGGAGCAACAGATGAAGCTTTCCAAGGAACTCGTCATCCAGGCAAAAGCGACGTTCGGGACACCGACCTACCTCTACGATGAAGCGGTGCTGCGCAGCAGTTTCAACGAGTTGCGTGACGCATTGCCGGACTGCGTGGATATCTTCTATGCGTTGAAGGTCAATCCCAACCTGTCCCTGGTAAAACTGATCCGGTCATACGGTGGTAACACTGAGGTCTGCTCGCTGGGCGAACTGGAAATTGCCCTGAAGGCAGGGGTGGCACCGCAGGACATTATTTTGCTAGGCCCCTACAAGAAGCCTGAAGAGCATCGCCGTGCCCTCGAAGTCGGGGTGTTCGCCATCGTCGTCGAATCGGAAAGCGAGTTGCGCAAGTTGTCTGCCCTGGCTGGGGAGCTGGGCTGCGACGCACCGGTTGCGATTCGCATCAATCCGAATTTCTCGGCTGCCGGCTCACCCTGGAAGATGGGCGGGCGACCTACTCACTTCGGTATCCAGGAAGACACCGCAGTGGCCAACTTCGCCGAGTACCTGGCGCTGCCCAACATCAAGATCAAGGGTATTCACGTCTATAACGGCACCAAGATCCTTGATGCGCAATCGGTCTACGATAACGCCGCGTACATTCTCGGCTTGTTCCGCACCTTGTCTGAACGCCACAAACTGGACATGCGCATGGTCGATGTGGGTGGCGGCCTGGGTATCAAGTACTACGAAAACGAAACAGAGCTCGATACCACCCAGCTCAAACAGTTGCTTGCGCCGCTGTTCAATGATTTCCACCAGCAATTCCCGCGTACGCGCATCATCCTTGAGTCGGGGCGCTTCATTGCCGGCAAGTGCGGTGCCTTGCTGGTCACGGTCGACAATATCAAGGAAAACCACGGCAAGACCTTTGCCGTCACCGATGGTGGCACCAACTGCCATGGTGCGGCAGCGGGCAGTGGTCAGGTGCTCAAGCGCAACTTCCGCATCATCAAGGCCACCGGCAATAACGGTGCGCCGCTGCGCGAATACCATATCTCCGGACCGCTCTGTAGTCCCGATGACCTGCTCGGGCGCGATGTGCGCCTGGAAACCCTGCACGAAGGCGATGTTCTGGCCGTGACCGCCTCAGGTGCGTATGGCCCTTCGGCCTCGCCGACCCTGTTCCACAGTCATGGTCACCCGGCCGAAGTGGTGGTCAGCAACAACCAGCTGTTTCTCGCCAGGGCTCGGCAGACGGCCGTGGACATTCGCGACAGTCATGCCGATGTGCCGCTTGAAGCGATGCTCGGTACAGCCGCCGCAGCCGAACCTGCTGCTGAAATCCAGCTTGCTACCCAGCGTCAGCTCAGCGACATCCTGCGCGTGGTACTGAAGTTGCCGGAAGGCACGATCATCACGGCCGACTCTCACTTGCGTGATGACCTGGGGCTGGACTCATTGACCTCCATGGAGCTGCTGATCAGCCTGGAGGACGATATCGAAGGCTTTTTCGTCAACCCGGACACCATTGTTCCGGGGCATTTCAATACCGTGGCGACCCTGGCCGGTTACATCGATGCTCATCGACAGACCCGCTCGGTGGGGCGCCCGCTGGGCGTTGTCGAGGTGCAGCATGAGCGTGCGTGAAGTCCTTCTGCAGGATGTGCTGGAAACCCGCAACGGTTTGCATCCGGACAAAGCTGCGATCATCTATGCCGATGAAACCTACACCTATGCGCAGCTGGACGAAGCCAGCGCGCGCCTGGCGGCAGGCTTGCAGGTCAATGGCCTGCAGCGCCAGGAGCGGGTGGTGGTGTGCCTGGGCAACCGCGTCGAAACGGTATGTGCCTTCTGGGGGATCCTCAAGGCCGGTGGCGTAGTGGTCAATGTCGGCCTGGATACCGCAGCCGACTGCCTTGACTACATCGTTCGCGATGCCGAGGCCTCGGTGTTGATCACCACCACCGAGAAAATCGCCAGCCTGCCGGCGAGCATCGCCGACCTCGCGCATCTCAAGCTGATCGTACTGCTCGATGGCGAAGCCGGTTCGACCGTGGCCCAGACCTTTGAAAGCCTGCTCGGGCAGGGCGGCGGCGAGCCGTTGCCGTGTGGCAACCTCGACCTCGACCTGGCGGCAATCATCTACACCTCAGGCTCCACCGGTGCGCCCAAAGGCGTGATGCTGACCCATCGCAACATGCTCGCAGCGCTGACCTCATTGCACACTTACCTGGGGTACAACGACACCGACAAGGTGCTTTGCTCGCTGCCGCTGTCGTTCGACTACGGCCTGTACCAGATGATCATGGCCATCAGTGCCGGGTCTACCCTGGTGTTGGAAAAGGAATTCACCTGGCCGATTTTCCTGATCAGGAAGATCCGCCAGTACCAGGTGACGGTGATCCCGTTCGTGCCGACCATGCTGACGCTGCTGCATGAGTACGCGCGCAAGCGCGAGGCGGTGTTTGCCGATGTGCGCATGGTCACCAACACTGGCGCCGCGCTCAAGGCGCCGCATATCGCCCAGATGAAGGCGCTGTTTCCCCAGGCGCTGATTTTCTCGATGTATGGCCTGACCGAGTGCAAGCGCTGCACCTACCTGCCACCTGAAGACATCGACAGCAAACCGGGCAGTGTCGGCATTGCCATTCCCAACACCGAGTTATGGCTGGTGGATGAGCAGGACCAGCGTATCGATCAGCCTCATCAGGTCGGACAACTGGTGATTCGCGGCGCCACGGTCATGGCCGGCTATTGGCGCAACCCGGTAGCCACCGCGCTCAAGCTCAAGCCTGGGCGCTATCCGGGGGAAAGCGTGCTGTATACCGGCGACTACTGCAGCCTCGACGAGGACGGTTATTTGTATTTTCGCGGCCGCATGGACCATATGATCAAGTCGCGGGGCATGAAGGTCAGCCCCAGTGAAGTGGAGGGCTTTCTCTACGCCATCGACGGTGTGGAAGCCGCTGCCGTGGTCGGTGTCGAACACGCCTCGGTCGGCGAGGGACTGTGTGCGTTCATTACCTTGGGGCAAGGTGTCAACCTCAGCGCCGAGCAGCTGCTTGAACATTGCCGTCATGGCCTGGAGGCGTACAAGGTGCCGTTATCGATCAGCATCGAGAGCAGCCTGCCACGCACCGCCAACGGCAAGATCGACCTGCTGCAGTTACAGCGCTCGGCACGCACTACACAGCCGCTGGTGGCCGGATGAAAGCCGGTACACGGCGGCCCCACAGGGAGAGCCACCCATGAGTCCGGGCCACAGCGGTCGCGACCAATCGCTGGACGTCAATGGCAACCACTTTGCCTTGCGTACCTGGGGTAATGAACGCGGGCACCCGGTGCTTGCCCTGCACGGCTGGCTGGACAATGCCGCCTCCTTCGAGCGCATCGCGCCGTTGCTGCGCGATTGCTTTGTGGTTGCCCCGGATCTGGCCGGGCACGGACGCTCTCAACATCGCCGGGCCGACAGCGGTTACTACCTGTGGGAACACGCCGACGATATGAACGCCCTGGTCGATTGCCTGGGCTGGAAGCGTTTTTCGGTACTCGGTCATTCCATGGGCACTGGCGTGGCGTCGATTCTTGCGGCGATGAGCCGGGGTATCGACAGCATGGTGTTTATCGATGGCATGGGCGCACCGTTTACCGTGGACGACGGCAACACCGTCGAGCACATGCGCAAGGCGCAACGCTTGTTGCGGTTGGCGTTGCGCACCCGCCTGCACGGCTTCAGCGGGCCTGAAGAGGCTCAGTTCAGCAGCCTGGAGGCCGCCATCAATGAGCGGCGTAACAGTATCGACGGCAGCCTCTGTGCCGAAGGGGCACGCTTGCTGGCCCTGCGTGATCTGCTCAATCTGGGGCATGGCTTTCGCTGGCGCCATGACCCGCGCCTGGTGCTCCCCGAACCGCTGCAACTGACCGAACGTCAGGCTTGTGAGTTCCTGCAGCAGATCAGTTGCCCTTTGCATGTGCTGCTCGGACGCCAGGGGCTGTTCACGGGTAATGCCTTCGACAAACGAAAAAACGCCATGCCTGCGGATACCCGTGTGCACTGGCACGACGGCGGTCATCATTTTCACCTGGATGCCCCCACGCCTGCGCTGATCGAACAGCTCAATGCAGCGCTGGGGCTGGGTGATTCGGGACCGCGGCAACGATTAGTCAATGAGTAATGGAGTACGTGTGTGAAAGATTTCTGGATTGCTCCGTCGATTCTGGCGGCCGATTTCGCCCGGCTGGGAGAGGAGGCCGAGCAGGTGCTGGCCGCTGGTGCCGATGTCATCCATATCGATGTCATGGATAACCACTATGTGCCCAACCTGACCATGGGCCCGCAGTTCTGCAAGGCCTTGCGCAGTCACGGTATTA
The DNA here is from genome assembly GCF_000746525.1 of Pseudomonas alkylphenolica. Taxonomy (NCBI): domain Bacteria; kingdom Pseudomonadati; phylum Pseudomonadota; class Gammaproteobacteria; order Pseudomonadales; family Pseudomonadaceae; genus Pseudomonas; species Pseudomonas alkylphenolica. The sequence goes on from NZ_CP009048.1 coordinate 2,571,091, forward strand.
CCGCGCCGATTGATGTGCACTTGATGGTGACGCCGGTGGACGGCATGATCCAGGCCTTCGCCGATGCAGGCGCCGATTACATTTCGATTCATCCCGAGGCAACCCTGCATCTGGACCGTTCCGTGCAACTGATCAAGGACCTGGGTTGCAAGGCGGGCCTGGTGTTCAACCCGGCCAGTACCCTGGACGCTGCCCAGTACGTGCTTGACCGGCTTGACCTGATCCTGCTGATGTCGGTCAACCCGGGCTTTGGCGGCCAGCGTTTCATCCCCCAGGTGTTGCCCAAGATTGCCGCAGCGCGCAAGCTGATTGATGACAGTGGCCGCAACATCCGCCTGGAAGTGGACGGCGGCGTTAATCTGGAGACCATCGGTCAGGTTGCCGCGGCAGGCGCGGACATGTTCGTCGCCGGCACGGCAATCTTCGCCCAGCACGACTACCGCGAAACGATCTCGGCCTTGCGTCGCCAGATTGCTGACGCTGTGACCAACCGCACCTGATAATAAGCGGACTTACCCACGATTCTCGCGAATCCAGCATGAGTTACCTGTCCTTGCATAACAATACCGAAATCACCTTGCAGGCGTTCAGTCGGGTCAAGGGAGGTGGGCATGCTTGACCCGACCTTCGACTTCGACAAGATGCTGTGCTTCTCGCTGTACTCGACCGCCAACGCCATGGTTCGCGATTATGCCGAGCCATTGAAAAAGCGTGGCATTACCTATCCGCAATTGCTGGTGATGGCCGGATTGTGGGGTAAGGACGATGTGTCGATCAGCGCCTTGAGTGAATTGACCCTGTTCGACCTGGGTACCTTGACGCCTATTGTCAAACGCCTGGCCGATAACGGTTTTATCACCGTGTACCTCGACCCGAACGATCGCCGTCGGCGCAACCTGCTGCTGACGGACAAGGGCCGTGAACTCAAGGCCGAAGCGGCCCAGGTGTTCAATAACATGGCCTGCAAGATCGACCTTGGGGAGAGCGAAGTGCAGCAGGTGCTGAGCGTGTGCCAGCGGATTCGTTCGCGGTTGCGCTGACGCAGGATGATTAATCCTGTGGGAGCGGGCTTGCCCCGCGATGCGATGGGGCCGGTAAAGCACAATCGCGGGGCAAGCCCGCTCCCACAGAGCCAATTCAGCCCTGGAGAAACTCCGGGGTATTGAAGTTGCTCAAGCGCCGATCATCCTCCGGGTATTCCAGCGCCCGCACCGGATGCTTGAGCAGCGCCCGCTGAATCCCTCGATCCCCCTGTTGCCAGGCCTGTTCAAGGTCATCGCGCAAGGTGCAGGGAATCAGGCTGAACATTGGCTGCCAGTAGCCTCCCTGGCGAATCATTGCCGGTTGCCCCTGGTCATTGGCCTGGCTGAGCAGATCAACAATCAGCGCGCTGTCGATCAATGGGGCATCACAAGCCAGCACCAGCATCCAGGGATGGCGTGCCACTGCAAGCCCCGCCAGCACGCCGGCCAGCGGCCCGGGGAAGTCGGTCTGGGCGTCACTGACCAGTTGATCGGCAAAGGGCCTGTACTGGTCCTGGTTGCGGTTGCAGGAAATGATCAGGTCATCGGTCAGTGGCCGCACGACCGCCTGGATATGGGCAATCAGTGGCTTGCCCTGCCAGGGCAGCAGGCCCTTGTCCTGGCCGCCCATGCGCTGGCCGCGACCGCCGGCCAGCAGAAGAATGGAGCAGGGGGGAGTGGCGGCGGGCATGGGTAGGGTTCCTGGCAGTGTCAGCCGCTTACCTTCCCATGCACGCCGTCAACTGTCCAGATCAGTGCTCTTCGAGCGCGGCCTGTGGCTGTTGTGCCGGCGTCCGGCGCTTGCCGGTCAGGCGCATGACCACGACGAAGAACACCGGCACGAACACCACCGCCAGCGTGGCACTGAGCATGCCGCCGATCACCCCGGTGCCGATCGCTTGCTGGCTGGCCGAGCTGGCGCCGCTGGCAATCGCCAGCGGTACTACGCCGAGGATGAACGCCAGCGAAGTCATGACAATCGGCCGCAGGCGCAGGCGCGCTGCCTGTACCGTTGCTTCCACCAAGTCATGGCCGTCATCGACCAGGCTCTTGGCAAACTCGATGATCAGGATGGCGTTCTTTGCCGACAGGCCGATCAGGGTGATCAAGCCGACTTTGAAGAACACGTCGTTAGGCATGCCGCGCAAGCTTACGGCTATCACCGCACCGAGCACACCCAATGGCACCACCAGCAGTACCGAGGTCGGAATCGACCAGCTTTCATACAGCGCCGCCAGGCACAGGAACACCACCACCAGCGACAGTGCCATGAGCATCGGCGCCTGGGCGCCAGACAAGCGTTCCTGCAGCGACAGCCCGGTCCACTCCAGGCCCATTCCCAGCGGCAACTGATCGACCAGGCGCTGGATCTCGTCCATCGCCTGGCCCGAGCTGAAGCCCGGTGCCGGTTCACCCGACACCGCAATCGCCGGGTAACCGTTGTAGCGCGTCAGTTGTACCGGGCCGGTGATCCACTTGGCCTGGACAAAGGCGGACAGTGGGACCATCTTGCCGCTGTTGTTGCGCACATGAATCTTCAGCAGATCTTCGACCTGGGCGCGCTGGTCGCCTTCGGCTTGCACCACCACGCGCTGCATGCGCCCCTGGTTGGGGAAGTCATTGACGTAATTGGAGCCCACTGCGGTATTGAGCACATTGCCGATATCGGCAAAGGACACGCCCAGGGCGTTGGCCTGCTTGCGGTCGACTTCGAGCTGAACCTGCGGGCTTTCGGCCAGGGCGCTTTCACGCACGTTGACCAGCACCGGGCTCTTTTCGGCATTGGCCAGCAGCTGGTCGCGTGCCGCCATCAGCGCCGCATGGCCGAGGCCGCCACGGTCCTGCAGGCGGAACTCGAAACCGCTGGAGGTACCCAGGCCGTCCACCGGTGGTGGTAGCACGGAATAGGCAATGGCGTCCTTGAGCTGGCTGAAGGCCGCATTGGCGCGGTCGGCAATCGACTGGGCACTGTCGTCGGCACCGCGCTCGGACCAGTCCTTGAGCGTGGTAAAGCCCAGCGCCGCGTTCTGACCGTTGCCGGAGAAGCTGAAGCCGAGAATCAGCGTGCTGTTGCCAACTCCTGGTTCTGTGGCGTTGTGCGCCTCGATCTGCGCCGCCACCGCTTCGGTACGCGCCCGGCTGGCGCCTGGCGGCAGCTGGATGTCGGTGATGGTATAGCCCTGGTCTTCGGTGGGCAGGAACGAGGAGGGCAACTGGCTGAAGCCGTAGACCAGGCCCGCCACCAGCACCAGGTACACCATCAGATAGCGGCCGCTGCGCTTGAGGGCCAGGATCACCCAACGCTGGTAGCCATTGCTGAGGTTTTCGAAGCGACGGTTGAACCAGCCAAAGAACCCGCGTTTTTCGTGGTGCTCGCCCTTGGCGATGGGTTTGAGCAGCGTGGCGCACAGGGCCGGGGTCAGGCTCAGGGCGAGGAACGCCGAGAACAGGATCGACACCGCCATCGACACCGAAAACTGCTGGTAGATAACTCCCACCGAGCCGCTCATGAAGGCCATGGGCAGGAACACCGCCACCAGCACCAGGGTAATGCCGACAATCGCGCCGCTGATCTGGCCCATGGCTTTTTTCGTCGCTTCGCGCGGCGCCAGGCCTTCTTCGCTCATGATCCGCTCGACGTTCTCCACCACGACAATGGCGTCGTCCACCAGGATGCCGATGGCCAGGACCATGCCGAACAGGGTCAGCACGTTGACCGAGAAGCCCAGCAGCATCATCACCGCGAAGGTGCCCATCAGCGCCACCGGCACCACCAGGGTCGGGATCAGGGTATAGCGGATGTTCTGCAGGAACAGGAACATCACTGCAAACACCAGGGCCATGGCTTCGAGCAGAGTAGTGATCACTTGCTGGATCGACACCTTGACGAACGGCGAGGTGTCATAAGGGATATCAAACTTGGCGCCCGCTGGCAGGTAACGCGACAGCTCGGCAAGCTTGCCCTGCACCAGGGTCGCGGTTTCCATGGCGTTGGCGCCGGGCGACAGTTGCACGCTGAAGGCACTGGTGGGCTTGCCGTTCAGGCGGGTACCGTATTGATACTCCTGGCTGCCGATCTCGACCCGGGCGACATCGCCAATGGTCAAGCGCGAACCGTCCGGATTGGCACGCAAGACAATGTCTTCGAACTCCTGCACCGTACTCAGTTGGCCCTTGATCACCACGTTGGCGGTGATTTCCTGGCTGCCGGTGGTGGGCAGATCGCCGATGCTGCCTGGCGCGACCTGGGCGTTCTGGGCGGCAATCGCCTCGTTGACATCATCCGGGGTGAGGTTGAAACCGATCAGCTTCTGCGGGTCGAGCCAGATCCGCATGGCCCGTTCCGAGCCATACAGCTGGGCCTTGCCGACGCCCTTGAGGCGGCGGATCTCGTTCATCACGTTGCGCGCCAGAAAATCGCTCAAGGTCACTTCATCGAGACTGCCGTCCTCGGCGGTGAGGGTCACCAGCAACAGGAAGCCGGTGGACACCTTTTCCACCTGCAGGCCCTGCTGGGTAACCGGCCGTGGCAGGCGCGACTCGACCACTTTCAGGCGGTTCTGCACATCGACCTGGGCCAGGTCCGGGTTGGTGCCCGGTTCGAAGGTGGCGGTAATGGTGGCGCTGCCCAGGCTGCTTTGCGAGCTGAAGTAGAGCAGGTTGTCGGCGCCGTTGAGCTCCTCTTCGATCAGGCTGACCACGCTTTCGTCGATGGTCTGCGCCGAAGCACCCGGATAGACGGCATAGATTTCTACCTGCGGTGGCGCCACGTCGGGGTACTGGGCGACCGGCAACTGCGGAATCGCCAGGGCACCGGCCAGCAGGATGAACAGCGCGACCACCCAGGCGAATACCGGGCGATCAATGAAAAACTGCGGCATGAATCAGGCCCTCACTGGCCGGTGGTCTGAACGATGGAAGGGGCGTCCTTGCCCGCGTTGTCGACCTGTACCTGGTCGCCTGGATTGACGTGCTGCAGGCCTTCGACCACCACCCGGTCACCGGGGGCCAGGCCGGCGCTGACGATCCAGCGGTCGTGTTGCACGCCGCCGAGCACCACCGGGCGCTCGCTGATGCGCTGCTGGGCATCGACCAGTAACACCCGCGGATTGCCGGCGCTGTCCCGCAGGATGGCGCGCTGCGGCACGCTGATGCCTTGCTGTTTGATCGCTTGTTCCAGGCGTACGCGAATGAAACTGCCCGGCAGCAGGTCGAGGTCGGGGTTGGGGAACTCGCTGCGCAAGGTGATCTGCCCGGTGCTCGGGTCGACACTGATGTCGGAGAACAGCAGCTTGCCCGGCAACGGGTAGGGCGTGCCGTCGTCCTGGATCAAGGTGGCGCCGGCCTGATCCTGACCGACCTGTTGCAGCTCACCGGCACGCAAGGCACGGCGCAGAGCAGTGAGTTCGCGAGTCGACTGGGTGACATCGGCATGGATCGGGTCCAGTTGCTGGATGGTTGCCAGCGGCGTGCTCTCGTTCTGGCCGACCAGTGCACCCTCGGTTACCAGGGCGCGGCCGATGCGCCCGGAAATCGGCGCGGTGACGGTGGCGTAACCCAGGTTCAGCTTCGCCCGTTCCAGCGCGGCCTTGGCTTCGGCGACGGCGGCATCGGCCTGCATCAGCGCGGCGCGGGCGTTGTCGTGGTCCTGGCGGCTGACGGCGTTGATGGTGATCAGTTCGCGGTAGCGCTGATCCTGCAGGCGCGCCTGGTAGCGGGTGGCCTCGGCCTTGGCCAGGGTCGCGCGGGCGCTGTCGTAATCCGCCTGGAACGGCGCCGGGTCGATGCGGAACAGCACGTCGCCCTGTTTGACGTCGCTGCCCTCACGGTACACGCGCTTGAGCACCACGCCGGCCACACGGGCGCGGACCTCGGCGGTGCGCGGGGCGAGGATACGGCCATTGAGCTCGGTGCTGATGGCCAGGGGCTGGATTTTCACCGTCTCGATGCTGACGGTGCTGGGTGGTGCCTGCTCGCTATCGACGGCGCTGTCATCGCACGCGCTCAGGGACAGCACGATGGCAAACAGCGGTAGCAGGGCGCACAGACGGACGGGGCTTGAACTGAACATGCGGATCTTCCATAAATGACCCGGCAATGCTAAGGCAGGAGGCCAACGTCCAACTGTTAAGCTGTGTAGGCCGAGTGTGAAAAAGTGTGAAGGGTTGCGCTGGCTGCGCACAAGGTCCTATATCCTTGCCTGACTTTCCCAGCCTGTCAAACTAGCCATGCCGAATATCCTTCTGGTCGAAGACGACTGCGCCTTGTCCGAATTGATCGCCAGCTACCTGCAACGCAATGATTTCTGCGTCACGGTGATTGCCCGTGGTGATCACGTGCTGGCCGAGGCTCGCCGCATCAAACCGGACCTGGTGATTCTCGACCTGATGCTGCCGGGCCTTGATGGCCTGCAGGTCTGCCGCCTGCTGCGCGCCGAGTCGCAGTCGTTGCCGATCCTCATGCTCACCGCCCGTGACGACAGTCATGATCAGGTGCTCGGGCTGGAGATGGGCGCTGACGACTACGTCACCAAACCCTGCGAACCACGGGTGCTGCTGGCCCGGGTGCGGACCTTGCTGCGCCGCAGCAGCATCAATGAGCCGCGCCTGGAAACCGATCTGATCGTGGTCGGCGGCCTGCGCATCGACCTGGCCGAACGTAATGTGTTCTGGCGCGAGCAATGGGTGGAACTGTCAAGCGGTGAGTACAACCTGCTGGTGGTACTGGCGCGCAATGCCGGCGTGGTGCTCAGCCGCGACCGCATCCTGCAACAGCTGCGCGGCATCGAATTCAATGGCACCGACCGTTCGGTGGACGTGGCTATCTCCAAACTGCGGCGCAAGTTCGACGACAGCGCTGGCGAAGCACGCAAGATCAAGACCGTGTGGGGCAAGGGCTATCTGTTCAGCCGCCTCGAGTGGGAGTTCTGACACCGGTATGCTGAAGATCCTGATTCGCCTGTACCTGGTGATCATCGCCGCGTACGCCGGTGCCCTGTTGCTGATTCCCGACGCCATTGTCGGGGCGTTTCATGAGCGCTTCATCGCCTACAACCTGAACCAGGCCAAGGGCGTGCAAAAGCTCATTGTCGAGCGTTTTCAACAGGTCCCGGCCGAGCGTTGGCCGGCCGTGGAACGTGAACTTGCGGCGGACTTCGCTCCGCTGGAAATCGAGTTGCGGCGCCAGGACCAGATCGGCCTGGCGCATGCCGACCGGGCGCGGCTGGCGGCTGGCGAGAATGTCGTGCGCCTGGGCGACTGGGGCTATTACAAGTCGGCCCTGGCACCTCTGGACGCAACCTGGGCGGTGGAGCTGCGCAATCCCCCGGACCCACTGGATATCAACCTGATTTCCTGGGGCGTCACGGTGCTGATCGTTGCCGCCTTGCTCGGCTGCCTGCTGCTGTGGGTCTGGCCGCACTGGCGTGACCTCGAGCGCCTCAAGGAAACCGCCCGGAGCCTGGGCCAGGGGCGCTTGTCGGAGCGTACGCAGATTCCGGCGCGCTCGAACATTGGCGAACTGGCCGAGGTGTTCGACACCATGGCCCAGGATGTCGAGCGGTTGCTGACCCAGCAACGCGAACTGCTCAACGCCGTCTCCCATGAACTGCGCACACCGCTGACCCGCCTTGATTTTGGCCTGGTGCTGCTGTTCGACGAAGTACCGCCGCATTGCCGCAAGCGCTTGCTGGAACTGGTCGGGCATGTGCGTGAGCTGGACGAACTGGTGCTTGAGCTGTTGTCCTACAGCCGCTTGCAGAACGCCGATCAGGCGCGCGAACGCGTCGAGGTGTCGTTGCTGGAGCTGGTCGACAGCATTCTCGGCAGCTTTGCCGAAGAACTCGATGGCCGCGGTATCGAATGGCAGGTGCGTGCCGAAGACAACCTGCCGCGCTTTATCCTCGACCCGCGCCTCACTGCCCGGGCTCTGCAGAACCTGGTGCGCAATGCCATGCGCTACTGCGACCGGCAATTGTTGCTGCGCCTGAGCCTGGATGCCGAGGGTCACTGCCTGCTGACTGTCGAGGATGACGGCATCGGTATCCCGGTGGATCAGCGTGAGTTGATCTTCCAGCCGTTCTACCGCCTGGATCGCAGCCGTGATCGCGCCACCGGTGGCTTTGGCCTGGGGCTGGCGATCAGCCGGCGGGCGATCGAAGGGCAGGGTGGAACATTGACCGTGAGCCAGTCGGCGTTGGGCGGCGCGCAGTTCAGGATTCGTCTGCCGCGGGGCTGAGCAGAGGATTTGTGGCTTCGCGCCACAACACATACCGATCCTTGCCGCCATGCTTGGCCTGATACAGGGCTTCATCCGCCTTCACCAGGGCATTGCTCAGGTTATCTTCGCGGCGTATCCGGGTCAGGCCAATGCTGATGGTGACCGGGTGCTCGGCGGCATCTTCGCGGACCCGCTGGCACAGCGCATCGACGCGCTGCTCGGCGTCAGCCTGATTGATGCCCCAGAGGTAGATGGCAAACTCTTCACCTCCCAGGCGTGCGTACTCGAACTCGGTCATCGAGGCCTTGATGTTGGCCGCGGTACGTTTGAGCACGACGTCGCCGATGTCGTGGCCGAACTGGTCGTTGACCTTCTTGAAGTTGTCGATATCAACCATCGCCAGGTAGCGGCTCTGCTCGTCGTCTTCCTGCAGGTGGGTCTGAGCCTTGGCCATGAATGAGCGGCGGTTGGGGATCTCGGTGAGGGCGTCGACATAGGCCTGGTCCAGCAGCACCTTGGACATGTAGAAGTTGTACAGCTTGGCGCGGCGCATTTTCAGGTAGGTATAGAGGATCAGGCCGTTGATGAACACGGCGTAGCAGATGAACATCACGCCGCGCAGATCCAGCAGGTGCAAGCCGGGTACCTGAAAGGGGTGAAGATTGATCCAGGTGATGACCAGCGCAGCGAAAAACGACCAACGCCTCACCGGCAGTACCGACACGCTATACAGCACGCTGGAGGCGCCCAGCATCAGCCAGGCCGGGCGCAGTTCCTGTGGCAGGCCTTCGATCACCAGGCGCATGGCCAGGGTGATGACGCCGATGAATACCAGGTTGAGGAGGTCGAAATGCCCGGCCTTGCGGGTGAACGCCAGGATGATGCTGAGGGTCGCCATGACCGTGATGAAGGCCATCGATTTCCAGGTGAAGTCCTGCTGGCCGAGGTAGCTGACGATCAGGTCGAACAGTAGCCAGATGCCGATGCTGATGCCGAAGATCAGCAGGCAGAACGAGTGCAGACTTTCGAAGTCATGCTGGCGAAACTCCCGGCGCAGCTCGGGCGGTGCGATATTCCTGCGCACCTGTTGTTCGATGGTCTTGTACATGGCGGCCTTGCGTATTCGATGAGTTCTTGTAGTGCTTCCATTGCCGCTCAAGGTTAGCAGGCCGGCTACACAGGAGTAACATCGACCAACGCCAACTTCATGTCTCGGGACGTTCGCGAGGGTTTTCTTCAAGCCAGCGGTTCAGTCGTTCGGCGATACGCTCGCTCGCATGGCCATCGCCATAGGGGAGGAAGACGCGACTCATCCGCTTGTAGGCTTCAGGGTCGTCGAGCAGCAAGCTGGTTTCCTTGACGATCCGCTCGGTCTGGGTGCCCACCAGTTTCACGGTGCCGCCTTCGAGCACCGAGTGCCGCTCAGTGACTTTACGCAGCACCAGCAGCGGCTTGCCCAGCGCCGGTGCCTCTTCCTGGATGCCGCCGGAGTCGCTGAGGATCAGGTAGGCGCGGTCCATCAGCCAGACGAAATGCTGGTAGTCCTGAGGGGGTACCAAGAGCATGTTCGCCTGGCGCGAGAGCAGCGGGTACACCGATTTTTGCACCTGCGGATTGAGGTGCACCGGGTAGACGAACTGTACGTCCGGGTAGCGCAGGGCCAGTTCCGCCAGGGCCAGGCAGATACGCTCGAAACCCGGGCCGAAGTTTTCCCGACGGTGGCCGGTGATCAGCACCAGCCGCTGGTCATCGCGCAACTGCGCCAGCGGGGAGCCTGCGCCCGGCTTCCAGCGGCTCTTGATCAAGTGTTCGCGCATCCACAGCAAGGCATCGATGACGGTGTTGCCGGTGACCTCGATCTGCTCCGGCGCCACGCCTTCGCGCACCAGGTTGTCGCGTGCGCGGGCGGTGGGCGGGAAGTGCAGGTCGGCGAGCACCGACGTCAGGCGCCGGTTGCCTTCTTCGGGCCAGGGCGACTTGAGATTGCCGGAGCGCAATCCGGCTTCGACATGACCGATGGGGATCTGCCGGTTGAAAGCGGCGAGGGCGGCGATGAAGCTGGTGGTGGTACTGCCATGGACCAGGACGATATCTGGCTGGATCCGGGCGTAGGTGGCGTCCAGCTGTGCCAGCAGTTGCTGCGACAGGCTGTTGAGGGTCTGGTTCTGGGCCATTACCCGCAGGTCTTCATCCACGCTCAGGCCAAAGTCCCGAAGCACCTGCTGAAGCATCTCCCGGTGCTGGCCGGTGGAGCAGATGTTCAGCTCGATGTCCGGCCACAGCCGCAATATTTGCGCCAAGGGGGCCATCTTGATCGCTTCAGGACGGGTACCGAACACCATCATGACTTTGTAGGCCATTGTTGTGCGCTTTTTCCGGTTTTGTAGAGTTTAGATACAAGCAGCCGTAGGCTGGGATGTCCAGTCGGGCCTTATCGCGGGGCAAGCCCGCTCCCACCAGCTTGGTGGGAGCGGGCTTGCCCCGCGATGCTTTCCAGCCAATCGAGAAAAGCCCGCAGCGCCGGTTCGCGCTCGCGCCCCGGCAGCCACACTGCGCTGTACCGCGCCGCCGCCAGGCGCACGTCTTCGCGCCATGGCTGCAGCAGGCCCTGCCTGACACTGTCGGCCACCAGCACGTTGCTCGCGAGCACCAGGCCATAGCCGGCGGCGGCTGCCTGCAAGGCGTAATGCTCGTCGTCATAGTGATGAAAGCGTGCGCGCTGCAGCCAGTCTTCACAACCGGCCAGGGCGCACCAGCGCGGCCAGTCGATGATCACCTCGCTGACCGATACCCACGGCACCGCAAGCAGCGACAAGGGCTGGCCTGCAGGCGGCTCCTGCCAGCCGGGCGGGGTGTACACCGAAAAATACTCTGCCAGCAGCAGCGTCGGCGTACGCTATGGCGGCGCTTCCTGCATGCCTTGGGTTTCGAAGGCGGCCTGGTGCTGATTCTCCTGCCGGTGGTCGCCGGCTGGTTGCAGATCAGCCTGTGGGCAGCACTGTTGACCAACCTCGCGCTGTTCCTGTTCTTCTTTGTCTATGCCTTTGTCTTTCAGTGGGGTTTCGACCGGGTATTTGATGTGCCTGAGTCGGCGCGCGAGCCTGCTTGACTTTGACTGTCGGCCTGCGCTAGTTTTCTCGCCATGAACACATTCCTGCAGTCGCCTCAGCAAAGCATTATTACCGCCATTATCGTTTTGGCGGGCTAGCTGGCACTTGCACCGAACCCGCCCTGGAGGCGGGTTCTTTCTCTCTCTCCTGGGCACTTTAAAAAACCAGGAGTCACTGATGACCAGCCTTGCCGTTAGCCCTCGCACACCGTCCGCGTCGCTGAACCTGCTGTCCGACTATGTGCGGCGCACTCTTGCTGCACCGGTGTACGACCTGGCAATCGAAACGCCCCTGCAGTTGGCGCCAGCCTTGTCCGCGGCCCTGGGCAATCAGGTGCTGCTCAAGCGTGAAGACCTGCAACCGACTTTCTCGTTCAAGATCCGCGGCGCCTATAACCGTCTCAGCCGCCTGAGCCCGGCTCAGCGCGCCCGTGGAGTGATCACCGCTTCGGCCGGCAACCACGCCCAGGGGGTGGCCTTGGCGGCCCGTGAACTGGGCATGCGCGCCACCATCGTCATGCCGACCACCACACCGGAATTGAAGGTCAACGGGGTACGCTCACGCGGTGGTGAAGTGGTCCTGCATGGCGACAGTTTTCCTCATGCCCTGGCCCATGCGCTGAAACTCGCCGACAGCGAGGGCGCGACCTTTGTCCCGCCCTTCGACGATCCGGACGTGATCGCAGGCCAGGGCACGGTGGCCATGGAGATCCTGCGTCAGCAGCCGGGCGCGCTGGATGCGATCTTCGTTCCCGTGGGGGGCGGCGGCTTGATCGCCGGGATCGCCGCCTACGTCAAATACCTGCGCCCTGAAGTGAAGGTGATCGGCGTCGAACCCCAGGACTCCAACTGCCTGCAGGCCGCGATGCTGGCCGGTGAGCGGGTGGTGTTGGCACAGGTCGGCAGTTTTGCCGAAGGGGTGGCCGTGGCGCAGATCGGTGCGCATTGCTTCGAGCTGTGCCGACACTATGTGGACGAGGTGATCACCGTCAGCAACGATGAGCTGTGCGCCGCGATCAAGGATATCTACGACGACACCCGCTCGATCACCGAACCGTCCGGCGCCCTGGCGGTGGCCGGGATCAAGAAGTACGTCGCCCGCGAGCAGGCCCAAGGTCAGACCCTGGTGGCGATCGACTCGGGGGCCAACGTCAACTTCGACCGCCTGCGCCATGTCGCCGAACGCGCCGAGCTGGGCGAGCAGCGCGAAGCGATCATTGCCGTGACCATCCCGGAGCAGCCCGGCAGTTTCCGCGCCTTCTGCCAGGCCTTGGGCAAACGCCAGATCACCGAGTTCAACTACCGCTATTACCCGGGCAAGGAAGCGCGGCTGTTCGTCGGCGTGCAGACTCACCCGCAGCATGATCCGCGTGATCAGTTGCTGGCCAGCCTGCGTGCCCAGGGCTACAGCGTGCTCGACCTGACCGATAACGAACTGGCCAAGCTGCACGTACGCCACACGGTGGGCGGGCATGCCGGGCCGGGGGCGAACGAGCGGGTGATGCGCTTTGAATTCCCGGAACGCCCAGGCGCTTTGCTGGGCTTTCTGGAGCGTCTGGGCAAACGCTGGAACATCAGCCTGTTTCATTACCGCAACCACGGTGCGGCTGAAGCACGGGTGTTCGCAGCGCTGGAGGTGCCTGAAGAGGAGCAGGCCGGTTTGCCTGCGGCCCTCGATGCCATGGGTTATCGCTACTGGGATGAAACCGACAACCCGGCCTACCGGTTGTTCCTCGGCTGAGCAAGGCTTGCCCCAGATCAACACGTAGCGGGGCATAGAGGCGGATCCTGAAGGCAATGGAATATTGCACGAGGGTTTCGCCATGAGCAGCACGTTCTTCATCCCCGCCGTCAACATCATGGGCATCGACTGCCTCGACGAAGCGATGGCCGCCATCGCCGGTTACGGATTGCGCAAGGCGCTGATCGTCACTGACACCGGTCTGGCCAAGGCCGGGGTCGCCGAGCGTATTGCCGAACTGCTGGCGATGCGTGACATCGACTCGTCGATTTTCGACGGCGCCAAACCCAACCCCAGCATCGCCAACGTCGAGCAAGGCCTGGCGCAGTTGCAGCGCGAGCGCTGCGATTGTGTGATTTCCCTCGGTGGTGGCTCGCCCCATGACTGCGCCAAGGGCATTGCCCTGTGTGCGACCAACGGCGGCAAGATCAGCGACTATGAGGGGGTCGACCGCTCGGCCAAGCCACAGTTACCGTTGATTGCCATCAACACCACGGCTGGCACAGCCAGTGAAATGACCCGTTTCTGCATCATCACCGACGAGGCGCGCCATGTGAAAATGGCCATCGTCGACCGCAACGTCACGCCTTTGCTGTCGGTCAACGACCCGGCATTGATGGCGGCCATGCCCAAGGGCCTGACCGCAGCGACCGGTATGGATGCGCTGACCCACGCCATCGAGGCCTATGTCTCCACGGCCGCTACACCGATTACCGATGCCTGTGCCATCAAGGCCATTGAACTGATCAGCCAGAACCTGCGCCAGGCCGTGGCCGTTGGCAGCGACTTGCAGGCGCGGGAAAACATGGCCTATGCGCAGTTCCTCGCTGGCATGGCCTTCAACAACGCCTCGTTGGGTTATGTGCACGCCATGGCGCACCAGCTCGGCGGTTTCTACGACCTGCCGCATGGTGTGTGTAACGCCGTGCTGCTGCCGCATGTGCAGCGCTTCAATGCCAAGGTCAGCGCCGCGCGTTTGCGTGATGTGGCCAAGGCGATGGGCGTGGAGGTGTCGGGCATGAGTGCGGAGCAGGGCAGTGATGCGGCGATTGCCGCGATTGAGAGCCTGTCGCGGGACATCGATATTCCGGTCGGTCTGGCGGTGTTGGGCGCCAAAGAAGCGGATGTGCCGACCCTGGCCAGTAATGCGCTGAAAGATGCCTGTGGCCTGACCAACCCGCGGGTGGCCAGTCAGGAGGAGATTGAGGGTATCTTCAAGGCTGCCTTTTAAGCGCATCGCGGGGCAAGCCCGCTCCCACAGGTTTATCACAAACCTGTGGGAGCGGGCTTGCCCCGCGATAAGGCCTTCAGACCACCAAAGACAACAGCATGATAAAGATGATGCCGACCACCGAAAGGATGGTCTCCATCATGCTCCAGGTTTTGAAGGTCTCGGCCACGGTCATGTTGAAGTACTGTTTCACCAGCCAGAAACCGGCGTCGTTGACGTGCGACAGAATCAACGAACCGGCACCGGTAGCCAGCACCAGCAGCTCACGGTTGACCCCCGGCATCATGCCGATCACCGGTGCCACGATTCCGGCACCGGTAATGGTCGCCACTGTCGCCGACCCGGTAGCGATGCGAATCACTGCCGCCACCAGCCAGGCCAGCATGATCGGAGAAATCTGCGCCTGCACGGCCATCTGGCCGATGACATTACCTACCCCGGTGTCCACCAGCATCTGCTTGAAACCACCCCCGGCGCCGACAATCAATATGATCGCTGCGGTGGGCGCCAGGCTCTGGTCGAGCAGTTTCATGATCTGCTGACGCGAGAAGCCCCGGGCGGCACCAAAGGTATAGAACGCCAGCAGCAGCGCGGCGAGCAGGGCGGTGATCGGGTGGCCGATCAGGTCCATCCATTGGCGCACGATGTGTTCAGCCGGCAACACCACATCGGCGAAGGTCTTCAGCAGCATCAGGAACACTGGCAGCAGCACGGTGATCAGGGTCACGGTGAAGCTGGGCAGGTTCTTTTGCTCGGATTCGCGGGCGATCTGGTCCATCAGCTCCTGGGACGGCGATCCCGGAATGTAGCGGGAGATGAAGTTGCCGTACAACGGACCGGCAATGATCGCGGTGGGCAGGGCGACGATCAGGCCATAGAAAATGGTCTTGCCGATATCGGCATTGAAAATGCCGATGGCCAGCAGCGGCCCCGGATGCGGCGGCACCAGGCCATGCACCACCGACAGCCCGGCGAGCAGCGGAATACCGATCTTGATCAGCGACACCCCGGAACGCCGGGCGACGATGAACACCAGTGGAATCAGCAGCACAAAGCCGATTTCGAAGAACAGCGGAATACCCACCAGGAACGCGGCGAACATCATTGCCCAGTGCACTTTCTGTTTGCCGAAGGCCCGGATCAGCGTCTGCGCGATCTGGTCGGCGCCGCCAGAGTCGGCCATCAGCTTGCCGAGCATGGTACCCAGGGCGAGGACGATACCGACAAAGCCAAGCACGCCACCAAAACCGTCCTGGAAGGATTTCATGACCTTGGCCACCGGCATGCCCGAGGTCAGGCCGAGAAAACCGGCGGCCAGGGTCAGGGCGACAAAGGGGTGGACCTTGAAGTGGGTGATCAGCAGCACCAGGCCGACGATGGTGACCACTGCATCGAGCAGCAGGTAGGTATCAGTTGCCAAACCGAACATGGTTCAGTGCCTCATTTTGTCATTGTTGTGGGCGGAGCATTTGCAGCGTTTACGTATCAAGATAGCGCTATCTTTGGTGAGCCGGAAAACCGCCTGATCAGGCCGTTCGCGCCAGCACCGGCTCACCGCAAGGCTTTAGCCACAGGTCGACCTGCACCGCCAGTTGTGCCACCGGCAGTGTGGCATCCAGGGGCAGGGTCAGGGCTTCGCCGTTGGGGCGTTCAAGAGCGGCGAACTGGCTGTCGATCAGGCTGGCCGGCATGAAGTGCCCAGGCCGGGCAAGCACCCGGCGGCTGGCTTCTGCAGGGGTGAGATCGAGAAACACGAAACCCAGGTCGGGCACGGCATGGCGCAAGGCGTCGCGATAGCGCTTTTTCAGCGCCGAACAGGTCAGGATCGGGCGTTCACCGGACTTGAGGGTGGCCTGCATCTCTTCACCCAGACGGATCAGCCAACCGGCACGGTCGTCATCGTCCAGGGGAATGCCGGCACTCATCTTTTCGATGTTGGCAGCAGGGTGGAAGTCGTCGCCTTCGATCAGACGACCGCCGCTCAAGCCGGCAATGGCGGCGCCGACGTAGCTCTTGCCGCAGCCAGCTACGCCCATGACCACGATCGCGGATAGGGGTGGGTTCATCGGTACCTCCTGCAGGGAAAGATAGCGCTATCTTTGGCCGCGACTGAATTAGCCTCGGGCGCTTCTTTCCCGGATGTTATTGATCTTGTATTCAGCAGTCTGGATGCTCAATTCAGGTCACCTGCAGTTATGCATTGCCTGTGTAGTGAGACAGCGCTACCTTAGTGCCCGTTCCCCATTCTTTGCAAGTCGAAAATACAACTCCCCATGACCCGCATCGGCTCCCGTACTACCGGTCGTCCCACTCTGGCTGAAGTGGCCAGGCTTTCCGGGGTTTCCCCGATTACCGCTTCGCGCGCCCTGCGCGGGGTCAGTACCGTTGCCCCGGAGCTGGTCGAGAAGGTCAAGCTGGCAGCAACCACCCTCGGTTATGTCGCCAACCCGGCGGCCCGGGCGTTGGCCTCGGCGCAGAGCGAGTCGATCGTGGTGCTGATTCCGTCGCTGTCCAACCAGTTGTTCATCGAGACCCTGGAGGCCGTCCACGAGGTCATGCGCCCGCGCGGGCTTGAAGTGCTGATCGGTAACTATCACTACGATATCGCCGAAGAAGAGAACCTGATTCGCAACTATCTGGCCTATCAGCCGCGCGGCATGCTGCTCACCGGTTTCGACCGCAGCGAAGCGTCCAAGCAGATGCTCAGCGCCAGTGGCGTGCCCTGTGTGCACATGATGGAGCTGGGGCTGCAGGAGCAGGGCATGTCGGTGGGTTTTTCCCAGCAGCAGGCCGGTGCGGCGGCGGCGCAGCACCTACTTGAGCGCGGCTGTCAGCGCCTGGGCTTCATCGCCGCGCAGCTCGACCCACGGGTGATGCAGCGTGCGGATGGTTTTCGCCAGGCCCTGGTTGCAGCGGGGCGCTATGCCAGTGAGCTGCAGGTGCTGTCGCCGCAGCCATCATCCATCGGTCTGGGCGGTGAGTTGTTCAGGCAGTTGCTGGCCGAACATGGCGATGTCGATGGCATTTTCTTTTGCAACGACGACCTGGCCCAAGGGGCGATTCTTGAGGCACTGCGCCTGGGCGTAAAGGTGCCGCAACAAGTGGCCATGGTCGGTTTCAACGATCTGCCGGCTTCGGCGCACATGGTCCCGCGCCTGACCTCGATCCGCACCCCGCGCGCCGCCATTGGCCGGTGCGCCGCCCAGGCCTTGCTGGGCTTGCTCGATGGCAAGCGTGGCACTGTGCACAACCAGGACCTGGGCTTTGAACTGGTGGTCCGCGAGAGCAGCTGAGCCGTGGGAGCGGGCTTGCCCCGCGATGCGATTTGATTGAAAGATCGCAATTGCGGGGCAAGCCCGCTCCCACCGTAGAGGCTGTTTTCAAAGCACCAGGGTTTGGGCCAGTTGCTTTTCCAGGGTCAGCAAACTGTGCTCCAGGGTATCGAGCAGTACTTTGAGCTGTTCATCCGTGGCATCACCGAGACTGGCCTGTTCCAGCGCTTCGCAATTGCGCACCAGAGCGCGTGCTTTGAGCATCTTGGCGCCACCTTTGATCCGGTGGGCCAGGGCACGCAGGCTGCTGCGTGAAGGCTGCGGGCCCAAGGCGCGCAGGGCATTGAGGTCTTCATGGTTGCTGCGTGCCAGTTCGCCGACCAGACGGCGGATCAGCGTTGGGTCGCCCAAGGTCAGGTACTGGAGGTTGTCGATGTCGAAGCCGCTGGCGTTTCCGTCATTATCGGTAGTTTCCGGCAACGGCACCTGGGAAGTACCGGCCTGCAGGTGACGGCGCAGTTCGGCCAGGCCAATTGGCTTGAACAGGCAACCGTTCATGCCGCTGGCCAGGCAACGCTCGCGTTCCTCGGCCTGGGCATTGGCGGTCAGGCCGAGAATCAGGCAGGCAGGTAGCTGCAGCCGCTGCTCCAGCGCGCGGATCTGCCGGGCCAATTGATGCCCGTCCATGTCTGGCATGTGGCAATCGGTGATCACCGTATCGAAGTCGCTTTCTTGCCATAGCGCCAGCGCCTGTTGAGCGTCGTTGGCCTGAATGACCCGGTGGCCAAGCACCGTGAGCTGGCGTTCGAGCAGCATCAGGTTGGCGGGGTAATCGTCCACCACCAGAATGGACTGCGTCGGCATGCTAGCGCTGCTGGTCTGTGGTTTGCTATCGGTGTGAGCGGCAGATTCGGCCAGGACCAGGGCCAGGTTCAGTGTGACCTGCACACGTGTGCCCTGGTGCAGGGCACTGTGCAGGTTCAACGTTCCGCCCATGAGCTCACACAGGCTGCGGCTGATGACCAGGCCCAGCCCAGTGCCCTGGCGCGCCGTTTGCGCACCGACCTGGGCAAAATGCTGGAACAGGCGCTGCTGATCTTCGCCGCTGATGCCGATGCCGCTGTCTATGACCTCCAGCACAACCTGCAATTGTCCATCCTCGCGCTGGTGAAGCCGAAGGCTGACCTTGACGCTGCCCTGATCGGTGAATTTGATTGCATTGCTTACCAGGTTCGAGAGGATCTGCTTGAGACGCAGCGAATCGACCAGGACCAGATGCTGCGTGGACTGCAGATCGCTTTCCAGTCTCAGTCCTTTGAGCCTGGCGTTGCCTTCGAATACCCGCACGGTAGCGCTGACCAGGGCATTGAGGTCGGTCGGCTGAGGCGCCAGAGACATGTGCCCGGATTCGATACGGGCGATGTCGAGAATGTCGCCGATCAGTTCCAGCATGCCATTGGCCGACTCGAATGCCACCTGTAGCGACGCGCGGTCGGCACGGCCTTGTTCAGCATCCTGGACGGCGAGTTCAAGCAGACCGATGACCGCGTTCATCGGCGTACGGATCTCATGGCTCATGGTCGCCAGGAAGGTGCTTTTGGCGCGACTGGCGTCTTCGGCCTGCTCTTTGGCCAGGCGTAACTCTTCAAGCAGGCGCTTGCTGAAGCCCAGCTCCGTTTGCAGCGCCTGCTCGGCCGCGCTGCGTTGCTGGATCAGTTTGCGCAGGTAGCGGTTCCAGACAATTACCGCCGCGATCAGTACCCCGGCACCGAGCAGGATCTGCAGGATAAGCCCGCGGTAGTTGTACCAGAGGCTGTCGCTGATCAGTGCGTTGGTTCGCCAGCGGCCGGTCAGTTCGGTCATTTCGTCGGGAGGGATACTGAGCAGGGCTTTGTCGAGGATCGAGTGCAGCAGCGCTGCATTGCGGGCCACGGCAAAAGAGGCAATGCCGGGCTGGTCTCCATATATCGAAGCGATCTGCAGCCGGTCTTTGAACATGCGGCTGACAAAATAGGCAGCGTTGATCTGTGAGCTCAAGGCCACATCGGCCTTGCCCTGTGCTACAGATTCCATCAGCGATAGCGGATCATCGACCTCTACCAGTGTGGTTTGCGGGAAGCGTAGACGCAGCTCGGCTTCAAGTGGGAAGAAGTCGCGTATCAACGCCAGGCGCAAGCCCTTGAGTTGCTCGGGACTGTGCAGATCACTGTTGTCGGCGCGGGTGACCAGCACCCGCGGAGTAATCAGATAGGGGCGCGTGAAGCGCAAGCTGGCTTCACGTCCTGGAGTGGGCGGTAGTACGCCGGCGATATCGACGTTACCGTGTTCGACCTGCTGGATCATTTGCGCCACCGTATCCACGACTTGAATGTCGAACTTCAGACCGGTGCGCAGGCTGATCTGGTCAAGGACATCGGCAGTGATGCCGCGAAACTGATGACGGTCATCGTAAAAGCTCATGGGCGCAAAGTACTTGTTGATCGCCACCCGCACCCGTGGATGCTGCTCGATCCAGCTGCGCTCAGCGGCGCTCAGGCTCAGGGTGCTGCGGTTGAGCAGCACCCGGGTACTGCCGCTGGTCCAGCGGCGCAGAATGTTCAAACGGTCGTTGTCACCGATGTGGTCGAGTGCCTGATTGAGCAGGCGCAGTACAGTAGAGTTGTTGCGGGAGACGGCAAAGGCAAAGGTGCCGCGCAGATTCTTGATGAAATGATCGATCTGCACGCTGCCCAGGTAGACGCGGCTGATCAGGTAGTCACTGCTGACCGCGTCGCCGAGAAACGCGTCGGCCTTGCCCAGCGATACGGCCGACAGGCCTGCCAGGTTGGAGCTGTAAAGCTGCAGTTTCGCCTGCGGGTAAAGCGCGGTGACTACAGGCGTTGGCAGATAATGATCGACCATCGCCAGGCGCAACCCTGCAAGCTTGTCGTTGAGCCCCAGGGATTTCCCTGAACCGATGGCAATCACCGATTGGTCGTCGGTGTAAGCGCGGCTAAGTACCAGTTGCGCATCGGCGGCTTCGAAGGCATTGGAACTGCCCAGCAGGTCGATCTTGCCGGCATGCAGCGCGGCAATCGCCTGGGCGCGATCGGCAAAGCGCCGGACCTCGATCGGAATGCCGAGCAGCTCACTGACCAATCCGGCGTAGTCGGCAGTCAAACCTTCATAGTCACTGTTGCTGACATTGATATCGAACGGCGGGTAGTCGGGATTGGTGGTGCCGAGCAGTAAGTGATGCTTGTGCTTGAGCCAGTTTCGGTCTTCGGCTGACAGCGCCAGCGTCGTGCTGCTGATCGACCGTGCCAGTAGTTGGCGTGGTTCACCGACATCGATGGCAAAGGCGAGGAGTGTCTGCAGGCTTAGCAGGCAACCTAGCAGTAAGGCTGTGAGCCGGTTCATGGCGGGCTCAGAGCGAATGACGGTGCGACAGTTCAATCAGCTCCACGAAGGATCGCAGCTCCAGTTTGTCCAGGATCCGGGTTTTGTAGGTGCTGACGGTTTTCGCACTCAGGTGCATGCGTTCAGCGATGGCGTTGTTCGATTGTCCTTCTATCAGCAGCCGTAGTACGGCTAACTCCTGATCGGAAAGTTTCTTCAAGCGCTGTTGTTCGCTCAGCATTGGACCGTGCTGCATCGGTAGGTCGGGAAAAACCGAGTAGCCCTTGATCATGGCTTTCAATGCCGACAACAGGGCTTCGAGGTCTTCGTCCTTGCGAATGAAGGCTGAAGCACCGGCGTCCAGGCAGCGGCGGGCAAACAGATTGGCGGGTTGGCCGGTCAGCACCATCACACGTGGCGCAGGTTCGAGTTGCTGCAAGCGTTTCAATACGCTCAGGCCATCAATACCTGGCAGACCGATGTCGAGAATCACCACGCCAGGGCGAAGGTCCCGTGCCATCTGCGCTGCAGTTTCACCGTCGTGGGCTTCACCGACGACAGTGAAGTGTTCGCGTTCAAGCAGCATGCGAACGGCCAAGCGCACGGTGGAGTGGTCGTCAACAATCAACACAGAGGTCAAAGTTCAGCTCCTTGTCGAGTATGTAAGCAAAATCCCGAGTCATTCAGGAGGGCGGCTCTGGCCTGGGCCGGAAGGGCGCCAACGATACGTCGGTTCAAGGAACGATAGTACGGGGGGCATAGTTGTGTTGAATTTATCGGCTAGCGTTGACGAAAAATCCTACAGGTGAAGGGTTTTCGTCCGGCTCGATCTAGTCAGGGGCGGCACAGTGTTGTGCGGCCCCTGTAGGTTTTTAGAACGAAGTAGTGAAGGAAGCGTAGTAGGCTCGTCCAGCTTCGTTGTAGGTCAATGCACCGGCTTCGTCAGAATTTCCTTCACGGTACAGGCGCTTGTCGAACAGGTTGTTGACCCCGACCCGCACACTCAGGTGCTTGTTGAATTCATAGCCACTGCTGATGCCGACCAGCCCATAAGGGTCGACGTCCTTTTGCACTTTGGGGTCCAGCGCTTCATTGGCGCGGGCGTTGTAGCTGGGTGCTTCCTGCTTGCCATAGTAGGTGCCGTTGAGCTGGAACGAGAGTTTGTCGGTGGCATTCCAGTCCAGGGTCGAGTTGACCGTGTACTCCGGGATGATGCTCAGCGGTTCGCCGGTTTTCTTGTTTTCTGATTCGATCATGTAGGTGAAGTTGGTGTTCCAGTCCAGGCTTGGCGTGAGCGCGATGAACAGGTTGCCTTCCACCCCTTGCACCACCGCTTTGCCGGTATTCTCCCAGCGCAGAATACGGCGCCCGTTGGGCAGGCGGAACAAGGTCTGGTTACCGGCCTCGATCTTGTTCTTGTAATCGTTACGGAAGTAGGTGGCGCTGGTGCGCCAGGTGCCTTTGTCGTAAGCCAGGCCCAGCTCTTTGTTGACGCTGGTTTCCGGGTCGAGGTTGGCGTTGCCCAGCAAATAGCAGCCGCCTTCGTTGACCTCGCTGGAGTTGCAACCACCACCACGGCTGTAGAGCAGGTAGTTGGGGTTGGCCTGGTACAGGTTCGGGGTCTTGTAGGCGCGGGCGATACCGCCCTTGACGCTCAAGGCTTCGGTGATCTGGTGCGAGGCGTTGAGGCTTGGGCTCCAGTTGCTGCCGAAGTCCTCGTGATGGTCGTAGCGCAGGCCGGGGGTGACGATGGTGTTGGCCCCGACTTCGATGTTGTCTTCGGCATACAGGGCAAAGCTGCGTGCAGTGGATTTGGTCTGGGAACGGTCGAAGCCTGGCAGTTCGGCGCCCGGGTCATAGCTTTGCGGACGCAGCGAGCCTGGGTCGTTGAGCGACTCGTAAAGGTATTCGCCACCCAGGGTCAGCACTTGCTCAAGGCCCATACTCAGCGGCAGGTTGACCTCGCCGGTGGCGCGGGTGTTGCGCAGGCGCGATTCAAAGCGCCCGGCACTGCCTGAGGGGGCACCTTCACCCCAGCCAGCCAGGCCTTCATTGAGGCGGCCGTTACGGGTCAGGTCGTAGGACAGCGATGCGGTCGAGGTGCCCCAGTCATAGTCGCCGCGATGGGTCGCGGCGAAACTGGAGCGTTGCATGACGTTGGTTTCCTTGCCGACCTGGCTTTCGACGAATTCGCCACCGGCGTTGAGCATGGTGTCACCGGCGAAGATATTGCCCTGGCGACTGTAGCTTGCTTCCAGGTCGACGGTGTTGGCCGGGTCGATCTTCCAGCTCAGCATGCCGTTGATGTCTTTGTTGCGTACGCCTTCACGGCCGGCCATCAAGGACTCTTCATAGGCCTGGTGCGCCGAGTTGATTTTCATGTCATCGGCGTCGGTTTTGTTCAGGTTGCCGTACACGCGAAAGATCAGGCTGTCGGTCAGCGGCCCGCTGAGGCTGAAGTTGACACGCTTGCCAGTGCCCTCGGCATCGTCCTCGGGAAGCATGGTGTAGAGGGTCATGGAACCGCGCAGGTCCTCGGTCGGGCGTTTGGTGATGATGTTCACCACACCGCCCATGGCCCCGGAGCCGTAGCGAGCGGCCGCCGGGCCGCGCAGGATTTCGATGCGCTCGACTTCTTCGGCGGGTACCCAGTTGGTTTCGCCGCGGGTGTCGCGGTCGCCGCTCCAGCCATAACGCACGGCATTGCGCGAGGTCGAAGGCTTGCCGTCGATGAGGATCAAGGTGTTTTCCGGGCCCATGCCGCGCAGGTCGATCTGGCGGTTGTTGCCGCGCGCACCGCTGCTACTGTTGCCGGTCAGGTTGACCCCGGGTTCGCGGCGGATGATGTCGGAGAGGTCGTTGACCGGCGGGCGCTTCTTGATGTCTTCAGCCGTGATGATCGACACACCGGGGGCTTGTTTGAGCTCCTCTTCGGCGGTGCCCAGTACTTTGGTGTCTTCCAGCTCTATAGCCTGGCGGGTGCCCGCGACCGGCAGGTCGGTAGGCTGGATCTGCACTTCATCGGCGGGCAGTTGCAGGGGAGCGGCGGTGAGGGTCGAGGAGCCCAGTGTTGCCAGCAAGGCAATACTCAAGGGGCTGAGGTTGAAGCGCGACGCCATGTCAAATGTCTCCTTGAACAAAGGGTGAGCAGGGCCCGGGACTGATGGGCCTTGCTCAAGGCGTCGAGAATGATAAGGATTAGCATTAGCATGTAAAGCGTTCAGGCGAGAAATAAAATATTAACGGGTCGCGAGCGAAGGCTCTGAGTCAAGGGTTCTGGCGGGAGGAGTGGGTTAGCAGGGGCCTGGGGAGAGGAAAAAGGACCGCAGTCACCCCCATCGGTAACTGCGGTCAAGCGGGAAAATCCAGTGAGCAACATCGTGACGCAAGTTGCACCGCCGCTGGTACAAGCCGGCGGTAATGCTATTGCTGCAACACAGTGGCCTGGTTGCCGTAACCATACTGCTGGACGGTCGCGTTCATGCTCGCGCCGCTCTGCTCGACCGAGGCCTGGTTGTAGGAGCCACCTTGAGTCACGTAGGCGACGTTGACGCCTTCGGTCTGTTTGATGGTGGCGCTGTTGTGGTCACCGTACAGCTGCCAGGTGGAGCTCTGGTTGCCAGTGCCGGACTGGTCCAGCTTGACAACGTTGCTCTCGCCAGCGCTGGAGCCGGTGGCGTAGTTGGTGGTGCCGCGTTGATCGGCGATCAGCAGGTTGTCAGTGCCGTTCTGTTCAAAGTACAGCTCGTTGTTGGTGTCGACCTGGGTCACTTCGGCGGTGTTGCCGGTGCCGTACTGGTCCAGTCGCGCCATTTGCGCGACGTCCTTCTGGGTCAGGTTGGCGCTGTTGCCGCTGCCGTTCTGGTTGATCACTGCCGTCTGGCTGTAGCCGAACTGACCACCGGATTTATCGCCTTTCCAGTTGCTGGCCAGCACCTTGTTGCCCGTGCCGTTTGAGCTGACTTCCAGCACATGGCTGTCGCCGGTCTGGTAGGTGAAGCTGACGTTGCCGTTACCTGACTGGGCCAGGGTCGACAGCGAACCTGTCGATTCGTACTGGTCGGCGTAGATGGCGTTGAGATTGCCGCTCTGGAAAATGCTGGCGATGTTGTTTTCACCAAAACTCTGGTCGATCACACCTTCGTTGGTCATGCCATATTGGGTTACCGATGCGTGGCTGCCCGCCTGGGTGTCCTGCCAGACTTCGGTGGAGTTGCTCGCGCCGTTCTGGGTAATGGTGACGGTACCCCCCTGACCCTCGCGCTGGTCGCCATAGGCCCAGTTGCTCTCACCGGTCTGATAGATGCCAATCTGGCCGTCGGTATGGTTGATGTGTTCGGCGGCGCTGTAGTTGTCGGTACCGGACTGGATGCTCAAGGCGTTGTTGGCAGCACCGCCGTTCAATTGCTCGACGAAGGCACGGTTATCGCTACCGTACTGCATCGTGGTGCCTGTGCTGCCAGTCTGACTGTCCTGGTAGACGAACGAGAAGTTACCGCTGCCTTCCTGGGTCTGCTCGGCTTCGTTTTCGGTACCCAGGGACTGGCTGGCATGGGTGTTGTTCAGCGCCCCGGACGATTGCTGTTTGATCTGGCTGCCGAACTCGAACAGTTGCTCGGCGTAACCGGCGTTGTATTCACCGGTGGTGCTTTGCTGGATCTTGCTGTTGCCACCTTCCTGCTTGGCGGCGTGGTTGTTGCCCAGGCCGACCTGGTCCTGAGTGGTAATGCTCAACGGGGCAGCGGTCTGTTTAACCTCTGCGATGTTCTCGGTACCCGACTGGTTCTGGGTCGACTGGCTTTCATCGGCAATCGCCTGGCCTGCAAGGCACAGTACGATGGCGGCGCTTAAGGGAGCGAGCTTGAACATGGTGGTGCCTCCAGGTTTCAACGGTATTGGTTGACTTGCACACGCTGGCCGTTGCCGGCCTGGACCACCGAGCTTTGCAGCCCGGTGCCGTCCTGTTTGATGCTGGCGCTATTGCTGTTGCCGTATTGCTCGATGTTTGCGCGGTTGTTGCTGCCGCTCTGAGCAATCGAGGCACTGTTGCCATAGCCTTGTTGGTTGATGCTGGCCATCAGGTCGTTGCCTTGTTGCAGGATGTACGCCTCCTGCGCACCGCCCGACTGCACGATGCGACCCAGCAGGGCCTGACCGTCCTGGCCGATGGCGGCGCGGTTGGCCTGGCCGTTCTGCTCGATCTGCGCCTGCTGCCCGGTGCTGGCCGGCAGCGGTTGCAGCGACAGCGGTTCACCCAGGTCGCCACCGGGGCCGAGATCGGCGTTGTCCATCAAGTCGTCGGCCAGGGCGGCCTGACCCAGCAAGGTCAGGCACAGCAGCAAGGTGGTCAGGCGCGCCATGGTCATTTCTCCTGCGTTCTACTGCACGTTAACCGGCACGGTACGGACAGTGCCCTGGCTGGTGCGGATGGTCGCCGACGGTGCTGCGGTCGGGATCACCGTGGTGCTGTTGCTCACCGTCAACCGCCAGCGTCCGGTCAGCGGTACCGTGGTACTGCCCAGGGTGACCAGCCCGCTCGGGGTGGTGACCTGCACGGTGACGGTGTTACCGGTAGTCACCGACGAAGTGCCGGAGAGGTCCCAGTTGTAGCGGTTGTTGGAGCGCGCGGTGACGGTCGCGGTGGTGACGGCGAAGGTTTCTGCCGCCGGCCGTGGCGAGACCTGCACCGTTACGGTGGCAGGCGTCGACAGGGCCCCGAGGCTGTCGCGGGCGATGTAGGTGAAGCTGGTGGTGAACGTCGCTGGGATCGAAGCCGGTGGGGTGTAGGTCACCAGGTTGCCGTCGGTGCTCACCGAGCCGCGGCCGTCCAAAGGTTGCGACACGCTGTTGACCGCCAGAGGCGTGTTGCCTTCCGGATCGCTGTCGTTGAGCAGGACGTTGATCGGCAGGGCGACACCCAGGGTTGCAGCGGTGTCGTTGTTTGCCGTCGGCGCCTGGTTCGGGGCGACGTTGATGGTCACTGTGCTCACCTCTGACTTCAGCCCTTTGTTGTCCTGGGCCCGGTAGGTGAAGGTTGCGGTCATCGGCCCGTTGACCACTGGCGGTGGGGTGTAGAGCACTGCAGCACTACCGCTGGGCGCGACGCTGCCTTGACCCGGGCCAGGCTGGGTAAGGTCAGCAATGGTCAGTGGCACGTTGTTGTCCGGGTCGCGGTCATTGTTCAGCAGGTTCAAGGTCAGCGGTACGCCGAAGCTGGTGCTGCCCTGATCCGCAACGGCTACCGGCGCCTGGTTCTCGGCTTCGACCGGCGCATTGCCGACCACCACCACCGCTTCGGTATCACTGCCACCGGCAGCGGATTTGATCGTGACACTGGCCGGAGGCTGTGCCAGGTCATTGACCGTCAGGCTTTGCACGGTGCCGGACTTGGAAAGGCGGCCATAGCCCTGGGCGACCAGGTCGGGCACCTGTACTTCGTCGCTGGAGCTGGCTTCGATCCGCAGGCGCTTGTTGGCCCAGTCGTAGCGCGCGGTGGTGACTTTGACCACATCGCTGAGCTTGCGCGACAGCGCGGTGGGGCGGGTAGCCCCGCTAGGGTCGGTGGCGGTGACCACGATCACCGGTGGTGGCGCGCCAGGGCTCAAGCGGTGAGCGAAGAACAGGCCGTTGTTGTCCGGCAGCAGGTTGAACTGGCAAGGCGAAGCCGGGGTGCCGGGGACCAGTGCCAGGGTTTCGCGGAAGCACAGGGTGGCATTGTTCGGTGCCTTGGCGAACACCTCTACCCGGGTACCGTCTGAAGTACGCCGGTAGCTGGCGCGTTCAAGCTCTGCAGGGGTCTGGTCGCGGGCATCGAGCACCTTGCCGGACACGGTGAAGACGTCGGTGCGGATGGTGCCGGCCGGCCCTTTGATCTCCACATAGTTGGTGTTGAACGGGCTGCCGATCACGGCTTCAGTGATGTTCGGGTCGCCGATGAACGTTTCGCTGGCGCTGGTATCCGGGTTGATCTCGGTGTAAGGGCCACCCGCACCGCGCAGGAACGGCCCCAAGGCACCTTTGAGCGCACCGCTGAAATCGCCCGGGGCACCGATGCCGACGTCACGGGTAATGTTGATCGCGCGCCGTCCGGGGGTCGTGACGTTGACGGTCTCGACACCATAGGGGTGGGTGATCACATAGGTGCCGGCCTGGGGCACCGAGACACGAATGCGGATCCGGGCAAAGCTCTGCTGGTCGCCGTCGATCGGGTTCTCGCTGGCAAACGCCGCTTCGATACCGGCGACATAAACGTCCAGCTCATAGCCGCTGTTGCCCACTGCCGGAATCGCCGTTTCAGCCAGGTACCAGAACATCTCCGGTGGCCAGTTATCGGGGAACACCAGCGGCAGGGCATCATCGTAGACACCAGGCTCAGGCAGCAGCGTACACATATAGGCCGGTGGTACCGACACGGGTACCCGCGAACTCGCCGCTCTTGACTGGCACAGTTCCATGGACAGGTCGTTGTGGTCCTGGTACCACATCGGGTAACGCCCGGTGGCCAAGGTGTAGGGGCCCGGATCGACCGCTTTGAGGCCGGCCCAGGCAGTGCCGGCCAGCGAGAGGGAAAGCCCGGCTGCGCAGAGCGCCAGGCGTGGCCAGTTATTCATGCTGCCTCCTGCTACGGGACGTGGCGTAATGATGTTCATGGCACGAGCACCACTTCTTCGCTGTCGCTACCGCCATAGGCGCTGGTCACCGTGACCGTGGCCGGTGGCAGTGGCGTTTGTCCGGCGGTGAGTGTCTTGACCGCGCCAGTGCCACTCAAGGTGCCGATGAGCGTGCCGTTACCGGTAGTGGCGGTGAGCGACGGTGGACTGGTCTCGTCGCTGGTCGAGGCGACCAGGGTCAGTTCTCCAGCATTCAGGCTGTACTCGGCGCGCTGGATCACGACCAGGTCGGTCAACGGCAGGCTCAGCGTGGTCGGGGTGCTGCTGGG